>JALOQC010000689.1 GCA_025453555.1 Myxococcota bacterium | reverse complement strand
ACTTCTCGAACCGATCGATCGAGTCCTCACGCGCGGTCGGGCTCGGAGGCGGCGCCGTGACCGCTCACGGCTTCCCGTCTCGAAACACGGTGCGATTCCGTCACGGGTCACGGAACGTCGCCTCGCCCGCGAAATCCGCGGGCTCCGCGCCGAGCACGGAAGGTGCTCGGGGCGCGGTCATGACGGCACGCCTCGTGACCACCCTCTTCGCGCTCGGCGCGCTCCTGAACGGCGTCGGCTGCGGAGGCTCCGAGCCTGGCGAGGCGTCGACCGACACCCTCACGCTCGGGGCCTACACCACGCCGCGGGAAGCGTACGCGGAGCTCCTTCCGGGCTTCGTCGCGCGCTGGCGCGAGCGGACCGGACGCACGATCGAGGTGCGCGAGTCGTACCTGGGCAGCGGCGCGCAGGCCCGCGCGATCGTCGGTGGCTTCGAGGCGGACGTCGCCGCGCTCTCCCTCGCGCCGGACGTGGACACGCTGCGCGAGGCGAACCTCGTCACGCACGACTACACGAACGACGCGTTCGGCGGGATGGTCACGCGCTCGGTCGTCGTGATCGGGGTGCGCGAAGGGAACCCGAAGAACATCCGCGACTGGGCGGACCTCGCGCGCGAGGACGTCGAGGTGCTCACGCCGAACGTGCGCACGAGCGGCGGCGCGATGTGGAACGTGCTCGCGCTCTACGGCGCCGCGATGCGAGGGCACGCGGGAGTGCCGGCGAACGATCGCGACGCCGCGGTGGGCTTCGTCGCGTCGGTGCTGCGCCGCGTGAAGATCATGGACCGCGGCGCGCGCGACTCGATGCTCACCTTCGAGCGCGGCGTGGGCGACGCGATCATCACGTACGAGAACGAGATCGCGGCCGCGCGCGCGAAGGGCGAGCGCTACGACGTGGTGATCCCACGCTCGACCGTGCGCATCGACAACCCCATCGCGGTGGTCGACGCGTACGCGACGCGACACCGCAGCAGCGAGTCGGCGCGCGCGCTCATCGAGTTCCTCCGCGAGCCGGAGTCGCAACGCGTGTTCGCGCGGCACGGCTTCCGCCCCGTGCTCGACTCCGTCGCGGCGGAGGTCGAGGCCAGCTTCCCGCGCGTGGAGGATCTCTTCACGGTGCAGGATCTCGGCGGCTGGGACGCCGTGCGACGCGACGTGTTCGCGGACGGTGCGGCGTATGACCGCGCGCTCGAACGCGGACGGCGGTGATCGGATGCGCACCGCCGACGCTCTGCTCCCGGGGCCCGGTCAGCGCGCGCTGCGCGGCCTCGCCCTCGCGTACGTGCTCGTGCTCGTCGCGATCCCGCTCGCGACCCTCGTGGTGCTCGCCTTCGCGGACGGTCCGGCCGTCTTCGTCGAGCGCGTGACCGACGAGGTCGCACGCGACGCGCTCGTGCTCACGCTCGGCACCGGCGTGCTCGTGGGCGCGCTGAACGTGCTCTTCGGGACCGCCACCGCGTGGGTGCTCACGCGCTACCGATTCCCCGGTCGCGGCGCGCTCTCCGCGCTCGTGGATCTGCCGCTCGCGGTGCCGACGCTCGTGGCGGGCGTGATGATCGCAGTGCTCTACGGGCCGAGCTCGCTCGTCGGGACGACCTTCGCCGCGTGGGACGTCGAGATCGTCTTCGCCAAGCCCGGCATCGTGCTCGCGCTGCTCTTCGTGACGCTGCCCTTCGTGGTCCGCGCGGTCGAGCCGGTGCTGGCGGAGATCGACGTCGCCGAAGAAGAAGCAGCGATCAAGAAGCTGCGATCGTCCTCGGCGCGGGCCCGTGGCGCGTGTTCCGTACGGTGTTCTTTCCCGCGCTCCTGCCGGCCGCGCTCTCCGCTGGCATCCGCTCGACCGGACGCGCGATCGGAGAGTTCGGATCCATCGTGGTCATCGCCGGCAACATCCCCTTCGAGACGTTGACCGCGCCCGTGTACGTCTTCGGCGAGATCGAGAGCGGCGCCCCGCGCGCGGCGGCCGCGGTGTCGACCGTGTTGCTCGTGTTCGCGCTCGCGCTCTACGTCGGCGCCACGTGGATCGAACGAAAGGTGGGCGCGCGCCATGAGAGCTGAACGAGACGTCCGTGCTCCCGCGATCGCGATCGAAGCGGCGAAGCTCGACGCGCGCGACACCCGCGGAGACCGTCTCGCCGCGGGACGCCTCGCGCTCGGCGCGGTCGTCGTGCTCTACCTGGCCATCGTGTTGCTCGGCCCGATGGGCGCGCTCGTCGCGGAGGTCTCGCGGCTCGGGCTCGGCGAGGTGCTCTCGGCGGTACTCGCTCCCCCCGCGCTCGAAGCGCTCGGCATGTCGATCGCGCTCGTCGCGATCGCCGTCGTCATCAACGCGTTCGTCGGCACGATCGGCGCGATCGCGCTCGTGCGTCACCGCTTCGTCGGGCGCGGCCTCCTCGGCGCGCTCGCGGATCTCCCGCTCGCGGTGTCTCCCGTGATGATCGGTCTGGCGTTCCTGCTCTTGGTGGGCCGCGAAGGCGTGCTCGCCCCGGTGCTCGAAGCGCTCGACTGGAAGATCGTCTACGCGTTCCCCGGCCTCGTGATCGGCACGAGCGAAGAAGAAGCCGCCGCGACGCTCGGCGCCTCCGCGTGGCAGACGTTCTGGCGCGTGACGTTCCCGAACGTGCGCGTCGCGCTCGGCTACGGCCTGCTCATGACCGCCGCGCGTGCGCTCGGCGAGTTCGGCGCAGTGCTCGTGCTCGGCGGCAGCATCTCCGGCCAGACCCAGACCGCGACCACCTTCATCCACGACGCCGTCGAAGAGCGCGCGCTCGCGGGCGGCTACGGCATGGCCCTCGTGCTCGGCGCGATCAGCGTGGTGCTGCTCGCGTTGCTCGAGCACCTCAAGCATCGACGCGCCCGCGCCCTCGGGCGAACGAAGTGAGCACGCGCGGTCGCGCGGGTCTCGGAGGCTCCACTGGGCTTGGCCCAGTGGAGGGGTCTCTACCCAAGACCCCGAAGACGGAAAGCAGGAAGAGCACATGAGCATCCGCGTAGAGCACCTGAAGAAGCGCTTCGGAGACTTCGTCGCGGTCGACGACGTCTCGTTCGAGGTCGAGAGCGGCTCGCTCGTCGCGCTCCTCGGTCCGTCCGGCAGCGGCAAGAGCACGATCCTCCGGATCCTCGCGGGGCTCGAGGCGCCCGACGAAGGCCGCGTGCTCTTCGACGGCGTCGACGCGACCCACGTGCACGCGCGCGCGCGCGCGATCGGCTTCGTGTTCCAGCACTACGCGCTCTTTCGTCACCTCACCGTGGAGGAGAACGTCGCGTTCGGGCTCGACGTGCGCAACGTGCCGAAGGCGACCTCGCGCAAGCGCGCGAACGAGCTGCTCGACCTCGTCGGTCTCGGCGGTCTCGGCGGGCGCTACCCCTCGCAGCTCTCGGGCGGACAACGTCAGCGCGTCGCCCTCGCGCGCGCGCTCGCGCCGGAGCCGAAGCTGCTGCTGCTCGACGAGCCCTTCGGCGCGGTCGACGCGAAGGTGCGCGAAGAGCTGCGCGAGTGGCTGCGGCGTCTGCACGACGAGGTCGGCGTGACGTCGATCTTCGTCACCCACGATCAGGACGAGGCCTTCTCCGTCTCCGATCGGGTGCTCGTGATCCACCGAGGCCGCCTCGAGCAGCTCGGCACGCCGAGCGAGATCCTCGACGAGCCACGCACCGAGTTCGTCGCGGGCTTCGTGGGCGAGGTGAACGTCTTCCCGGCCGAAATCGCGAACGGAGAGGCCCGCGTCGGCGCGCTGCACGCGAAGGTCGGCGCCCCCGACGGACACGCGCGCCTCGTGGTGCGCTCCTACGACGTGAAGCTCTGGCGCGAGGACGCGGGCATCGCGACGGTCGAGCGCGTGGTGACCCTCGGCGATCGCGTGCGCGTGCACGCGCTGGTGGACGGTGCGGGCTCGCTCGTCGCGCAGTTCCCGCGGCGGAGCAGCCTCTTGAAGAACGTGGAGCCGGGCTGCCGGGTTCAGGTCGAGGTCACGAGCGCGCGGGCCTACCCACGCGCGCCCGCCGACGCCTGAGGCACTTGCACGGATTC
>JALOQC010000280.1 GCA_025453555.1 Myxococcota bacterium | reverse complement strand
CGTTGACGTGGTCGTTGACGTGGTCGTTGACGTGGTCGTTGACGTGGTCGTTGACGTGGTCGTTGACGTGGTCGTCGACGTGACCGGCGACGACGTGACCGGGGTGGTCGGCGTGCTCGACGCTGTTCCACGCCGACGAACCCCGCTCAGCGGCTCGTCTTGATCATCACGTCGGCTGGGCTGGCGGCCATCTCGCTCGCCATCGTCGAGCGGCGCATCGTGCTCACGCTCCGGCGCGGCTGCAGCTCGCCGCGGATCGTGAGGTCCGACGCCGCCGGGCCCTGTGTCCACGCGTAGTCCTCGTGGCCGTCGAGCTCGAGGCGGAAGCGCGCGGGATCCGTCGAGAGGGCCGCGGGATCGAGGAGCACCTGCGTGGGCGTGGTGCCGAGGCGCTCGTCGCCGCGGAAGAGCGCGGCGCCGCTCGGCTCGCTCTCCACGAAGAGCGTGAAGGTGCGCGCGCCCGGCGCTTCGGTCGCCATCGTCGGATCCGCGGTGGGCTCCGTGGGCTCGGTGGGCTCGGTGGGCTGTGGCGTGGCGACGCTGGGCGTGTCCGCGGGTTCGTCTTTGCGGAGCGCGAAGAACGCCGCGGCGCCGCCGATCGCGATCGCGCCCACGAAGATGCCGACCTTGATGCCAGTGCTCGGACCGCCGCTCGGCGCGACCTCGCTCGCCGCGACCGCGGGGGAGGGCGTCGGGGTCGGCTCGGCGCGCATCGGCCGACGTCCCGCGACGGTCGGCGGATCGGTAGGTACCGCGCCGCTGCGGATGCCGCTCGAGTACGAGCTCTCGCTCGAGACCAGCGCGCCGCCCGCGACGTCTTGCAACGCGTGGATCAGCGTGTCCGCGTTCGGGAAGCGTCGGTCCGGATCCTTCTCCAGGCAGCGCATCACCACCGCCTCGAGACCCGGCGGGAGCTCGGTGCCGGGCGGCGGACGGAGCGGCGGGACCGCTTCGCTCACGTGACCCATCAAGGTCTGCACGGGGTTCTCGCCCTCGAAAGGAACGTGCCCGGTCAGCATCTGGTAGAGGATGATGCCGAGCGCGTAGAGATCCGCGCGGCCGTCGACCGGCGCGCGATGGATCTGCTCGGGCGCCATGTAACGCGGCGATCCGATGAAGACGTCCTCGCGCGTCATCACTTCGCTGTCGTCGCGGATGAGCTTCACGAGGCCGAAGTCGAGGACCTTCACGCCTTCGCCTTCGCCGCCCTGCGTGAGCATGACGTTCGAGGGCTTCAGATCGCGGTGGACCGCGCCTTGTCGGTGAGCTTCGCGCAGGCCGCGCGCGATCTCGCGGGCGATGCGCATCGCGCGCGGGGGCGCGAACACGCCTTCGGCGGCGAGAGCTTCGTGAAGGGTCTCGCCCTCCACGAACTCCATCGCCATGAAGTACGCCTCGCGGGGCGAGACCTCGTCGAGGCGGCCGTAGTCGTAGACGACCACGATGTTCGGGTGGGTGAGCTTCGCGCAGGTGGCGGCTTCGAGGAGGAAGCGCTTCTGGAAGTCGCCCTTGTCCTTCTTCGCGTCGAGCTCCTGGTGGAGCACCTTGAGCGCGACGGGACGTCCGAGCGGCATCTGCTCCGCCCGGTAGATGCGGCCCATCCCGCCTGCGCCGAGGACGTCGGTGATGCGGTACTTGCCGTGGACGACGGTGCCGACGAGACCTTCGGGGTCGTCGGGTCGTGAGGCTCGGCTGGGTTCCGCCATCGGTCCCGCAGCTTACACCGATCGCGCGCGAAGGCTCACGCTCGTCGTGGGCCCGCCGGACCTCGTCGACTCCGGGCGACCGCGTCGTCGGAGGCCGCGGGTCAGGTCTGGGGCCGCTGGCGGATCAGCCCCTCCTGCGCGGTCGAGGCGACCAATCGTCCGTCCCGCGTGAAGACGCGCCCACGCACGAGCCCGCGGGCGCCCGCGGCGCGTGGGCTGTCGACGACGTGGAGGAGCCACTCGTCGACGCGGAAGGGTTGGTGGAACCACATCACGTGGTCGAGGCTCGCGACCTGCATCCCCGGGGTTAGCCACGTGACGCCGTGGGGGAGCAACGAGGTCGTGAGGAACGCGTAGTCGCTCGCGTACGCGAGCAGGTAGCGGTGGAGCGCGTCGTCGTCGGGGAGCGTCGCGATCGTCTTGAGCCACACGCGACGGTAGGGCGCTTGTTCGCCCGGCAGGAACGGGTCGTACTCGCCTTCGCTCACCGGACGCAGCTCGAAGGGGCGCTCGGCGAGCGCGCGCTCGCGCAGGAGCTTCGGCAGCCGCGAGGCGTAGCCCTTCATCCGCTCTTGCTCGGTGGGCACGTCCTCGGGCGGAGGAGTCTCCGGCATCGTGTCCTGATGCTCGAACCCGTCCTCGTGCTTCTGGAAGCTGGCCGCGAGGTTGAAGATCGCTTGGCCGTTCTGGATCGCGACCACGCGGCGCGTGGTGAACGACGAGCCGTCGCGGATGCGATCGACGTCGTAGACGATCGGTTTGTCGACCGCGCCTTGGCGCAGGAAATACGCGTGCAGCGAGTGCGCTTGGCGATCGGAGGGGACGGTCTGCACGGCGGCGGAGAGCGCTTGGCCGAGCACCTGACCACCGAAGACCGCGCCCCAGCCGAGGTCTTGGCTCTGGCCGCGGAAGAGGTTCTCTTCGATCTTCTCGAGCGCGAGGAGCTCCACGAGCTCGGTGAGGACGCGGGACATGTCGGGCCTGTGCTTTCGTGCGGTTCGTCGTTCGGCGCGCGGCGTGGGTGTCGTGATCGTCGAGCGGTGATCGTCGAGCACGATCGTCGAGGTCGTGATGTCGTGACGTTCGAGGTCGTCATCGTCCGTGTCGTCGCGGAGTCAGACGGCGCGTGACGCGCGGAGCGAGTCCAGCGTGGCCGGGAGCGCATCGGCCACCTCCCGCGCGAGCAGCCCGCGATCGCGACCGGCGGCGGCCCGCTCGCCCGCGCGCGCGTGGAGATGCGCGGCCGCCCACGCGGCGTCGAAGGTGTCGTGGCCCTCGGCGAGCAGCGCGCCCACGAGTCCCGCGAGCACGTCGCCGGTTCCCGCCACTCCGAGCGCGGGCGTTCCGGCCGCGATCACGCGCAGGCGTCCGTCGGGGCTCGCGATCACGCTGCCCGCGCCCTTGAGGAGGACGACCTGACCGGAGCGCTCCGCGAGCACGCGCGCGCTCTCGTACCGATCGCGCTGCACATCCTCCGTCGACGCGTGCAGCAGCCGCGCGGCCTCTGCGGGATGCGGCGTGAGCACGCGCGGAGGTCCGCCTCGCAGACACGCGACGTCGTCCGCGAGCGCGGTGAGCGCGTCGGCATCGATCGCGGTCGGCGCGGGGGCGCGCGTAGCGAAGCCGAGCGCGAGCGCGCGCGCGTCCTCGTCGGTGCCGAGGCCCGGTCCGAGCACTGCGGCGTCTTTGCGATCGAGCGCCGCGAACGCGGACGCGACGTCGCGGACGGGGGCGCTCATCAGCTCGACCACCTTGGCGTCGATCGCATCGGGTGCGCGCGAGCCGATCGTCACGAGGCCTGCGCCGCCGCGCAACGCGCCGTGTCCCGCGAGCAGCGCGGCGCCCGTCTTCCCCGGCGCGCCCGCGATCACGAGCACGTGGCCGGCGCGGCCTTTGTGGGAGTCGGGCGCGCGACGCGGCAAGAGGCGCGCGACGTCGTCGTCCTCGACCAGCATCGCGAGCGCATCGCGCGGCGCGGGGACACCGATCGACGCGAGCACGAGCTCACCGACGTGCGCGCGGCCGGGGTATTGCCAGAGGCCGCGTTTGTGGGCGGCGAAGGTCACCGTGAAGGTCGCGCGCGGCGCGACGCCGAGGATCGCGCCCGTGCTTGCGTCGACGCCGCTCGGCAGATCGAGCGCGACGATCGACGCCGGATGCGCGTCGAGGCGACGTACGAGCTCCGCGAGCGCGCCCTCGATCGCGCGATCGAGGCCGGTGCCGAAGAGGCCGTCCACGATCCACGTGGCGTCGTCGAGCGCGACCTCGTTCGGCGCGCACACCTCGAGCGGCACGCCCACGTGCGCCAGCGCGTCTAGGTTCGGCCGCGCGTCGCCGCGCACCTTCGACGGATCACCGATCAGCACGGCGCGCACCGCGACGCCCGCGCACGCGAGGTGCCGCGCGACGACCCACGCGTCACCACCGTTTTGGCCGGGGCCGCCGAGGCAGAGCACCCGCGCGTTCGCTTCGAGACGCGCGAGGATCGCGTCCGCTGCGCCGCGACCGGCGTTCTCCATCAGCACGAGGCCCGAGACACCTCCCGCGATGGCGCGAGCGTCGAGCGCGCGGACCTCCTCGCGCGTGAGCAGCGGGATCATGAGCAGAGGGTGGATCGAAAGCGGATGGACCGGAAGCTGGGTGATCGGGCTCGTCGAACCGCGCCGTCCACCCACGCATCGCGGCGACGGCGCTCTCGCGAACGCGGAGAGCTCACCCTCCGACCGCGGCGTCGCGCGAGCTCGGAGACGAGACGCTGACCCTCCGACCGCGGCGTCGCGCGAGCGCGGAGACGAGACGCTCACCCTCCGACCGCGGCGTCGCGCGAGCGCGGAGACGAGACGCTCACCCTCCGACCGCGGCCACGAAGCGTCGCGCGAGCTCGGAGACGGGCTCGGGGTTGTAGCGCTCGTCCCATGCGTCGGGGTCGTCCCGCAACGGAAGCACGTCCGGCAGCAGGCGAGGGTCGGGGGCTGCGAGCGCTGCGCGCAGGGCGGCGCGTCGGACCTCGGCCTTGGCGTGACGTACGCCGCGCAGGAGGAGCGTGAAGGGGTCGCGCACGCGCGCCGCGTGTCGCATCGCATGCTCCCAGACCTGCGCGTCCTCGCGTCGGAGCGCGGCTTCGACGACCTCTCCTTCGACCTCGAGGTGCTGGAGCATCGGCGCGAGCCAGCGTGGATCGTCGAGCGAGAGCGCGAGGCGCACCGCCCAACGCGCCGCCTCCGAGCGGGGTCGGCAGGCTTCGACGACATCTCGTACGCGGTACTCGCCGAGACCTCCGCGGGTGCGCGCGAGTTGCTCCAGCGTCTCGAAGGCGCCGCGACGGACGAGCGCAAACGCAGCCACGCGACCGAGCGCGCGATCCGCGAGCGCGCGCACGAGCTCGTCGTCTTCGGCGGCGTCCGTGGTAATCGCGAGGTTCGTCAGCATGGCGTCCGTCGGGTGCGCGGCGCGCAGCCGAGCGAGCACCGCGCGCGCCTCGTCGGGTCGTGGAGCAAGGAGCCGACGACCGAGCTCGTCGAAGAGCATGCGTCGTCCCTTGCTTGCGCTCGTCCACCGCGCCTCGAGCTCCGTCAGCGTGAGCTTCGTGAGGCGCTCGGAGACGAACGCTTCGAGCTCCAGACGAAGCTTCAGGTCCCGCGCGCGACCGACGAGCGGCCACGCGGCATCGAAGTCGTGGCGTTGCAGGGCGGCGCGGATGACGTCGTCGCTCACGCTGGGTCTCCCGGTTGGCGGTGGATCTGGAAGCCCGCGAACGATTGGCTCACCGGCATCAGCTCGAGGCGGTTCACGTTCAGGTGCGGCGGGAGGTTCGCGACCCACCAGATCGACTCCGCGATGTCCGCGCCGGTCATCGGATGCGCGCCCGCGTAGAGCGAGTCGGAGGCGCCGCGATCACCTCCCGTGCGGACGAGCGTGAACTCGGTCTCCGCGAGGCCCGGCTCGATCGAGGTCACACGCACGCCCGTCCCGTGCAGATCCGAGCGCAACCCGAGCGAGAGCTGGGAGACGAACGCCTTGGTGCCGCCGTACACGTTGCCGCCCGGGTACGGGTAGGTCGCGGCGATCGAGCTCACGTTCACGATCGCACCACGACGCGCGACGAGGCGCGGCAAGAGCGTGTGCGTGAGCGTCACGAGCGCGGTCACGTTCGTGTCGATCATCTGCTTCCACTGCGCGAGATCCGCGCGCTGCGCGGGCGCGGTGCCGAGCGCGAGCCCCGCGTTGTTCACGAGCAGATCGAGCGCGTCGAAGGGCGCGGGGAGGGCGTGGATCGCGGCGCGCATGGCGGCCTCGTCGCGCACGTCGAAGACGCACGGGCACACGTTCGCTTCGCCGTGCGCACGCACGAGCTCGTCGAGTCGATCCGCACGGCGGCCGCACGCGACCGCGCGCCAGCCTCCCGCCACGAAACGCTCCACCGTCGCGCGTCCGAACCCCGAGGTCGCTCCCGTCACGAGCAAGGTCTTCGTCATGGGCGCGAGCATGACAGCGATGGGCGCGGGTGCGAGCGCGACGTCATGCCGCGAAGGCACCTTCGACACGCGCGAGTCCGAGCCGTCGCCCGCCCGATCTCGCGGATGCACCGGGAACCGTGGGCACACTCGCCGGCACGACGAAGCCCTCGCCGAGTCGACGAGGGCTTCGTCTCCTGGAATGCGATCGGTTCAAACGTCGAATCGATCCGCCATCATCACGTGATTCCACGCGGCCACGAAGTCGCGCACGAGCTTCTCGTGGGCATCTGCGCTCGCGTAGACCTCGCTCAGCGCGCGGAGCTGCGAGTTGGATCCGAAGACGAGATCGGCGCGCGTCGCCGTCCACTTCACCGCGCCGGACTTCCGGTCGCGGCCCTCGTAGGTGCCTTCTCCCGACGGCGTCCACTCGGTCGCGATGTCGAGCACGTTCACGAAGAAGTCGTTCGTGAGCGCGCCGACCTTCGAGGTGAAGAGGCCGTGCTTGGAGCCGCCGACCCCCATCACCCGCAGACCGCCGACGAGCGCGGTCAGCTGGGGCGCGGTGAGCCCGAGGAGCTGCGCACGATCGAGCAGGTGCTCCTCCGCGTTCGCGGCCGCGCCCGGCTTGGCGAAGTTGCGGAAGCCGTCCGCCCGCGGCTCGAGCGGCGCGAACGACTCGACATCCGTCTGCTCCTGCGACGCGTCCGTGCGGCCCGGCGTGAACGGCACCGTCACTTCGACGCCCGCGTTCTTCGCGGCCTGCTCCACCGCCGAGCAGCCGCCGAGCACGATCAGATCCGCGAGCGAGATCTTCTTGCCGCCCTTCGCGAAGTCCGCGCGGATCGTCTCCAGCGCCGCGAGCACCTTCGCGAGCTGCGCGGGCCGATTCGCCTCCCAGTCCTTCTGGGGCGCGAGGCGAATCCGCGCGCCGTTCGCGCCGCCGCGCTTGTCGGAGTTGCGGAACGTCGCCGCCGACGCCCACGCGGTCTCCGCGAGCTCCGCGACCGAGAGGCCCGACGCGAGCAACGTCTTCTTCAGCGACGCGACGTCCGCCGCGTCGACGAGCGCATGATCGACCGCCGGGACCGGGTCCTGCCAGATCAGCTCTTCGGACGGAACCTCGGGCCCGAGGTAACGCGCGCGCGGACCCATGTCGCGGTGCGTGAGCTTGAACCACGCGCGCGCGAACGCGTCGGCGAAGGCCTTCGGGTTCGCGTGGAAGTGACGCGAGATCGGCTCGTAGATCAAATCGAAGCGGAGCGAGAGATCCGCGGTCGTCATCATCGGCCGCGCCTTCTTCGACGGATCGTGCGCGTCCGGGATCATGTGCTCGGGTTTCACGTCCTTCGCGAGCCACTGCCACGCGCCGGCCGGGCTCTTCACGAGCTCCCACTCGTAACCGAAGAGCATGTCGAAGTAGCCGTTGTCCCAACGCGTCGGGTTCGGCTTCCACGCGCCCTCGATACCGCTCGTCGTGGTGTGCACGCCCTTGCCGGTACCGAACGCGTTCTTCCAGCCGAGCCCCATCTGCTCGAGCGGCGCGCCCTCCGGCTCCGGTCCCACGAGCGCCGGATCGCCCGCGCCGTGCGCCTTGCCGAAGGTGTGCCCGCCCGCGACGAGCGCGACCGTCTCTTCGTCGTTCATCGCCATGCGCGCGAAGGTCTCGCGCACGTCGCGCCCCGACTTCACCGGATCGGGCTCGCCGTTCGGGCCCTCGGGGTTCACGTAGATGAGGCCCATCTGCACCGCGCCGAGCGGATCCATCAGCTCGCGATCGCCGCTGTAGCGTTCGTCGCCGAGCCACGTCGTCTCCGGGCCCCAGTCGATGTCCTGCTCGGGCTCCCACACGTCCTCGCGACCCCCCGCGAAGCCGAACATGGGCAGACCCATCGACTCGATCGCGACGTTGCCCGCGAGGATCATCAGATCGGCCCACGAGATCTTCGCGCCGTATTTCTGTTTGATCGGCCAGAGCAGTCGGCGCGCCTTGTCTAGGTTGCCGTTGTCCGGCCAACTGTTGAGCGGCGCGAAGCGCTGGGTGCCGGAGGCGGCGCCGCCGCGACCGTCGCTGATCCGGTAGGTGCCCGCGCTGTGCCACGCCATGCGGATGAAGAGGCCGCCGTAGTGACCCCAGTCGGCCGGCCACCAGTCCTGCGAGTCCGTCATCAGCGCACGCAGATCGGCCTTCAGCGCCGCGTAGTCGAGCGAGCGGAACGCGTCGGCGTAGGAGAACCCCTCGTCCATCGGATTTCCGGCGGGCGGGTTCTGGTGGAGCATCCCGAGGTGGAGCTGCTTGGGCCACCAGTCGCGGTTCGATCGCGTCCCCAGCGTCGCCTGCGCCCCGTGGAACGGGCACTTTCGTTCGTCACTCATGGCTCTCCTCCTGCGTGTGGACGACCGCGCTAACACGTGCGCGCGCGACGCCGCAAGCCTCGCGAAACGTGGGCGGAACGCGTACCGAGATGTCGGTGCATGCGGGGTGCGGAGCGGTGGGTTCGGCACCGTCGTGTCGAGGCCGTGGAGACCGCACGCCCCGCTTCGCGAAGCCGCGTGCTCGCTCGGGGACTCGTGGCGCGGCTCGCAGACGCGCTCGTTGCCGCGCTGGGGGCCTCCGGCTAGGGTGCGCCGCCATGCGAAAACCCTCGGTGCATCGCGCCCTCGGACTGCTCGCGCTCGCGCTCGTCGCGTGCGAGGGCGGCGGCGCGTCCCCGCCTCCCGGTCGCCTCCACTT
>JALOQC010000279.1 GCA_025453555.1 Myxococcota bacterium | reverse complement strand
GTTCAGCGCGTCGATCAGGACGGGCTCGCGTACCAGCAGCTCTCGTTCGAAGCGACCAACGACGGCGCGACGGACGACGCGTCGAGCGAGATGGAGCGCAGCGCGCTCCGCTTCCACTTCATGGGCTGATACGGGACGGATTTAGAGGCACGATGACGACACCGCTCCGAACGATCTCGATCGCCGATCCCGCGCTCGACGTCCACGCTACGCAAGCGCAACGCCGGCCCGAGTGGGGCGTCGAGAAGTGGGCTCGCGCGAGTCGTGAAGCCGAGCACGCGGTGCTCTTCCCAGGCCGCACGCCCACGATCTTTGTGGTCGCGAGCATCGGGCTCCGCGCGTGGCGCGAGTACGTCGCACCCTCGATCTCGATGGGTGTACACGAGCCATTGCTTCGTGCGTTCGAGTGCGGCGTGATCGCGATCGAGCGACCTGGCGCGCCCGTTCGTAAGCCGTCGACGTCGGACCCGTTCCGACGTTGGACGGACGCGGAGCTCGACGATCTCGACGTGACGCCCGCAGAGATCGAGGACATCGGGTCGCTCGCGTACGCGCGTGGCCACTTGGGAAAAGCCTGGAGGGGGCTCTGGCCGCTGTCGCCTTCATGGCTGTCCGTCTTGACGGCGCGTACGGACATCTCCCTCCCTGCGGCAGAAACCGCGAGCGCGCCGGAGCTCTCCGCACAGCCCTGATGCGAGCGCGGGGCGGCACCCCTGAAGAGGCGCCGCTCTGGCGTGCCGCGTGGCGCTGCACGTGCGAGGGCGAGATCCCCAACGTTGTCGCCTTCACGAAGGCCGAGACCATTGCTCGCGCCGCCGATCGCGTCGCCGAGGTCATCGAGCGCGAGTGTGGCGCACGACCCGAGGGGTGTCCTTGGCGGTCGTACGTGACCCCTGGAGTGGGCGAGACGCAGAACCTTCATGGGCAAGCGCGCGTCGGAGATGCGCCAGTCGCTCACGTCGCGTCGTTGCTTCCGATGCATCTGTCGAACGCGGAGTACGAAGCGGTGGCGTTTTACGATCGCGCCTTGCGGCGTGCACTCAACGCTCGCGCCGAGGACGAAGCCAAGAAGCGCGACGCCAAGCGCAAGGCCGAAGAGGCGACATCGCAGGGAAGCGTGCGACGGAGGCGGTGACGCATGTCCGACGATGTCTACCGCTCGAGCTTCGAGATCGACTCCAAGCAGGCCGTCAAGGCGCTCGACGACATCGAGCGCGCCGCGACGAAGACGGGGCAGAGCTACGCGCGCACGTGGGAAGACGCCACGAAGAGCGCGAAGAAGGCGAAGGCCGCAACCAACGAGGTCGAGGAAGCGACGCGACGCGCGAGCGCAGCAGCATCCGACGCGTCGACCGCGCAGACGTCAGCCGGGAAGGCAGCGGGGTTCCTTTCCGATCAGTCGAAGAAGACGGGCCGCGAAGTCGGCATGCTCGTCAACAGCGTGTCGGAGATGGGCTACACGGCCCTGACGTCGATCCCGGCGACACGTCAGCTCGGCACCGCGCTCGCGATGGCTGGTGGCAGCGCCGTGACGATGGGCGCCGCCCTCGGTCCGCTGGGCATCGGGCTCGCGCTGGTGGGCAACCTGTTGCCCGCGATCGTGAACCTGTTCTCGGGTGTCGGCACCGAGGCGGCGAGCGCGTCGCGCGTCATGGACCGGAACCGTGAGGTGGTGTCGTCCTTGGCGGACGCGATGCGCGACGCACGCAACGCGACGAACGAGTACGCGCAAGCGGCGATGGGGTTGCTCTCGATCGAAGAGCAACAGATTCGGCTGGGTGCTGCCCGAGAGCGGGTGATCGGCCTGCAAACCCAGGTGCGTCGCGCCGAAGCTGCGTTGGAGCGCGGGCGCGGTCTCGGGGCCGAGTTCACGACGGGCGGAGGTTTTGCGGGTGCCGAGGAGCAGATTCGTCAGCTTCGCGCCGCGTTGAACGCTGCTCAGCGCGATGCCGGCGACATGGCTGCCGGTGCCGGCGCAGCCGTCGCACGGGCCGAAGCTGCGCGCGCGAAAGAGCTCGCCGAGCAGGAATCCAACCGTGCGCAGGCGATCCGCGACATGCGCAACGACGGTGCCGACGAACGACGTCGCGAGCGCGAAGAACAGCTCCGTGTCGCGAAAGACAAGCAGCTTCAGCTCGAGCAACAGATCCTCGACATCGCCGCAGAGGCCGCCGCTCAGGACGCTGCCGGCCTGAAGGAGCTCGAGCGGCGGAGGCTCGTCGAGCAAGAGATCCTTGCGATCCGCGAGATGCAAATCGCGGCGAACACGAAAGCCTCTGAAGCCGCCGCGAACGCAGCGCTCGAAGAGGAGATGCGCGGGCAAAAGCTCGTGCAGTCGGCGAAGGAGAACACCGAGTACCAGCGAACGCAGAACGAGCTCGAAGAGCGGCGTATCAAGATCACGTCGAGGAGCCAGAAGGGCCTCGAAGGGATCGCCGACATCGGCCAGCGCATCGCCGAGCTGCAGCGCGAAAGCAACGAGTCGTTCGGCAAGAGCTTCAAGACGGCGCTCGCCGAGTGGTCGAAGGGCTTTGCGATCCAATCCACGTACAAGGGTCTCGCTGCAACCGCGGAGGCCATTGGTTCCGCCATCACGAACCAGCCCAATGCGGCCGCAAAAGCTGCGGAGGCCGCGATGCACTTCGCGATCGCGGGTGCGCTGGGTGGCGCGGGAGCGGCGCTCTCGTCGGGCGGCGGTGGCGGTGGCGGTGGCGGCGGTGGCGCGCGTGCCGCGCGGCCCGAAGCGGTTGGTGGCGGCGGCGGCGGCGGTGGCGGTGGCACGACCGTGATCAACTTCAACGCGCCGGTCTCGGAAGCGGAGCTCGGGCGCATGCAGCAGCGTGCGGAGCGCGCGCGCTCTCGGCGGTTCGGATGACGCATCGGATCGAGAGCGGCTGGAACGTCGCGCGAATCGGCACGATGACGCTCTCGGTGACGGGCAACCTCGGCACGGCGAGCGTGTCGATCACGACCGGCACCTACTGCCACTCGGACCTCTCGAGCGTGCTCGGCGCGGGGAGCTACGACGACTTCGCGGGCGCGCTCAAGGCGGCGCTCGACGCGAGCGGCGCGGCCTCGGGCGGGTTCTCCGTGGGGTGGAATCCGGGCGGCACGCTCATCTATCAGATCTCGAACGGCGCCAACTTCACGCTCACGTTCCCGAACACGGCCGCTGGAAACCGCATGGCCGACGCGCTCGGGTTCGCACGCAACAGCACGACGACGCTCGACACCTCCGCGGAGAGCACACGCCGTCCCTACTACGTGATCGACAGCGCGCAGGGCGCGCGCTCGAGTTGGACGCGTCGCTACGAAGGCGACGACATCACGTCGCAAGCCGAAGCCGAAGACGGCTCGACGTTCACGACCGCCCGCAGCGTCGCGCCGAAGTACGACGACTGGACGGTGCCCTTCGAGGAGCTCGAAGCGGTCTACGCGGCGAAGGCGACGAGCGCGGTGCCGTGGACCTGGCAGCACTTCTTCGAGCACAGCCGCGGCATCGAGCCGTTCGGCGTCTTCGACGACGACGGCAACAGCGTCCACGTGCTGCGTGGGCGTGGCACGAGCTTCAAGCCGAGTCGCGTGATGCAGGATTGGGACGGCTTGTTCAACGTGGAACTGCTCACGATCAATCGAGGTAGTCTGTGAGCTACGGCGTCACCACCGCATACCGCCTCGTGATCGAAGGGCTCGGCATCGAAGCGGTCACAGATCCCGAGATGGAGCGGCTGTCGCCGGATATCTCGCGGCGTCGCGTGAACGGTTTGCTCCGTGAGGGGCTGCGCATTCAGGAGGAGTGCGACATCGCGCGCGGCGAGATCGAAGCCGGCGGCATGACCGTCTCGATCGTCGATCGGCAGGAAGATCAGATCTGGTGCCAGTGGCTCGCGCAGCAGCCCACACGCTGGACGTGGCTCACTGCCGATCTCGACGACAGCTACGACACCGTCACCGTCTCGAGCACCGAGGGCATCGACACCAACGACGTGATCCACATCGGCACGGAAGCGATGCTCGTCGCGGGCGTGTCGACGTCGACCGAGCTCGACGTCACGGGCGGTCGCGGGTGGTGGCAGACGATCGCGCAGTACCACTACACCGGCGACGGCGAAGAGCTCGTGACGCCGAAGGTCACGGTCACGCGACCCACCACGCTCGAGGGGCGCCGCGCGTACCTCTACCGCTACGTCGATGGCGATTCGCTCCAGGGTGACGGTATACTCGTGTGGCGTGGCGTCTGCTCAACGGACGCGCGGCTTGAAGACGATGGCGGCACGTGGACGATCACGATCGACTCGATCGTGAGCTTGTTGAAGCAGCCGCTCGCGTCGGACCTCGACGAGCCCACCACGATCCGCGGCATCTACTACCCGGAGTCGCAGTTCTTCCGCTTCCGGTTCGCGGAAACGAGCACCCCGAGCGCGCTCGATTTCACGAGCTCGCGGACCGCCGTGATCCGCATGCATGGCTTCTGGCCCACGCAGGAAGCGTGGTGCGCCGACCTGCAGCTTGCGATCGACCAGGCAAGCGCCACGAGCGGAGCCGGCACGACGGGCGTCGTCGCGGGCACGACAGGTGTCGTCGAGGTCGAGATCGCGTTCTCGGTGGCGCGCGAGACCGAGACGATCGTGTGCGAGGTGCAGGAGTCAGGGCACTGGGGGATTCGATGGATCCCCGACGCGACGAACCCGCGGATCCTCGCGCTCGGTGCCTTCGGCACAGGTGGCGCCGGGGGCTTCGTCATCGAGGGCTCAGTGTTTGACCCGTCGGGCGACACGACTGCCGATCCGACCGCCGATCACCCGTGGGTGCTTGTTGCAGGCGACGGAGGGACAACTGGCAAGGGACTCGTGCCGCGCGGCATCGTGGGCGGCGCGGGGCTCGGCGGCGGTGGGCCGACGTACAGCGCGCTCCGGCTCTACCCCGCGCTCGATCTCACGAGCGTTGCGCTTGTGATTGCGGGCACGGAGGACAGCGCTGCGCAGATCGAGTGGACCGACGGCAGCACCCCGTCAAGCGGCGGGTATCCTCTTCGCGATGCTGACGCGTCCGAGGGCTGGGCCGAGATCCGCATCGATTCGGTGCGATTCATGTATCCCGGCCAGCTCCCGCGGATCTCGTTCCGACGGCAAGTGGGCTTCGGAACCATTGCCACGTTCCGCGACGAGCTGACGCGGCTTGCGCCACAGCTCGCGAACGCGGGCGGCCTGCCGTTCCTCACCGCCGAAGACCTCGCGTCATGGACTGCGGTCGCCGACCGCGCTGCGGGAGGTCGCCTTCACCTCACGTCGCGCATCTACCTCGTCGGCGGCGAGGTCGATCTCGACGAGCTCGTTGCGCACGAGTGCCGCCTCTACGGCGTGTTTCCGCGCCTCGACTCCGACGGAAAGATCGGACTCGCCTACCTCGAGCTCCCAACGTCGACCGCGATCCTCGCTGGCACGCTGGACGATGGCGACGTGCTCGTGAGCGACCAGCCTCCGACGTGGGAACGCAACGCGACCGACGGGTCGATCAACGTGGTCGAGGTGAAGAGCGGCTACTCGCTCGTTACCGAGGATCACGAGGGCGTGCCGATCATCGTGCGCGACGTGACCGCACTCTCGACGCGCAAGGCGACGCGCAAGCTTGAGATCGCGCCGCTCTCGCTCGACCCCGCTGGCTTTGCGTGGGGTGTCGTTGCGGCGACCGACGTTGCGCGCCGCGTGCTCGCGATCTTCGGGCGGCCCTACTCGATCGTGAAGGTCGCCGTATCCGCCGAGTGGCTCACCACCGCCCTCTGCGGCTCGGTGCTCGGGCTACGGTCGCCGCGAGTCCCGAACGTACTGACGGGCGATCGCGGCATCGGACAAGGCGACGAGCCGCCGGCGGTGGGGCTCGTGATCGGCCGCGATTGGGATCTATCGACGGAGACGGGTGTGCTCACGCTCATCGTCTCCGAAGCGCAGACGGCGGGCTACGCGCCAAGCGTCTTCGTCTCGTCGTCGACGGTTGTGAGCGGCAACCAATACGATCTGACCGTGAGCTTCGACGATCCGAGCGGTGCGAGCATGGCGCCAGCGGGCGCGGTGCTCAGTGACTTCTACGCGATCGGCGACAAACTTTCTCTGGCCATATGGGACACCACGACTCAGTCACTGCAGACGTGCACGGTGGACGCGATCGACGACGGCGGTAGCGAGATTCGCGTGACCTTTGCGTCCGCGCCTACGTTGACGGGCACGCGCTACCTTCGGTTCTTTCAGTACGACGATGTTGGGTTGACGACGTCGCAGCGGCGGTTCGCCTTCTACGCAGACGGGGATCGCTTGATTGACAGCGCTTCGGACTTGGAATCTGCGCGGGAGTATGCGGCATGAGCACGTCGCTTTTCGAGGGACTCATCCGCTCGGAAGCAGCGCAGTGGGACGCGTACTCCCCCGTCGACACCGCGTGGGCGCGCGGGATCCTCTCGAACGTCATGCACTCCGCGGACAGCTCCGGGCAGGTGCTCGTGAACTACCGCGTGAACGACGCGAACGCGATCGATCGCGTGCTGACGCAGGCGTCGACGTGGTACGCGATCTGGTCATCCGCGGCGCTCCCGATCCGCTTTCGCGGCGACGGCACGTCGTACCCGCTTCGAGTTCGCCTTCGCGCGGCGCGCGGCACCGCAGGCACCGTGGACTTCGCGGTCTGCGTGATCGGCGGGCGACTCACGACGGACGCCGGATACGACGCACTCGCGGTCGGAGCGCCGCTCGCCATCACCGCGTCGAGCTCCTCGGGCACGCACGCGTGGCTCACGCTCTCGGGATCGACGATCAACCTCGCTGCCGGTGGCGTCGCATCGACCGAGATCGAGCGCAGCACGCTTGCTGAGATTGGAGGCGCGGCGATGGCCGTTCGATACGACGCCGCGAAGGTGCTCGTCTTCGCGAAGCGTGAAGCAGGCTCGTCCGCGAGCACGAGCGCGCTCGTCTCGGGTCTCCACGCGGCCGAGTACATCGGAGCCTGACCATGCCGCTCTCGCGCGTCCCTCAGTTCCGCGAAGACCTCGCGTTCGCATCGATTGTGGCGGGCGCCCCGGTGGCGTCAACCGACTGGCAGCGTGCGGCAGCGGTGCAGAACTGGGTCGCGGGTCGCGGTCGGCAGGTGATCCCGACGTTCTGCCCCGACGTTCCCGACCTCGAGGCGCCCAGCAACACGTACCGCTTCGCGCTCTACGTGCTGCCGTCCTACCCGACGATCGACCTCGTCGCGATGGTCTCGCGCTCGGACGTTGTCTCGGTGTTGCCGGGCGTCGTGCAGACCCCGAGTCCTGTCGCTCTGAGCGCGTCGCCACGCAGCAGTTACGGCACGACCGCGATTCAGGTGCAGCTCGACGTCGCGGTCGACGTGCGTGACGAAGAGATTCACTCGATCGCGGTCTACGAGATCCCACGCGCGCGCATCGAGCAGACCGCAAGCGCGGGAGGCATCGACACGTCCGCGCTCGGCGCCGGTCAGCCGATCACGATCGCGAGTGTTGACGCGCTGCGTGACGCGGTTGCCGACGACACCTTCGGTGCGCGAGTGCTCGCCGCACACGCGGTGCCCTGGAGCAAAGACGGCGGGAGCACGTCGTCGACGGAGTACGCGACCGCCTCGACGAGCGCAACCTACGCGGCCGTCGTCGGTGGAAGCGGTGTTCCGGTCCTCGCGCGCAAGAAGCGCACGACCGACACCACGCGCACCGTGAAGGCACGGTGCTACGGCTGGGTCACGGGCGCGACGACGGGTCAGTTCCGCGTGACGTCGAGCTCGCAGGGAAGCTCGAGCGCGGTGAGCTTCACGAATACCACGCCCGCGTGGTCGAGCGAGATCACGGACCTGCTCGTCGACTGCGAAGACCTCTCGACCGCGACCGGCTTGCAGTCGGCGACATGGGACGAGCTCACGGTCGAGTCGCGCCGCTCGGCGGGCGCGGGCAACGTCTACGTGGCGGGCTGGATCGTCTACGAGTGATCACTCGATCCGGGCACAGACACCGTCCGGCATACACACCTCGAAGACGGTCGCGATGCACTCGCGCGTGGTGCGAGTCGGCAACACGATGTTGGCGTCGACCGGGACGCCGTTGACCGTCACGATCTCGGCGCGCGGAAACGGCGCGTCGCCAGAGCGGTAGACACACGTCGTGATGTCCCCGCCAATCGAGACGTCACCTCCAACGGGTCGCCACGCGACGAAGTCGACCGCGCTTGGGAAGTCCGGGTCGCAGTCGCGAGGCATCGCGACCTCAAGCAGCGCTGCGATCTCTCCGGGCTGCAGGTCGTGGCACACGGGCACCTGCTGCTCTCGGATGTCGGCGCACCCCGCAAGCCATCCCACCAACACGATCGTCCAGCCACGCATCGTCGCCTCCAGCGGACCAGCGTAGCCATCTGAGCGCCCCGCGCGAGTCCGTCTCCCGACCTCACCCGTTCGGGTGACGCGCGCGCTCCCCACACCGCCCCGAGGTTCCGCATGGCCATCCGCTCGAGCGCCGCGATCCTCACCCGCATCCGCGAAGTGCTCGAGGAAGGCGCGGGCGCGCTCCGCACGATCACCGCCGACACCTACCGACCCGGCGCGGGGCCGCTCCGCAGCGACGCCGCGCAAGCGAGCGACGCGCTCGTGAAGGCGCGCGTCGAGGTGCAGATCGTCGCCACCGAGCCGCACCCCGCGCGCCCTCCACGACTCGGCACCTTCACGCTCGACGTCGTCGAGATCGAGATCCGCATCGTCCGCAGCGTCACCGGCGTGACCGCGCTGTCCGCCCCGACGCGCACCGCGCTGCTTGCAGCAGCGGATGAGGACGCGTCGAAGGTCGCGCAGGCGCTGTGCGTGCCCGGGAACCTTGCCGCCACCGAGGCGGGCGCGGCGACGGGGCTCGTCTCGGGGATG
>JALOQC010000278.1 GCA_025453555.1 Myxococcota bacterium | reverse complement strand
CTCGACGCGTGGCGTGCACCTGGTCGAGGTGGGCGGCGGGTTCCAGTTCCGGAGCGCGGTGTCGAGCGCGGTCTTCGTGCGGGACTTCGTGGCTCGCAAGCCGGTGAAGCTCACGCGCGCGCAGGTGGAGACGCTCGCGATCGTCGCATACCGGCAGCCGGTGACGCGACCCGAGGTGGACGACATCCGTGGGGTGGACAGCGGGGCGGCGCTGAAGGTGCTCAGCGACCGGAACCTCATCAAAATCCTCGGGCGCAAGGACGAGCCGGGGCGGCCGCTGCTCTACGGGACGACGCCGCAGTTCCTCGAGTTCTTCGGGATGGCGTCGCTGCGCGACCTGCCGACGTTGCAGGAGTTCAGCGAGCTGAACGAGGAGAGCCGCGGGATCTTCGAGCGCCGCATGGGCGAGCCGCTGGACTTGAAGAGCATCGACGCGGCCGCGAAGGCGGCGGAAGAGGGCGCGCAGGCGGAGATGTTCGACGCGTCGGACTCGGAGTCTGACTCGGAGACCGAGTCCGAGTCCGAGACCGAGACAGAGACAGAGACAGAGACAGAGGCGGAGACGGAGTCGCAGACCGAGTCGAGGCGCGCGCGCGCGACCACCGACGAATCGGATGACGACGACGACGCTTCGTCCGACGACGACGAGGAAGACTCGGACGAAGACGACGACGACGATTCGGACGAAGACGACGACGAAGACGACGACGATTCGGACGACGACGACGACGACGACGAATCGGACGACGACGACGACGAATCGGACGACGACGACGACGAGTCGGACGACGACGACGAGTCGGACGACGCCGACGAGTCGGACGACGACGACGACGACGAGTCGGACGACGACGACGACGACGACGACCAGTCCGACGACGAAGAGCGTCGCTGAAACGCGTTCATGGTTCCTCCTGGGTGGCACTGAACATCCGTTCGGTGCCGCCTGGCGCGGTGTCGCGGGCTGGCCTATGCCGGCCCGTCACCCCGCACCGGGGGGAGGAACCAACGCATGCGACACGTCATCGCCATCGCGCTCGTTCTCGTCGGCTGGTCCCACGCGCTGGCCCAATCTGGCGAGGACCCGACACCACCACCAAGCACCGGCGTGGTCGACGACGACGCGACCACGACCGAAGAGAACGCGCGGCTCGACGAACGCGCGGGACCGACGGCGCTCGCCCTCGCACGGGCGCTCGACGCCCGCCTCACGGTGTGGCGAAGCGGTGGGCGCCGCGTCTACGTCGGCCATTGTCGCCGAGCACGGGTGGCGTGCCGCACGCGGGTCGTCGCGCTCGCGCGCGTGCTCGCGCGGGTCGGCGTGAGGCACGACGTCGATCCGTTCCTCCTCGCCGCGATGGCGCTGCGTGAGAGCGGGCTCAATCCGTTCGCGGAAGGCGCGGCGGGTGAGCGCGGCATCGTGCAGCTCCATCCTCGCGGGGTCGGCAGCCGTGTCCGCTTCGTGCGCAACGAGAGCTACCGCGAGCGCTGCGCGCGCGAGGCCGACGCCTGCCAAGAGGAAGTGGTCGACGCGGGCGCGCGCCTGATCGCGGCTTCGATGGCTCGATGTGGGGGGACCCGCGAGGCTCTCGGCGCCTACAACTCGGGCGCGTGCCAGGCCACGAGCTACGGCGACCGCGTGCTCGAAGAGCGCGCCAACCTCGTCGCGCTCGCGAAGCAGGGGATCTCGGCCGCGGACGCCCGCCTCGTCGACTGACCCCGTGGGTCTTCGCCCGCGCGGCTCAGCGCTTCGCTTCGACGATCACACGTTCGAGGGCCGTGCCCACCGCGTGCGCGAGCGCCTCCAGACGCTCGATGCCGGCCGGGCCGAAGCGCGGGTCGTCGGCGCAGAGCACCGCGACCACGCGGTCGCCGACCCGGATCGGCTCGACCACGAGCACGGAGCCGCGGCTGCCCGTGGCGGCCCGAAAGAGCTTGTCGGCCGCCGTGGTGCCGTGGGGCCCGCGGTGGGGCTCACCCGCCTCGATCACTCGTTGGAAAACCGACGGACTCGACGCGGGGATCCAGAGGTTGCGAAGGGCGTCGGGGCTCACCGCGCCCGTGCCCTCCCAGCCGCGCAGCACGCCCTTGCGAAGGGTCAGGAAGACCGTGGTGCGCGCCACGGTCGAGGCGGCCTCGCACGCGAGTCGCACGATGGCGTCGCGGTCGCGGCTCGAGCGGAGGCTCGCGAGGGTCGCGCCGATCTCCGGCAAGGTCCGTCGATTCGCGACCGCAGGGGCGGAGGCGACGGGGTCGGGCGCTGCGAGGTCTCCCCAGCTCGCCTCGTGTGCGGAGAGGATCGAACGAGGCGTCGGGGGCGGGGTCGGAGCGGACGCGATGTCGCGCGGCGTCTCGTAGTCCGCGGTCTCGCGTGGTGGATCGCGAAACGCTTCGACGGGTTTGGGCTTCGGCGTCGCGAGCGAGCCGACCGTGGAGCTGACGGAGTCGATGGTCGAGAGCTCGACGCGGGGAGGCGCGATGGGCTCGCGCGGCTTCGGGAAGCTCTGCATCACCTTCGGTCGCGAGAGCGGCAGCGGGACGTCGCCTCGGTTCGCGTGCACGGGCTTGCGGCGAACGAGCTCGAGCGGCGTCGGGGCGGGCGGCCGAGTCGGGGTGTGGGGGAAGGCGTGGGAGAGCGCTTCGCGGAGGGCGCTGATCCGCGCCGGTCGTGGGAGCACGGGCGCGCCCAACACGACCGCGAGCTCTCCGAGCGCGTGGGTGTCGCTCGGATCGGCCATCGCCACCTCGATCCCGCGGTCGGAGCTGCCGATCGGGAGCGCGTAGAACGCGGTCGCCACGGCCGCGGGCAGCCGCTCGGGCGTGGTGGACCTCAGACGGTCGGCGGCGGCTTCGGGACCGTGCCCTTCGCCCAGGAAGAACGCGACGAGGTCTTCCTCCGGCACGCCCGCATCCACCAAGCCGGCGGCGAGCGCACCTCCGCTCTGTGCGCCGTCCGCGAGCGCGATGGCGAGCTGCTCTCGTGTCGCGAGCCCCGCGCGGACCAGACGAGCACCGAGGTCCTCCGCCATGGAGCAGCGGAATTACGCGGGTGGCGTCGGGCTCGTCAAGGACGTTCGCGTGTCGGTGCGATCCGACGAAACGTTCCCGGAGCGCGCGAGCGTCGATTACGATTCGTGTGTGGCGCGTGTGCTGCACATCGAGGACGACCCGCACAGTCGTCGGTTGGTCTCGAAGCTCTTGCTGCGCGCGGGCCACGAGGTGTTCGAGACGGAGAGCGGCCTCGAGGGCATCCGCATGGCGCGGCGGGTCCAGCCCGAGCTCGTGCTGGTCGACATCAACGTGCCGGACCTCGACGGTTACGAGGTGACCCTGCGGCTGCGGTCGATGCGGGAGCTCGACGGGGTGCCCATCGTCGCGATCACTGCGGAGGGGGATCGCCAGACGAGCCTGGCCGTCGGCGCGAACGGGTTCGTGACCAAGCCCATCGACGCGCGGCGGTTCGCGGAGCAGGTCGCGGGCTTCCTGCGTGGTCACCGCGAGAGCGCGGACGAGACCGGCGAGACCAAGCTGCGCGAGCAGTCGCAGCGCATCGTCGAGCATCTCGAGCGCAAGGTGGTGGAGCTCGCCGCCGCCAACGAGCGGCTGGAGGAGCTGGCCCGCCTGCGGCGCGAGTTCTTGCAGAACGTCAGCCACGAGCTCGCGACGCCGATGACCCCGGTGGTGGGCTACCTGAAGCTCCTGCTCGACGAGGAGCTCGGCCCGCTCACCGACCTGCAGCGCAAGTGCCTCGGCTCGATCGAGCGCTCCACGCGCCGACTGCGCAGCGTGACCGACACCTTGCTCGACGTCAGCGCGCTCGAGAGCGGGCGCATGCACTACTTCGAGCGTGACTACGACTTCGCGGACGTGGCGCGGCGGGCGCTCGCGCAGGTCCGCGAGTCGCTTCCCGACGAGCGCCTGACGTGGCGCATCGGCGCGATGGAGGGCCCGCTCCCGGGGCGAGGTGACCCCGACAAGCTGCGGCGCGCGATCGTGCATGTATTGGACAACGCTGCGAAATTCACCCCTCGCGGCGGCACCATCGCGGTCGAGGTCGCGCGGGTCGGGGCATGGCACGAGCTGCGTGTCGCGGACGGCGGCCCGGGCATCGCGCCGAACGCACAAGAGCGAATCTTCGAGCCCTTCTATCAAGTGGACGGCTCGGTCACTCGTGCCCACGGCGGGGTCGGGCTCGGGCTCGCGTTCGCGCGTCGGGTGACGGAAGCCTTGGGCGGCCAGATCGAGCTCGTGAGCCCTCCGAACGCGCCCGTGGTGGGCGAGCAGCTCGGGGGGACGCTCGTGAAGCTCCGTTTGCCGGCGAGCGGCGCCTGAACGAAGCTGCGCGCGCTCGTGATCTACCTCGATCATCACGCGGCCACGCCGCTGTCGCCGACCGCGCGGCGCGCGATGGACGAGGCGCCCTTCGGAAACCCGGAGAGCGCGCACGCGTTCGGTCGTCGCGCGCGCGCGGCGGTGGAGCGCGCGCGCCGGCAGGTGGCGGCGAGCGTGGGGGCGCAGCCGACGGAGGTGATCTTCACGAGCGGCGGGACCGAGGCCTGCAACCTCGCCGTGCTCGGGATCGGGACGCCAGGACGGATCGTGAGCTCGGCGCTCGAGCACCCGGCGGTGCGGGCGGCGTTGCCCTCGCGGGGCGTGCCCGTGGTGGAGCTCCCGCTGGCGCCAGGCTCTGCACCGAGCCTCGCGACGCTGCGAGCCGAGGTGCGCGAAGGCGACATCGTGGTGCTCCAGCTCGCGAGCCACGAGACGGGTGTGATCTCGGACGGGCTGGCGTTCGCGCGGGCCGCCCGAGAGCGCGGCGCGTGGCTGGTGGTCGACGCCGTCGCGGCCTACGGACGGCTACCGCTCGACGCGCTCGTGGGTGAGGCCGACGCGGTGGCGCTCGCGAGCCACAAGATCGGCGGACCGGCGGGGGCGGGCGCGCTGATCGTTCGGCGCGGCGTGCCGCTGGCGCCTCAGGTGGTCGGCGGAGGGCAGGAGCGTGGACGTCGCGGGGGCACGCCCGACGTCCGCGCGCTGGTCGGGTTCGGCGCGGCGGCGGAGGACCTCCCGACGCGGCTCGCGACGATGCACGAGGTCGCGCGGCGGCGAGATCGTCTCGAAGACGCGCTCGTAGCGCTCGGCGCGTGGGTCAACGGGGAAGGGCCGCGCACCGCAAGCGTCACCCACGTGTCGCTGCCGGGCTGGCGCGGAGCCGAGCTCGTCGCGGCGCTCGACCTCGAAGGGCTCGCGGCCTCGGCGGGCGCAGCGTGCTCGTCCGGTCTCACGGCCGTGTCGCCCGCGATGCAGGCGTGGTTTCCGGAGGACCCCGAGCGTGGAGCAGGCACGCTGCGGCTCAGCCTCGGACCCGAGACGACGGACGACGACGTCAGCCGCTCGATCGAGATCCTGCGCCGCGTGATCGCGCGCGGTCGCTGAGCGCCTTGGGCCTGCGTCGCATCGGCAAGCCGTTCCGTCGACTCGCCCACGGCACCCGACGGGCTGCTTCGACTGTGTGCGCTTGACCCTCTCACCCGGCCGCCTCAAACGGACGTGGATGACTCCGGGTCCTGGTCGTGTGCTCGTGGCGCTCAGCGGGGGCGTCGACTCGTCCGTCGCGGCGGCGCTGCTGCACGAGGCCGGGCACGAGGTGGTCGGCGTCACGCTGCACCTCTGGGACGCGAGCGGTGACCAGCAGGTCGGTCGTTGCTGCGCGCCCGAGGATCGCGAGGACGCGCGCGTCACCTGCGACCACCTCGGCATCCCGCACTACGTGATGGACGAGCGCGCGGCGTTCCGAGCGGAGGTGGTCGAGCCGTTCCTCGACGACTACGCGGCGGGTCGCACGCCGAGCCCCTGCGTGCACTGCAACCGCACCGTGAAGCTCCTCCAACTCGCGAGCCTCGCGGATCGGCTGGGCTGCGCGTGGATCGCGACCGGACACTACGCGCGCATCGAGCGCGCCGCGGAGGGTGTGCGGCTCCTGCGCGGGGTCGATCGCGGGAAGGACCAGAGCTACTTCCTCTACGGTGTTCCCGCCGAGGTGCTCGCGCGGATGGTCTTCCCGCTCGGCGCCCGCACGAAGGACGAGGTGCGCGCGGAGGGGCGGCGGCTCGGGCTGCCGAACGCGGACAAGCCCGACTCGCAAGAGCTCTGCTTCGTGCCGA
Organism: Myxococcota bacterium; assembly: GCA_025453555.1. GTDB lineage: Bacteria > Myxococcota_A > Polyangia > Polyangiales > Houyiibacteriaceae > JACKEH01. Next base: position 2,771 of record JALOQC010000278.1, on the reverse strand, counting down.
ACGGCGACGTCCGTGGCTTCGCGGAGCGTGAGCGCGGTCGGGTGCGCCCGGGCCGCATCGTCGACGAAGCGGGCACCGAGCTCGGACGTCACGAGGGCATCGAAGGGCTCACCGTCGGGCAGCGAAAGGGCCTCCAGCTCGGCGGCCAGGATCGCCCGCGCTACGTGCTCAAGATCGTGCCCGATACCGGCGACGTCGTCGTCGGCGCCGAGGCGTCGCTCTTCGCTCGCGACGTGCGCGTCTCGGATGCGCGCTGGGTCCGGCCGCCGGGTGGTGGCTTCACGGCTGACGTGCGCGTCCGGTACCGACACACGCCCGCCCGCGCGTGGGTCGAGCCCGCGCTGGACGGGTTCGGGTTCACCGTTCGATTCGAGGAGCCGCAGCGCGCGATCACGGCAGGGCAGGCCGCCGTCGTGTACGTTGGGGACGAGGTGATCGGTGGCGGGCTCATCGCGTCGTGAACGCACCCCGACGATTGCGCCGCGCGCGTGGCTCCACACGTCGCTCGCGGTGCTCTTCGCGTGCAGCGTCGGCAACGGGGAGGGCGAGCTCACGGGCGTGATCACCGACCCCGAGTGCGACCTCGAAGGCGCCGCGGTCGACGTGCGACCCAACTTCTTCGTGGCGGACGACGATCGCGAAGGCGTCACGATCCGCGTGCAGCGCGGGGGCGACTACCTCGTGTTCTCGGACGGACTGTCGATCGGCGTGGCCGACGCGGCGGGCGAGGTCGAACGACTCGGCACGCCGGTCGCGGTCGGCCCCGAGGGCGACGTGCGCATGACCTTCCACTACAGCCACACCTGCGCGTTCGATCGCGACCGGCTCGCGACCGTGCTCACCGCGGTGGAAGGCACGATCACCTTCGAGAGCCTGTGGGCGCCCGAAGTCGACGACGATCAGCTCGAGACGGCGGCGAGCTTCTCGGGGGTGCGCTTCGTCGACCCCGCGAACCCCGAGGAGCGCTTCGCGGTGCTCGACGGCTCGTTCCGCTTCCTCTTCAACCGCGGCCGACCCGCGCAGCGCTACCCGTGAAGCGCGGACGTCCTTCGCACGCGCGCCCTTCGCATGGGCGATCTCCGCACGGACGGTCCTCGAACGACGAGCCGACGACTGCGCGCGTCGACCACGTCGCTTCGGGCGGCGACGGCGTGATCGTGGGGCCGCGTGGGCCCACCTACGTGGCGGGGGCGTTTCCGGGCGACCTCGTGCGCGTCGAGCGTGCGCGCGTCGAGCGCGGGGCCCACGTGAAGCTCGTGGAGGTCGTGGAAGCCGGACCCGAGCGCCGCACGCCGGCCTGCGAGGTCGCGGGGCTCTGCGGCGGCTGCCCGTGGATGGCGTGGGACTACGCGCATCAAGCCGCGCACAAGCGCGCGCTCGTCTCTCGTGTCCTCGGTCGCGAGGTCGAGCTCGTGGGGGAGGACGATCTCGGCTACCGACGTCGGGCGACGCTCTCGTTCCGCCAGGGTGGGCTCTTCGGGTTCTTGGAGACACGCACGGACCGGCTGGTGGATCGGCGCGAGTGCGCGGTGCTCGCGCCTCCGCTGCAGGCCGCGCTGGTCGCGATCCGGGCGCGCCTCGGCGGTCTGCGCGGTCGAGGCGAGCTCGCGCTCGCGCGAAGCCATGCCGGAGCGGTGGCGACGATTCGGACGGCCGACGCGCAGCCTGCGGCGGTCTACGAGGCCTGCGCGCAGCTCGTGCAGGACGGTTCGCTCCTCGGCCTCGCGCTCACCATCGAGGGCCTCGCGCCCGCGGTCTTCGGCGACCCCACCGAGCGCACCCTGGGCGCGGACGGGATCGAGCTCGTCGGCACCACGGGGGGCTTCTCGCAGGCGCACGACCAGAAGAACGATCTGCTGGTGCGGTCGGTCGCCGAGCTCGCGGAGCCGGCGGGCAAGCGGGTGCTCGAGCTCCACGCGGGGCACGGCAACCTCGGGGTGCTGCTCGCGGCCGGCGCCACCTCCTACGTGGGGGTCGAGATCGATCGCGCGGCGGTCGACGCGCTGCGAGCGAACCTCGAGCGCCGCGGGCTCGACGGGAAGTCGGTCTGCGAGGACGCCGTGAAGTACCCGAGAGGGAGCTACGACGTGGTGGTGCTCGATCCGCCGCGACGCGGGGCCCCCGACGTGGTGGAGCGGCTCGCGCGCGAGAAGCCCGCCGCCGTGGTGTACGTGTCGTGCGCGCCGACCGCGCTCCAGCGCGATCTCCAGCCGCTGCGCGACGCGGGCTTCGCGATCGATCGCGCGATCGCCTTCGATCTCTTCCCGCAGACGCCGCACGTGGAGACCGTCGTGCGCTTGGTGCGGGCCTGACGGCGGTTTCCGCACGCGTGCGTGCCCAGCGAACCGAGCGCGCTCGTGGCGAACGTAGCCGCCGCCAGGGCACAGCACGATGGCCGCGCCGTTTGCTTTGTCGGCGGGAGGCAAGAAGACCTCGAGTTCCTTGGTGCTGCCTTCGAAAGTGCCGTCGCCATTGGGCGCTTTGCCCGGCCATAGGGCGATGCGCTCGGATGGTGTGGGTCTGGCGTCTTGTGCCGGAACCAGCGATGAGACTAAAAGGACAAGTGATAGGCTAAATAGCGTTTTCATGTTTCAACGCGGACTTCACTCGCGATTGATGAACTCATCAAGGTTCATCAGCACTCGCGCGACGGCAACGAGGGTGGCGGCTTCGGTGGCTTGAGCGGGTGAAATGACCTTTTGATGGGCTCCGAGCACTTGGAGAGCTGCGGAACCGCTTCTTTGAACGCGGGCTCTCTGCTGGTCGTGGAA
>JALOQC010000688.1 GCA_025453555.1 Myxococcota bacterium | reverse complement strand
TGGCGACGCTCGCCTCCGGTCGCGAGATCGCTCGGCACTTCGCGCCGCCCGTCGCGGAGGGGCTGACGTTCGTACCGGAGATGCCCGTGGAGGCCGAGGATCCGACGCGCGCATGCGACGAGGTCCTCGCGTTCGGAGGGCCCTCCGGCGAAGCGGGCGACGTGCCGATCGTGATGACCGCGCAACACGCCTACCGCGAGGCGCGGCGCTTCGCGTCGAGCTGCGGCGCCGAGACCTACGTCGATCGTGCAGGAGGCGTGGGCCTCGCGCTAGCGGCGAGCGCGCTCGTGTGTGGCAGCGTGGCCTCGCGCATCGACGGGCTCACGCGACGCGTCTCCGAAGGCGTGCGCATGGGGGACGACGCGTTCCAAGTCCACTCGTACGTGCGCGCGGACGAGGCGGCGATGCCCTTCGCGAGCGACGAAGAGCGCGTCGCGATCGTGGCGTGGGGACGAGAGCGCGAAGAACGGCTCGCGCCGATCGCGGCCGCGATGCGCTCGGCCGTCGATCAATCGGTCTCGCGCGCCGAGTACTACTTCGACGGAGACGTCGACCCGGAGCTCTGGGCGTGGCGCATGCGCTGGCGTGCGCGCCTTCGTCGCGTCGACGTCGTCCCGGGTGCGTGTCCGGTGGGGGTGTTCGCGTGCGAGGAGCTCGGCGCCTCCGCGATTCATTGAACGTCCGACGTCGCCGATCGCGCCGCGATCGCGACGAGAGAGGAGCAGGAGATGCGACGACGACGATCCAGAGAGGGAGCCATCTACGCGGAGGCGCTGCTGGTGCTGCCCGTGATCGGCCTCGTGGGCTCGCTGACCGCGTACGTGCATCGCGGCTTCGACCACGCGCTCGACGCGGCGGTCGCGGTGCGCGGCACGGCGTGGGCGGCGGCGCGAGGGGCATGCGCCGACGACGTGCCTGAGCACGCACGCGCGGACGTCGAGCGTCAGGACCGCGATCTCTTCGGCGGCGCCGAGCGCGCGCCGGGAGCCGTGGTCGCGGCGCGAACGCGTCTCTTCACCGAGCAGCCGCTCCTCGGCGCGCGCACGTCCGCGCTCGCCTTCGAGATCGCGAGCGGACGCTGGTCCGCCCACGGCACGGTCGCGCGCAGCGGCGCCATCGGGGGCGAAGCGACGTACGGACACCAGCTCGCGCTCGCGTGCGACGAACGACACTCGGAGGTGAACCTCGGCGCCTGGATCGCCGCCGCCGCGGGGGCGCCGTGACGGAGCGGCCGCGCACGCTGCGCGAGGATCAGCGCGGGCTCAGCACCACCGAGTACGTCATCGCGCTCGGTCTGATCGCGATCGCGGGCTGGCTCACGTGGCGCACCTTCGGAGACCACGTCGACTTCGGCGTCCGCAGCTCCGCCACCGTGATGTTGGAGGACGATTGACGTTCTCGGAGGCGGCCTCCAGGCCGAGCGATCCGACGTCCCGTGAGCGTCGCCGGCAGGCGACCGAACCAGGCAGAACGATGGACCCCACTCGCAGACTCGCCCGCGTCTCGGTGCGCCCTCCCGCTTGCCAAGAGCCCGCTCGGACGTCACGAACCTCGAGCGCCGAGCTCGCGCGCCCCGGAAGGCGCGTCGCGGGGGAGAGCGTGTGGGCCGCGACCTCGTCGGAGTCGAGGTCCGGGGGTGAGCTCGGCCGAGCTCGTCGTGGGCGACTTCGTCGCCGATCGATACCGCATCGTGAGACCGCTCGCGCACGGCGGGATGGCGCGCGTCTACTTCGCGGAGGACGTTCGTCTCGAGCGACCCGTCGTCGTGAAGTACGGCGTGGGTCTCGAAGCTCCGTACCTGCGCCGCGAGGCGCGCGTGCTCGCGAACCTCGACGACGTGCTCATCCCGCCGGTGTTCGACGTGGGCGACGTCGGTGCGGAGGGCGCGTTCCTCGTGATGCCGTGGATTCCGGCCGACAACCTGCGCGACGTGATCGCGACGACGGGCCCGTGGAGCGCGCTCGACGCGGCCGAGCTGGGGCTCGCCCTCGCGCGCGCGGTCGCGCACGTGCATGCGCGGGGCATCGTCCATTGCGATCTGAAGCCCAGCAACGTGCTCGTGCGCGACGACCCCGCGCGGCGCATCGCGCTCGTGGACTTCGGCGTCGCGGACAACGTCGAGCCGCCCATCACGCGGCTCGCGCGCACGGGGAAGATCCTCGGCACGCCGTGTTTCCTGCCGCCGGAGAACCTCCGCGGCGGCGTGCCCACCAAGCGCACCGACGTGTACGGGCTCGGCGCGTGTCTCTACTACGCGCTCTCCGGCGTGCCTCCGGTCGAGCCGCGCGAGCAGCTCGCGGAGCTCCTCGTCGCGGTGATGGAGGGACGCGTGGTGCCGCTGCGCGCGCGTCGTCCGGGCATGCCGGCCGAGCTCGCCGACCTCGTGCATCGTGCTCTGTCGCCCGATCCCGAAGCGCGCTTCGCGGACGCGATCGAGCTCGCGGAGGCGCTGCGCAAAGTGCATCACCGCCTCCGGCTCACGCACGGATCCGTCGTCGCGTCGCGTTGAGCAACATCCCTTTGCGAGTTGGCTTGGTTCGGTCGCCCGACGGCGACGCTCACGTGACGTCGGATCGCTCGGCCTGGCGGCGAGCTCCCAAAACGTCGAATGCGCGCTTCAGCCGCCGCCCGGAGCCGGCTCACCACCCGCGCCGCGCGTGGTGACGCGACCCGCGAGCGTGCCCGCGATGCGGAGCTGCAGCGCGCCGTCGCTGGTCTTGAAGCTGCGCAGCCGCGGCTGGAGGTCGACGAGCGAGAAGAGCGCGCGCGTGCGGTCGCTCTTCTCCTTGTACGCGTCCGTGAAGCGCGCGCGGAGCAACACGTCGGCGCGCGAGAGCTCGAACGGCCGCATGAGCCGGAGCTCGCCCGAGCCCCCGAGCTCCAGATCGGCGCCGCGGCCCTGGAAACGACGGAGGTTCAGCACGCCGTTCTCGACGACGGCCTCGATCATCACGTTGCCGGCGTCGATCTCGTCGACCGTCACGCCGTCGCCGAGCCCCTCGATGGCGAGCTTCGCCTGACCATCGCCGATCTTCAGGCCCTCCAGGCGCAGGTCGATCGAGCCGGCCGCTTCGCTCGGTTGCTCGCCGAGCGCGAGGTCCACGTGACCGCTGAGCTTCGCTTGCATCGGCAGCGGCAGGTACGAGCGCAGGATGCTGATCCGCCGCAGGTTCACGTTCTGAAGGTCGACGTCGAACGCCAACGACTCGCCGCTCTGCTCGAAGTGGCCCTCGACGTCCCCGCCGGCCACCACCGCCTCGAAGTCGACGTCGAGGTCACCCACGATCGCCGCGAAGAGACCGACGCGCGCGTGAACGGTCTCGAAGGTCACGTCGACCGGACGCTCGTCCGGTTCGGTGGGCAGCTTCACGAGGCGCACGCCCGTGAGGTCGACGCCGGTCACCCACGACGGGCTCAGGTCGACGATCTCCAGCTCGTAGCCGCTCGGCACGCGCCGCCCGCCACGCATCGGGTTCTCCACCTCTTGGACGAGGTAGTCACGCACGCGATCCCAAGGGAACGTCCAGTACGCGAAGAGCACGAACGTGACGAGGAAGAACAGCGGGTACCCGACCCACTTCGCCACACGCTTCATCCAGGGCTTCATCTCGCTCGTCTCTCGTCTCGGTCGAAGGTTCGTCTTCGGACTGACTCGTTCGCGCACCTCGCGCCGGGCTTTCGGGCGCTCAGGGGGCCGGCGGACCCGCACGGCCAGCGCGCCCCGCACGCATCGAGGAGTCGCCACCCATGGAGCTGGCGTCCGCCCCGCCGGCCTCGGGCTCGGCCGCGTCGTAGGCGATCACGCCGATCTGGACGTTGTAGCTGTCTTCGCCGCCTCGAAAGTGCTCGATTTGAATTCGCTCCACCGCGACCGGAAAGCGGCTGTTCTCGATCGAGGTGAGCAGCTTGATGACCTTCTTGAGCCCGACGCTCGGCAAGGTCGCGCGGACGTTTCGA
>JALOQC010000687.1 GCA_025453555.1 Myxococcota bacterium | reverse complement strand
GGGCTCGTCGAGGATCAGCACCTCGGGGTCGTGCAGGAGCGTGCGCGCGATCGCGAGCCGCTGCTTCATGCCCTTGGACATCGCGGCCACGAGCCGCTCACGCAGCGGGCCGAGATCCGTCAGCTCCATCACCGCCTCGACGGTGCGCTTGCGCTTGTCGAGCGGGATGGCGTGCGCGCTCGCGAAGAACTCGAGGTACTCCGTCACCGTCACGCGCTCGTACACGCCGAAGCCGTCCGGCATGAAGCCGAGCACGCGGCGCACGTCGTTCGGGCGCTCGACCACGTCGTAGCCGCCGACGAGGATGCGGCCTTCGTCGGGCTCGAGCAGCGTCGCCATCATGCGCAGCGTGGTCGTCTTCCCGGCGCCGTTCGGGCCGATGAAGCCGAACACGGTGCCCTTGGGCACGGTGAACCACACGTCGTGCAGGACCTTCATCGCCCCGAAGCGATGTTGCACACCCTCCACGCGGATCATCAGGGCACCTCCACGGGGATCTCGACGGGTGGTGTCATCTCCTCGGGCGGCATCTCGACGGGCGGCATCTCGATCGGAGGCGGCGACGGTGTGATCTCCCCCGTCGACGGGTCCAGCGCGGGCGGCGCGCCCTGGTCCCACTTCGGATGCACGGCCGCGCCTTCGATGTACGGGACCACCCGCACGAGCCGCAGCTCCTGCTCGCGCACGAACTCTCCCGCGATCATCGCCGGGCCGGTCGAGTCGATGCGCGCGTAGAGCGCGGGGTATGCGCTCACGAGCGAGCCGCCCGCGACCTGCGCGATCCCGTAGATCGCCTCGCGTTCGTCGGGCGGGAGCCCGAGCTCGTTGGCGACCGAGCGAAGCTCCGGATCGGACTCGCCGTAGAAGGTCGGGTTGTCGTAGCCGACGTTCAGACCGGGTGCGGGCGCGATCTCCACCCGCGCACCGGGCGGCACTTCGCCGACGCGGTAGAGCCCGCCCGTGCTGTCGAGCACGAAGGCGCCGTGCAGCGCGACGCGCGACTCGTTGCGCACCGCGACGAGGTGGGCCTCCGAGCGCTCGAACACGATCGGCCCCCCGAGCCCGGTGAGCTGCTCTTCGCGGAGGAAGATCGTCTCCCAGAGGCCGCCTTGGAGGTCGCCCAGCACGAGCCCCTCGCCCTGCGCGCGGATCTCGACGCTGCGGTTCGCGCTCTCGGGCAAGAGCCGCGTGGTGCCGACCTCGGGCATCGGAAGATCGAAGGTGGTCGGGCGCGTGAGGAAGAGCCCGAGGTAGCGTCGCTCGGGCCCGATCGCTTCGCCTTCAGGCAGCTCGAGCAAGCTCACCGAGCGGTAGCGCATGGTGGTGCCTTTGCCGACGTAGCCGACGCCGAGCAGCAAGAGCAGACACGCGGTGGCCGCGATGGGCGTCGTGACGAGCGCGAGGGTCGGGCGGTTCTTCTTCGCGATCCACGTGAAGCTCACGGGGCCGACGAAGATCACGTAGAGGAGCAGCACGATCGCGACGAGGCCCAGCGCAGGGCGGAAGGACTCGTTCGGATCGAGCACGCTGCGGAGCGGCTGGAACATCCAGTTCCCCGACCATTCGTCGACGACCTCGTCGGCGCCGCCGAACGCGAAGAGCGGACGCTCGACGCCACGCGTGGTCGGGAGCCCGACGATGCTGCTCACGAGGCGTCGCACCTCGGTCGCGTCGACGAAGGGCGGCGCGGTGCCGTCGTAGGTCGCGACGTGCACGCGGCCGAAGCCGACCTTCGTGGAGGCTCCGTAGCCTTCGGTGCGCGCACGCCGGCCGAGCGGTGAGTCCGCGCCGACGAGCCCCTTGCCGCGCGCGGCTTCGGGGACGAACGCGAAGTGATCGCGCACCGCGACGTCGTCGATCCACGCGAGGTCGACGAGCGAGTCCAGGAAAGGCGCGCGCAGATCCTCCGGAGTGCGCGGAAAGACGAGCAGCTCGCCGCCGCCGCGGATCCACGCGAGGAGCGCGTCGCGCTGCGGCCCGGTCAGTCGCTCGAGGGTGGGGGCGCTCGCGACGACGAGCCCGACCGCGTTCCAGCCGAGCACGTCGAGCGGCGCGAGCGGATCGCCGCTCTGGGGATCGAAGCCGACCACGCCCACCGGCACGTTCACCACGCGGGTGCCGCCGTAGGCCTGCTCCTGGTTCACTTGCAGATCGGAACGACACGTACTGACGCGTCGCGCGGCGGCCGTCGATCTCGAAGTCGACCGTCATCGAGCCACCGTCGCGGGCGTAGACCGTGAGCTGCGTGGTTCGTTCGGCGCGCGCGGGAAGATCGACCTCCACGCGGTGTCGCTCCGGGCGCGACTGCCAGTCGGCGGACGAGACGACGATCGCGCCGCGCACCGCGACGCCGAGCCGGTTGCGCGCGCGGACGCGGAGCGGCACGTGGCGTTGCGGAAGGAGCAGCTCGGGGCCGAAGAGGCCTTCGACCGAGAGCTCGATCGGCTCGGTGGGGTCTTGAGCGTGGGCGCGCGAGTCGAGCGCGCCGAGCGCGAAGGTCAGCGCGACGAGGACACCAGCCACGCGAGGAAGACGAACGAGCCGTGAAGCGACGAGGGGGCTCATCCGGCGACCCTCGCGAGCGAGGGCGGGGTCTCCGGCACTTCTTTCAGGAGCCGCTCGAGGATCGCGTCCGTGGAGATGCCGTCCGCCTCCGCCTCGAAGCTCGGGATCAGCCGGTGGCGCAGGGCGGGGAGCGTCACGCGCCGCAGATCCGCGAACGACACGTGCGCGCGACCGTTCATCAGCGCGACGACCTTCGCGGACAACATCAGCGATTGAGCGCCGCGCACGCCGGC
>JALOQC010000277.1 GCA_025453555.1 Myxococcota bacterium | reverse complement strand
CCGTGCGCGGCCTCGAAGAAGTCCGAGCACCCGGAGCTCGCGAGCGATTCCTCGGCCGTATCGACGTACACGGCCGAGAAGAACGCGTCGAAGTCGTGGGCCGCGCGCGTGCTCTCCGAGAACGTGTCGACGATCGCGTCGTACGCAGCCCGATCCTCGATCTCAATCGCCGCGAGGAGGTCGTCGACGCGTGGCTCCACCTCGGGATCGCTGATCAGCGCGAGGATCGGATCGTCGCTCGCGAGCGATTCGTCATCCGAGAACGCAGCGCGGGTCTCCTCGTCGAGCGCCGCGATGTCGACGTACTGGTCGCCCGTCTCCGGATCCTCAGCGACGTGCTCCGGTGGGAGCTCTCCGAGATCGACGAGCTTGTCGCCGTCTGCGCCTCCGCTCGCTCCCGGCGCTGCGCACGCGAACCCGAGGAGTCCGAGCACCAAGTACACGTTCACGTTCGTCATCTCTTCTTCCTTTGTTCGACACCGCAGTGACGATGCACTCGGAAGACAGAGCACGGGCCGTGCCACGCGCAGCGGCAACACAACGAGTCACTCGCAGGGTCACGAACGACCGCAGATCCTTGTCGATTGAGGCCGTGCACCGAGGCCGCGAATCTTCGGTGGTCGACGATCCGCGTGAGTGAATGCGGTTTGCGGACGTCGCTCCGACCTTGGGCAGGATTGGACGGGCTCGCGCTCGTGCGGGATCCGGCTCGTCTGAGGTTCGCCGGCCTCCCCCGAGGAAGCCGTGGACTGCGGTTCGCTCCGCTTCGCCGCAGGTCGGACGAAGCTCCGACGACGGATGCGCGACCGGCCGTCAGCCCGTCATCGGAGCGGGTGCGCCTCGAAGAAGTCGAGGATCGCCGTCGTCGCGTCGATGCCCGCGGGTGAGGCCACGCCGCCCGGCCAGACGTGCGACACCGTCGAGCGACAGAGCTCCACCGGGGCGTCGCAGCGCCATCGCTCGCAGGTCGTCCCCCCGCCCTCGAAGAACGTCTCCGGCTCGCCGATGCAACCGTTCCGCTCGCGCCACGCGTCGCGTGCGCTCACGCCCGCGAGGTAGGGCACGACGGTGTCGAGCGTGCCGTGGTGCAGATGGATCGGCAGCGGGCGCGAGGGCTCGCAGCGCGTGGTCGCGTCGGCGCCTGCGACGGGCGCGATCGAGGCGAGACGATCCGCGAGCTCGCAGCCGAGGCGATGCGTCATGTAGCCGCCGTTCGACATGCCGGTCGCGTGCAGGCGATCGCGATCGATGCAGAGCTCGGCCTCCGCGCGATCGATCACCGCCGCCAGGAACCCGACGTCGTCGACGCGGCCGGCGGCGGTGCCGCAGCACGTGCCGGCGTTCCAGCTCCCGCCCGTCCCTTCCGGATACACGACGACGAAACCGCGGGTCCGCGTCTGCTCGGTCATGCGCGTGTAGCTCTCCTGCAACGCCGCGCTGCTGCCGAGGGCGTGGATGGACAGCACCAGCGGCCAACGCCGCTCCGTCGAGTAGTCGTCCGGAAGGACGACGCGTGCTCGACGCTCACGGCCGTCGTGCTCGAACGTCCACGCGAGCTCTCGCGACTCCGGTTCGGAGGTGCAGCGCTCGACGCTCGCGTCTTCGTCGCGCGATGCGTCCGGCTCGGGCGAGGCATCCGGCTCGGACGAGGCATCTGGCTCGGGCGAGGCATCCCGGTCGCCCGACGCATCCCGCGCGGGCGACCCTGCGTCCACGGGGATCGTGGCGCTGGAGTCTGCGCGCCCTGCGTCGACCTCACTCGTCGTGGAACCGCCACAGCTCACGCCGAGGGCGCAAACGGCGCACGTCAGGATGCGAGCGCGTGTCGAACGGGGCATTCGCCCACGGTCGCGCGAGTCACTCGTGAGGAGCGCGAGATTTCACACGAGCGACCGGTGCCACGAAGTCCGCCCGAGGTTGGACGACATGAGACATCCGGCACGTGATCCGGTCGCGGCTCGAGGCGAACCGCCATGCCCGTCATGCGCGGATCGGCGCGTGAACGTAGCCCGCGCCGAGAGTGGGCTCACGAGGGTCGCCTCGCGCCGTCGCTTCGTCGCTCGACGTCACTCGTCGAACGTGACTCCGATCGAGCGCAACCACTCGAGCGCGCGCCAGCTCGGAACGGCAGCTCCGACGTGGCACCTCGCAAGGCGCTCTCCATCCGGCCCCTCGTTCGCGGTTCGGGACAACACCCCGAGCAACACGCCTCGCTCGTCGAGGCTCTCGAGGGGTCCACCCGAGTCTCCTTGGCAGAAGCCGCCGTCGTCCCCTTCGGTCACGAGGAGGTTCTTCCAGCGCTCGCGCAGACGCGTGGACAGCGGGGCGTCCTCCACCGCGAGGACACTCACCTCCTTCGCCCGGAGGGACGTCGACGTCGCTCCCGTCTCCGTGCGTCCCCAGCCGAGCACCCGTCCGGCGTCCGGTGGGGTGATCCCCGGCCACAGCCGTGCCGGCTCACTGCCTTCCGGCGCGTCCTCGGCCAACCAGATGAGCGCGAGATCGTTGACCGGGTCCGTGAGCGCGAGACCGGTGACCGGGTCCTTCGCCTCTCCCCATCGTTCGTAGTCCTCCTGGATCCTCCAGTCGGCCACTTCGAGGAGTCGAACGTCCCACGCCTCGAGGCCCGACGAGAAGTCCTCCGCCGCGACGACGCGGACGTCTTCTTTCCTTCGACCTCGCACGCAGTGTCCGGCGGTCAGCACCATCCGCTTCGAGATCAGAGCTCCCGCGCAGTTCAACGTCGACGGGGATTCGATCCCGCTCACGTGCAGCATCACCGCCCACGGATGATCTGCGATGAAGACCTCGCTCCCGTTGACGACCTTGTCGCCTTCCTCACCCGGAGCGCCGACGGGAACGCCACAAGCCGTCAGATACAAAGACAGTAGAGCCGTGAGGAATGTGCGATTCATGTCGTCCTCCTAGGAATCTTCTCGAACGCTCGGTCGCGAGGCCGCGCACGTCATCGGGCCGCCGTCCCCCAGCGCGCGAGGGCGGGCTGGGCGGCTCGAACCTGCTGCATGTCGGAGACGCCACGGAACGCCACGATCCACGGGGCGAACGTCACGACCGAGGTGTACGCGCCCATCGCCCCGCACGGCCGCGCACCGGATCCGAACCCGAAGCTCGTGATGCCGACGAGCTCCGTTCCGTCCTCCGAAACCAAGGGGCCCCCGCTGTCTCCTTGGCAGGTGTCCGTTCGGCCCGCGCCGGTCCGATCGGTGGCCCACACGAACCCACGGTAGGCCGACAGCTCCTCGGTCGAGAGCTCGATCGCGTAGACCTCCCGATACGCACGCTGGACCTCCAGCAGGGTCGCCGCGCGAAGCTCCGCTTCGTGCAGACGCACGGAGAAGGACGCCGTCTCCGTCGCTCCCCAGCCGCTCGCCACGAGAGGTTCACCGTCGCTCACCGGCCTCGAAGCCAAGGCGATCGGCTCGACCCAAGCGTCGCTCGTGTCGAGGGACTCTCGCAGCACGATCACCGCGACGTCCGCCAAGTCTCCCGTCGACGAGTAGCCCGGGTGCAGCGCGACGTCGGCGAGAGTGAACTCTCGAACCTGGTAGTTCTCCGCCGGGATGGTGTCCGCGAACATGGTTTCGGCGGTGTTCTCCGGGACTCCGGTTCCGGCGACGACGCGTAGACGCGGCGCACCACCCCCGGCGACCAGATCCGTCAAACAATGGGCCGCGGTGACGATCAGATTCTCGGAGAGGATCGACGCGCCACAGAAGTGAACGAACACGTCGGTGCCGCTGCTGTCCCTCACGAACATCTGCAGCGAGACGATGTAGGGGTGATCCTCGATGAGCGACGCCTCCCCGTTCACGACCTTGTCTCCGCCGGACGTGGCAGGCGCGCATCCGAGGAGCGTGAGTAGAACCAGCTGAACGATCTTCCGCGCCATGCTCGAACCCTCCGTCTCCGAAGCTCAGTAGTTTCCGCAGTGCACGCGCAGGTTCGCGTGGTGCTGAGAACGATTGGGCCACCGAAGCCCACCACCGCACACACTGGACTCGTTGAACACTTTTTGGCATTGATTCGCGCGCTGCACCGCGCGCTGAATCGGCGGCAGGTGATTCGCGTCGGGCACGAAACCTTGGGACGACTGACAGAAGCCCATCACGTCCTGGCGCGCCAAGGCGCATTGTGCGTTCTCGTAGAACCTGGCGCGCGTGATCCCACAACCCGCGGTGGTGTCCGCGTCACCGGGGGCGCAATGCGCCTCGTGACAAACCGACTTGTAGAACGAGATCGCTTCCGCGCACGACTGCTTGCACTCGAAGCTGTTGGCTCGGGTGCCGCTGAGATCGCTTCCATACGGAATCGGGAAGGCCGGGACCGGCAAGGGCGCAGGGACGGCAATCTGCGCGAGCTCCTCGTCGCTGTAGCACGTGCCCCACTCCAAACAGCTCCAGGACCCGTCGCTCGCATCGGAGATTTGCGTCAGCTCGTCGCACGACATGCCCAAGAGCTCGTCGGCGCGGTCGACCTCGAGCACCTCGCAAACCGGAACGAGCGTGTCCGGACCGAGGCACTCCTCGAGGTACCCCGTGAGCTCGGTACACTCCTCGTCACTGACGAGAGTGGCGGGCTCTACTTCGTCCTCCAGCTCCTCGAGAGACTTGTCGCCTTCGTAGCCGTCGCTTCCGCCGGTCGCGGCGCATCCGACACCGACGAGTCCGAGGGTAATCAACCACACACCCATCACGACGTTCGAGATCTTCATGTGAGCTCTCCTCATACCGCGTGACCGAGTCATCACGCTCGATCGACACCGCATCATTCGATGTTCCTGTGGGTCTCGGTCATCCTCACCGAGCCCCTTCGTTCAGTGTTTCGTCAGGACGTCCAGGGCCAGCTCGAGCGTGGTGGGCGCGAAGCTGACGTCCGGCTCGTCGTCGCGAACCTCGGTTTCTTCGTCCCACCCATCGCCGCCTCCATCGGACGCGGGGACCGTCGGGAGCTGGTCGAGCCGTAGATCGGGGCGCGATTGGGAAGGAACGGTGGTGACGTCCCAATCGCGTGAGAGCTCGGCCAGTCGCCCAGCGACCGGTCCTTCGACCGACGCGCCGTCGCGCCAGATCGAGAGCGACCGGCCTTCGACTTTCGCTGCCACGTAGCCTTCGGTGGACCACCCGAGCTTGCCGTCCGCGAGGAGGAGCACGAGCCGAACCTTCGCCCCGACGGTCACGCCGGGGAGTGGCTGGGCGATCGGAACGCGGTAGGTGTCTCGAGTCAGCGTCCGGTGCAGACGCGCGGCGAGCGCGCTCGGATCTCGAGCGTCGGTCGAGATGGGAACGACGTGAACGAACTCGACTCGATTCGACATGACGAACTCCTTGGACGGAAGGCGAAAGCGCGGCTCACACGACCGAGCTCCGTCACGAGACGCGAAGCGGCGGTCGAAGAGGTGAGGTGAGAGTGGAAGTCGAAGTGCGGCGCGCGGTGGGCGTCACCACTCGGATCGGAGGCAGTCGAGAAGCTCCGCGTGCGCGCACCCGTACTGAGCGCATTGTTCGAGCGCGGCGATCTCGGCGGACGACCGCGCGTCGGCGTCGGCATCGAGAGGGCTCGTGCCGGGCGGCGCGTCCACGCAGGCCGCGCCCGTTCCGCGGTCGAACGCACACGGCCATCCGGCGACCGCTTCGCCAGAGCAGCGCGCGAAGCAGGTCCAGGACGGCGCGCAGTCGACGACGAGAGGCTCCGACGCGGGGGCGCAGGAGAACACGCGACCTTCGCAGCCCTCCCCCTGCTCGGCGCAACGTGAGAGCAAGGCGTCGCGGGCTTCTTCCTCCGTGGCCGCCGTCTGGGGCGCGCTCGGGAACCCCTCGCGACCGCAGTAGGTGGAAGGCTCGCCGTCGCCACGCCAACGGCACTCGCCTCGGCAGGTTACGGGGACGTCGTCGTCCACCGACTTTCCTCCGGGCGCGGGGCCCGAAGGCGCGGCGCATGCGCCCAGGAGAGCGAGGAAGGCAACGCGAGTGACCTGAACGAAGCGAGGCATGTCCTGGCCTTCAGCAACGTGCGTGCCGCGGCGATTCGCTCGATCTTCTCAGCCGATTCGGAGCCCTCCTCGCCTCTCGGGTCCCACACGAAACCTCGGACGGCCTTGGACGCGAGCCGTCGCATGCGTCGGTTTTCGACGTCGCAGGCGCGAGGTCGCGGTGAGCCCAGCAGGTCCCATCGACGCCACACCGCGGTCCCCACGCGGGTGGAGGTGGGGTCGAGCTCGCAGCGCACCGCGATTCGCCGATGGCCGGCCGGTGTGTCCAAGCCGGTCCGAGGTTGGTCGACGCCGACGCCCTCCACCGCGAGCCCCACGCGCCGTCGTGCGTCGCGGTCGATCACCCACGACTCCAGGCGTTCGCGCTTCACGAGAGCTGCCGGCATCACGCATGCACGAGCCCCACTCACGTCGGGCGCGTTCGTTGGCGCCCGTGGACGAAAGGAAGCCCCGATGTCTGCTCCTCCCTCCGATCGTGCCTCGACCCATGCCTTCGGCGTCCGTTCCGGAGCCGTCGCCACCGCCTCCTCGATCCCCGTGCTCCTCGGGCTCTTCTTCTCCGTCGGTGGTGGGCTCTTCGGTTCGGGTTGCGCTGCGCCGGGAGTGACCTCCGGCGACAAGTCGGCGGCTGACCCCGCCGACTCGGACGAGACGTCGTCCACGACCTGCGCCATCGTTCCGTGTTTGAACGGCGGAGGCGGTCCCACCTGTTTCGACCGTGAGCCCGAAGGTGACGACATCCTCGAGTGTGGTCGCGGAGGTGGAGGCATCGCGTGCTTCGTCGACTACTGTGGCGGGGCACCTCGAATGACCGACGCCCAGGAGACGTGTTGGCGCGCGGCAGGTGGAGGCGCTTGCTTCGAGCAGCGCTCGGAGGTCCGCGATCCCCCGACGGGCGCATGGCGCACGGGCCTCTACGTCGTCGACGGGACGCTCGCGCACCCCGGGCATCAGAACGTCGTGAGCCGGCTGTTCGAGTCGTACTCGGGCCACAAGACGTACGTTCGAGGGCCCGTGCTCGACGGATCGAACTCCGACGCCATTCGAGACTTCGTGGCGGAGCGCATCTGCGCGGATCTCGACTACGGCCACATCGACGGATTCGCGATCCTCGGCTACAGCCGCGGGGCGATCATCGCGCTGGAGGCGTCCGTGCTCGCCCGCGAACGGTGCGATCGCGCGGCCGCTCCGGGGGCGTTCGTCTGGGCAGGTTTTCTCGACGCCGTGGACACGTCGATCACGCACTACACCAAACGCGTTCCCAGCGACGTCCCGTTCCTTCACGTCCGCAAGTCGAGCGACTTCGAGCACGTGTTGACGACGGTCGACCTCGACGGCGAAGGCGAGGTCCTGCGGATCGACACGAGTCACAACGGGATCTCTTGCGAGGACCCCGCGGCAGCCGACGAAGCTTGGGATGCCCTGCGGCGCCACTCGTGGGGACGACGCGGAATGGCGTGGACGTGGGTGGACCCGGCCTACGATTGTTCCGATACGCGCGCGCCGCGCGGCGCAGGGTGTGGCCCGATGATCTCGTGCGGCTGGCCCGGGTGGTGATTTGCCGGCGACGTCGGTATCCGGGGCGCTCGCCGCGTCTCTCGCGCGTCGACGTCCTCGAGACCTTCAGTCTCGGTGAGACAGGCACAGAACGCGTGGACTACGGCCCGTCCGTCGTCGACTCGGCAGACGACCTCCGTCCCGCGCATCCACCGCAACCGAAACCAGACGTGCGGGTAGGGATACCAGAGCGAATCCGCTTCGAGTCCGCCCTCCCCGCTCACGAGGCCGTCAATACTTGAAGACGTCGTCGTGGGCGCTGACGGTGGACCGGCCACGGTGGTCGAGGAACTTCTGAATCAGCGGTAGCCCCGTGGAGCTCGTTCCGCCGAGTCTTGCAAGAACCCAGGAGCTCGTGCGTGGCCCGAGAACGGACTGATAGGCCGCCCCGGGCTCTCGATTCAATCGACCTTCTCCCAGACCGTGATTGACGAAGTGGCGTGTCGCTTCATCGCACGAAAACGAAGACAGGTCACCGTTGTTCCGTCGGTAGAACTGCACGTCGAACTCCGGATGAGCGCGGCGACACTCGCGCGCACCGTGGTTGCGCCAATGGTCCACGAGCTGGTTCGGCGACATCCACGAGAGGTCACTCTGCGTGTCGCGATAGTACCGCCAGTTGAAGACCGAGCCGTGTACCAGCGCGTCGTTCCGCGACAGGACGCTCGCGGCGCCTCGAGCGACGTAGGGCTGGAAGTCCATGGGGTTCGAGGCGCAGAACGGGGTCGCGGTGCCGACCCAGCCCACCTGGCACATGTACCAGGGAACCACCGCCGCGTGTCGGTTCTTCAGGTCCCCTCCCACCCAATCTCCCGGCATCTCCACCACGGGGGACACGTAATGAAGGTCGTTGGTGAAGTGCGACGAAGCCGGCCCTCGGATCACGAGAGTTCCCACCCCGCGATCTCGAAGAAACTGGAGCATGTTCTCCAGACGACAGTAGCCAGTTCCTCGATTGCCAGACCCACACGAACCTCCACCGACGGCCTGGTCGTTGGGGATGATGTAGGAGGGAAACGGTGTGCCAGGATTCGCGGGAGACGCGAACGGGTCGAGCAAGTCGATGCGAGTGGGTCTTCGGCCGTTCCATCCTTCGTGGTAGAGGCGATAGGTCAGGTAGGCCGCCATCTGGGAACCGAGGCTGTGCGCGACGACGCGGACCTCTCCCGCGTTGGGGTGAGCTTGAAAGAGCTGCTTGTAGCCTTCGACGAAACGCTCTCCCGCGTTGTGGGGGAGGCTGCCTCGTTGCCCGAACACCCGCGCTTCCGCGTTGCAGGGGACGTTGGGGATTCCGAAGATTCCGCCGCCGCCCGGACAACCGGCCGCACTGTCCGTCGCCGCGTGGTGCCAGCGCATGAACACCGTGTTGAACCCGCTGCCTTGCCACCCTTCGAGGTTGGGCGCGATGGGTGGGTTCCCGTCCGGCACCCAGCCGTGGACG
>JALOQC010000686.1 GCA_025453555.1 Myxococcota bacterium | reverse complement strand
CGCCATCACGACGTTGATGCTCCGCTGCACCGCGATGCCGCCCGACGCGAGCTGATCGGCGAGGTAGTTCGCGTCGCGCATGTCGAGGCGCATCGCGACCACCAGCGTGCAGCGCTCGGGGCCATCGGGCGTGATGCGCCACGAGATGCGACCGCGTCCCATGTCGCCGCCGGTCGAGCGCACCTCGATGCGGTGCCCACGCGTCGGGTGACCGGGGAACACCGTCATGGTGTTGCGCCCCGTGAGCGTGAAGAGCGCGACGTTCCATTTCCATCGGTAGGCGATCTGCGCGCCGTCGCGGCTCTCGATCGCGATCTCGTCGAGCGCGGGCATGAAGGTCGGGTAGTGCTCGGGCGACGCGACGATCTCCGCCACGCGCGCGGCGGGCGCGTTCACGCGGACCGCGAGCGCGATCTCGGGGACCTCGCGGTTGTCGGGGCGGAAGATCGCGTGCAGCACGGGGCCGCGATCGAGCTCGGGGGCGAGCGCGCGTAGATCGGCTTGCGACAGGCCGGCGAGCGGTGCGTCGTCGGCGGGCGGAGGCTCGGGCTGCGCGAGCGCGGGGAGCGCGCTGGTGAGCGTGACGAGCGCGATCGAGGAGAGCGCGAGGAGCCGAGCCATGGCGACGTCGGACGCGCGAGCTCGGCAAAGGCTTCAATCACGTTCTCCGGACGACCTGGCGGACGCACGACGACTCGCTCGACGCTCGACGACTCGTCCGACCCTCGACGATTTTGCCGACGTTCGCACGGCGTTCAGTCGCGCGTGCGCTCGAGCCGCGCGATCTCGAGCTCGAGCCGCCGCTTCTCCAACGTCAGCAGCTCGCTGCCTTGCGCGAGCACTCCGTCGAGGCGCTCGAGCACGCGGTCCGCGCGATCGAGCGTGTGCTCGCACTTGGAGAGCACGACGTCGCCGTGTCCGAGCACCCCGATCACGTCGCGCAGCAAGGTCGGCACGAAACGCTCGAGGGTGTCTTGCAGTCCGACGACGAGCTTCGATGCCTCGGAGACGAGTCCCATGGCGCGAGAGTGCGACACGGGCGTGCGGTCGGTCGAGCGGGCGAACGAGCGGCGCCGCGATCAGCTCTTCTTCTGCAGCACCGCGACCGCCGCGCCTTCGGGCGGCAGGTAGGGATCGTCGACCAACGCGCCCGAGGCGCCGCTGCTCAGCTCGGCGGCGTTCGCTTCGTCGGTGTCGATGTGCATCTCGAGCGCGAACTGCGGATGCACGCGCACGATCACGTCACCGAAGACCAGGTCGCGCGGACCGCCCGTCACCGCGACCTCCACCTCGTCGCCGTCCTTCACGCCGTAGGCCTCCGCGTCATCGGGGTGCATGTGGATGTGGCGCCACGCGCAGATGAGCCCTTCGGGGAGCTGCAGCGTGCCCTTCGGGCCTTCGAGGGTGACCGGCGCGGAGCCTTTGGTGTGACCCGATTGCCGGATCGGCGCGTCGATGCCGAGGAGGAACTCGTCCGTGCGCGAGACCTCGACCTGGCAGCCCTTGCGGAGCGGCCCGAGCACGCGTACTCGCTCCAAGCGTCCGCGCGGGCCGACGATCGTCACGCGCTCTTCCGACGCGAACTGTCCCGGCTGCGAAAGCGGTTTGTAGGGCGTGAGCTCCGAGCCGGGCCCGAAGAGCACGTCCATGCCCGCGCGATCGAGGTGCACGTGGCGCGCGCTGATCGCGATCGGGATCGGCTTCTTGGTCTTCAGCGCCTTCTGCTCGTTCACGACGCTCGCG
The DNA here is from genome assembly GCA_025453555.1 of Myxococcota bacterium. Classification (GTDB taxonomy): domain Bacteria; phylum Myxococcota_A; class Polyangia; order Polyangiales; family Houyiibacteriaceae; genus JACKEH01. The sequence continues at coordinate 864 of JALOQC010000686.1, read as the reverse complement.
GTGTCGCGCGCGATCTGCAGCTCTTCGTTGGTCGCGATCACGAGCGTGCGCACGCGCGCGGTGGAGGCGGAGACGTCGAAGACCGGTGCGTCGTCGTCGACCTTCGCGTCGAGGTTGCGATCCTCGTCGAGGGTGAGCCCGAGGAAGTCGAGGCGCTGCAAGATGCGCTGCCGCATCGACGCGCTGTTCTCGCCGATGCCGCCGGTGAGCACGACCGCGTCGAGCCCGCCCATCACCGCCGCGTAGGCGCCGACGTACTTGCGCGCTCGGTGCGCGAAGACGTTGATCGCGAGGCGCGCGCGATCGTCGCCTTCCGCGGCGCGCGCTTGGATCTGCCGCAGATCGTTGGAGATCCCGGACACCCCCGCGAGGCCACCCTTCTTGTTGAGCAGCGTCTCCGCTCCGTGAGGCCCATCGAGGTCTCGACGCTGTGGCCGTGCTCGATCGCGCAGGCGCTCGCGCCGTTGCCGAGGTGGAGCGAGACGATCCGCAGCTCCGCGAGCGGGCGGCCGAGGTGTTTGGCCGCGAGCTCGGCGACGAAGCGGTGGGAGGTGCCGTGGAAGCCGAAGCGCCGCAGGCCGTGCGTGCCCGCGACCTCGGCGTCGATGGCGTAGGTGCGCGCGCGGCGCGGCATGCGCACGTGGAAGGCGGTGTCGAAGACCGCCACCTGCGGCACGTTCGGCAAGAGCGCGCGCGCGGCGCGGATGCCGGCGAGGTTCGCGGGGTTGTGCAGGGGCGCGAGGGGCACCTGCGCCTCGATCGCGGCCACGACCTCGTCGTCGATCCGCACCGCGTCGACGAAGCGCTCGCCGCCGTGCACCACGCGGTGTCCGACCGCGTCCACCCGTGCGTCACCGAGGCTCG
>JALOQC010000276.1 GCA_025453555.1 Myxococcota bacterium | reverse complement strand
GACGAGCGTGACGAGCGTGACGGAAGCGACGAACACACCGACGCGCGCGACGAAGCGCACACCGACGGGCGCGACGCAGAGCACACCGATGCGCACGACGAAGACCGCGACGAGGCGTGCGCAGACCGAGCGTGCGGTGGCGCGCGCGACGAGCACGAAGACCCGCGCGAAGACGAAGGCGTCGACGAACCGATCGACGAAGGGGAAGCAACGATGAGTGAACGATTCGACGTGATCGTGGTGGGCTCCGGCATCGGCGGCCTGACGGCGGCGCTGACCTGCGCGCGGCAGAAGCGTTCGGTGCTCTTGCTCGAAGCGGGCAAGCAGTTCGGCGGCTACACGAACCCCTTCTCGCGCAAACACTTCCACTTCGATCCGGGCATCCACTACATCGGCGAGTGCGGCCCCGGCGGCTCGTTCCGTCACTTGCTCGATCGGCTCGGTCTGCAGCACGTCGGCTTCACCGAGCTCGATCCGGACGGCTTCGACCACTACGTCTTCCCCGACTACGAGGTGAAGAACTGCGTGGGGCTCGATCGGTTCCGCGATCGGCTCGCGGCGGACTTCCCGCGCGAGCGCGACGGGCTCGATCGTTTCTTCAAGCTGCTGCACGACGTCGACACCACGCTGCGCGTCGCGCCGCGCATGAAGACCGCGAACGATCTCTTCACGGTGCTGCGTTCGGCGCCGGGTCTGCTCCGTTGGTCGCGCGCGACGCTGAAGGAGCTGCTCGACCACCACTTCGACGACGCGCGCCTCAAGGCCGCGCTCGCGGGTCCGTGCGGCGATCTCGGGCTGCCGCCTTCGCGGCTCTCGGCGTTCCTCCACATGGGCGTGCTCACGCACTACTCGCGCGGCGCGTACTTCCCGAAGGGCGGCAGCGCGGGGCTTCGCGACGGCTTCATCGATGCGCTCGCGGAAGAAGGCGCGGTGATGCACCGCAACGCGCGCGTGGAGCGGATCCTCCAGGAGAACGGGCGCGTGACGGGCGTGCGCCTCGTCGACGGCCGCACGTTCCATTCGGACGTCGTGATCTCGAACGCGCAGGCCACCGACACCTACGCGATGGTCGGGCTCGAGCACCTCGGTCGTCGTCTACGCACGAAGGTCGAGACCACCGAGCACTCGTACGGATCGCTCGTCGTCTTCCTCGGCGTCGACGGCAAGCTCGACACGAGCCGCCTCGGCAGCGCGAACGTCTGGAGCTACGGCACCACCGACATCGACGCGACCTACGCGGACTCGCTCGAGCTCGCGGACGGCGCGAGCTCGTTCTTCCTCACGGTGCCGACGAACAAGGATCCGGAAGGTCAGCTCGCGCCGCCCGGCATGCAGACGGTGGAGCTCGTGACCCTCTGTCCCGCCAAGCCCTTCGAGAAGTGGTTCGGCGACAAGACCATGAAGCGCGGCGACGAGTACGAGTCGCTCAAGAAGAAGATCGCCGATCACTACCTCGCGCTCGCGGAGAAACACCTGCCGGGGCTTCGCGATCACGTGGTGCTCGAAGAGATCGGATCGCCCGCGACCAACGTGAGCTTCACGCTCTCGCCCGCAGGCAACATCTACGGCCCCGCGCACACCCCGGCGCAGACGCCGCCGTTCCGCTTCGCCGCGCAAGCACCGATCGAGGGGCTCTTCCTCTGCGGCGCGTCGGTCCTCGGCTGCGGCATCGTGCCGTGCGCGTCGAGCGGCCGCAGCGCGGGCAAGCTCGCGCTCGCACACCTCGAGCAGCGCCCGAGCCGCCTCGCGCCCGCGATGCGCCAGCTCCGCGCCGTGCTGGGGTGAGTCGTGGCGCGGTCGAAGTCGTGGTCGTGGTCGTGAACGGCGACGGCGACGTGAACGGCTGACTAGAAGCTGATGGCCGATTACCGCAAGCCGCCCTACCGGACGGCGCGCAGCGAGCGATAGCGAGCGTAGGCTCGCGGGAGGGGGCCCCATCGGGGCTTCATGCCCCGTGGGGGAGGGTCTGGCGACAGACCCTCGGAGAAGCCGAAGAGACTTGGTTCCTCGGTGGCATCGGCTCCGCGTGGTTGCGGCGGTGGACGAGCATCGCGCGGCCGACGACGTCGCCGCTCACGTCGCCGTTCACGACCACGACCACGACCACGTCCACGTCAACGACCACGTTCTCACGGGTCGAAGGTGAATCGACTCGTCGCGACCAGCGTCCCCACCCTTGCGCGCGCCCACCCGCGCGCGGCAACGTGGAGTCGTCATGCGCACCTTCCTGCTCTCGCTCGCGCTACCGAGCCTCGTTCTGCTGGGTCTCGCGGTTCCGGTGCTCTCGCGCGCCCAAGAGGGGAGCAACCGGCCCGAGTGTCTGCGCGTGTCGAAGGAAGCTCCGTACCAGGGCTACGGGTACACGCACATCGTGGTGCTCACGAGCACCTGTGAGCGCGCGGTGCGCTGCGAGGTCGCGACGGACGTCGATCCGTCGCCGACCCAGCAGCGCGTCGCGGCCGGCGCGACCGAGCGGGTGGTGACGCGACGTGGCTCGCCCGCGAGCGAGTTCACGCCGCGGGTGAGCTGCACGCTCGAAGGGCGTTGATGGATCAGCGCATGCCCGGCGCTTCGTGGCCGGACTCCGCGACGTACTCGGTGTAGCCGCCGCCGTAGGCCCGCGCGCGCGGGGTGCCGTCGTCGTCGCGCGTGAGCTCGAGCACGCGGTTGGAGAGGCGCGCGAGGAAGCTGCGGTCGTGGCTCACGAAGAGCATCGTGCCCTCGAACTGCGCGAGCGCCTTCACGAGCATGTCCTTGGTGTCCATGTCGAGGTGGTTCGTCGGCTCGTCGAGCACGAGGAAGTTCGGTGGATCGAAGAGCATGCGCGCGAGCACCACGCGGGCCTTCTCGCCGCCGCTCAGGATCGACACCTTCTTGTCGACGTCGTCGCCGGAGAAGCCGAACGCGCCGAGGCAGGTGCGGAGCGAGCCGATGGAGGCCTTCGGGTACTCGCGCTCCATCGTCTCTTGCACGGTGAGCGAGCCGTCGAGCACGTCCATCGCGTGCTGCGCGAAGTATCCGAGCTTCACGCTCGCGCCGACCGTGACGTTGCCCGAGTCCGGCTTCGCGTCCCCGACCACGAGCTTGAGCAGGGTCGACTTGCCGGCGCCGTTCACGCCGAGCACGCACCAACGCTCGAGGCGACGCACGAGGAAGTCGAAGTCGTCGTAGATCGTGCGCGCGCCCCAGCCCTTGTTGACGTGCTCGAGCCGCGCGACGTCGTCGCCCGAGCGCGGCGGCTTCGGGAAGTCGAACTCGACGATGCGCCGACGCTTCGGCGGCTCCACGCGCTCGATCTTCTCGAGCTTCTTCACCCGCGACTGCACCTGCGCGGCGTGGCTCGCGCGCGCCTGGAAGCGCGCGATGAACGCCTCTTCCTTCGCGAGCATCGCCTGCTGCCGCTCGAACTGCGCTTCCTGCTGCTTGGCCGCGATCTCGCGCTGCTGCTCGTAGAAGTCGTAGTTGCCGGTGTACGAGGTCATCTCGCCGCCGTCGATCGCGACGATCTTGGTGACGATGCGGTTGAGGAAGGCGCGGTCGTGCGAGGTCATCACGATCGCGCCCGGGTAGCCCTGTAGGAACTTCTCGAGCCAGAGGATCGACTCGAGGTCGAGGTGGTTCGTGGGCTCGTCGAGCAGGAGCACGTCCGGCCGCATCAAGAGGATGCGCGCGAGCGCGACGCGCATCTTCCAGCCGCCGGAGAGCTTGCCCACGTCGTCCGCGATGACCTCGGGAAGAAAGCCGAGGCCGACGAGGATCTCCTGCGCGCGCGGCTCGAGGTCGTAGCCGCCGAGCTCGTCGAAGCGGGCCTGCACCTCGCCGAAGCGCGTCACGAGCTGATCGAGCTCGTCCATGCGATCGGGGTCCGCCATCGCTTCTTCGAGCTGGCTCAGCTCGGCCGCCATCACCGAGACTTCGCCCGCCCCCGCGATGGTCTCCGCGAGCACCGAGCGGCCCTTCATCTCGCCCACGTCTTGGCGGAAGTAGCCCACGGTGGTGCCGCGATCGATCACCACGTTGCCTTCGTCGGGCGTCTCTTCGCGGGTGATGAGGCGGAACACGGTGGTCTTGCCGGCGCCGTTGGGGCCGACGAGGCCGATCTTCTCGCCCTTGAACACGCCCATGGAGGCGTCGACGTAGAGGATCTGCGAGCCGTGTCGCTTGGCGACGGAGTCGAGTCGAATCACGCGCGCTTCGTGAGGGGAGGAGCGCGATCGTGCAAGCGAAGCCGAACGAAACGTCGCGCGACGGGCACTTCCCCGCGCCGGAGACGCGGCACTTCGAGCGCGACGGGCACCACTCGCGACGGGCACCACTCGCGACGGGCACCACTCGCGACGGGCACCACTCGCGACGGGCACCACTCGCGATCGGGTCGTGCTCACTCCGTCGGCGGTGGTCGTCGGCGCAGGCGTCGTTCCAGCTCCGCGCGGGCTTCGACCGCGGCCTTCGTGTGGCCGTAGACCCGCAAGAAGCTCCGCAGCCCTTCGTTGCCGTGGCGTCGCGCTTGGCGGAGGCGCGCGAAGGGCAGGTGCTCGTGCGCGGCCTCGTGCGCTCGGCGCGGCTCGCCTTCGAGGTATGCGAGCCACGCGGCCACGTCGTTCTCCCGCTGCGCGCGCGCGAACGCGAGCTCGTCGCTCACCGCGTTGCGGCCCCACCACGTGAGCGGCGACAGGCACGCGACCCCGAGCGCGACGAACGCGTGGGCTCGCGTCGGCGCGGGGGGCTCGAAGCGCTCACGGATCGGGGCCGCGCGGAACGGTCCGTCGCCGCCGGGGATCGGCGGCAGATCCGGGAAGAGCTGCAAGCGCTCCAACGTCGCGCGATCTTGCGCTTCGTGCGCCTCACGCAGGCGCGCCGCCGTCTCCTCGAGGTCGCGGAGGATCGCGCGACGCTCCGCGACGTCGACGTGGAAGACGACGAAGCTCCCGTCCGAGAAACACAGCTTGAGCGTCGCGAGCGATTCGAGGATCGGGCCGTCGGTGGGCTCGCGGATGTCCTCGAGGTGCTCGAGCCCGATCACGCGCACCAGCGAGCCGCGCAGATCGAGCACCTCGCCGGGCGTGAGCGCGCGGCCCTGCGGCAACGCACGGAGGCGATGGGCGCGGCGCGCGGCGAGGAGCGCGAGCGTGAGGCCGAAGAGCCCGAGTGCCCACACCACGATCACACCGGGGCCGTGCTGGCTCGCGCCCCACGGGAGCACGCCGAGGTGCCGCACGAAGAGCACCACGAGCGCGGTGAGGCACGCGGCCGCGAGCACGACGGGCTCGACCACCGCACGCGGTCGGAGGTCCGCGAGGCGGGCGCGCGCGAGGGCGGCGTCGAGGCGCGCGCGCTGCTCGGCCGGCAGCGCGAGCGGATCGATCACACGCTCGACCGAGCTCATCGTCGGCCGAGCCCGAGCCCGAGCGTCACGAGGTGTCCGCGGCGCTGCACGAGGTCCAGGAAGTACGCGGCGGTCACGTAGAGCGGCCCGCGGAGGAAGGCACGAAACCCGAGGCGCGGTCCGATCGCGAGGCGCCACGCGTGCAGGCTCGTGAAGGGCTCCTCGAGATCGGCGGTGGCGCGGAGCACCGCGCCCTGCACCACGGCGAAGGGCACGAGATCGCCGAAGCGATGCATCCAACCGAGCTCCGCCGCCCAACGCGCGACGTGGAGCCCGCGCAGCGGCGAGCCGAGCGCGGCCGCGCCCTCGTGCTCGGGCGCGACGTAGACGAACTGGAAGCTGCCCCCGAAGTGGCGGCGCGCGGAGAGGCCGAGCGCGAAGCCGCCGCCGTAGCCGAGCGCGAGGCCGAGCCCCATGCCCGCGCCTCGCATCTGCAGGGGACCGTTCGGATCTTCGAAGTCGAGCGCGCCGAGCTCGACCGTGGCCGCGGCCGCGAGCAGCTCGAAGCGGAGCGACGACGGGAGCTCACGCCGCGTACGGGCAGCGGAAGGTGAGCCGAGCGAGACCCGCTGCATCGTGCTCTCGATCGCGGAGGGCGACGGCGCGCGCGCGGGGCGCGGCACGTCGGCGCGCGCGGCGGTGGCCGCCAGCACGAGCGCGAGCGTCGACGCGAAGAGAGAGCTGCGCACCGAGGAAGGATACGTCAGGGCAGGCCCGATCGCTTCCTCGCGGAAGTCGATCGACGGTCCGACTGGAGCTCGAAAGCGAGCTCGGGAGTCCACACCCGACGACCTGCATCGGACGAGCTCATTCGGAAGAGCTCCCTCGGACGACTCGCTTCGAGGGCGGCTCCAGCCGACTTCACTCGGAGCGAGGCGTTGGCCCCGCGATCACCGCCGCGCGATCTTCTTCGTCGATCACGCGGTCGCGGTCGAAGTCTTCGAGCACCGTCACCGACGTACGCACGCGCTCGAGCACCGTCGCGAGCACGTCGGGCGCGTTGGTCTCGTCCACGCGCACCACGCCGTCCATCGCGCGCAGCGTGGTCAGCTCGGGGACGGTGTTGACGATCACGTCGACGTCGACGACGAAGTGCATCGCGAGGCCCGCCTCCGTGATCGCGAAGCCGTCGCGCAGCACGAGGTCGAGGGGGATCGCGTCGCCGTACGCGCGGATGCGCACCGCTGCGCCGTCGACGAGCCGGATGGCGTCGATCGAGAGCACGAGGCCTTCGAGGCGATCGGACGCGTAGATCTCGCCCTCGGCCGCACAGTAGGTGTCGACGGGAAGGCTGGTCGCGAGCTCGACGCGCTCGCCGCGCCGCGTGAAGGGCTCGTAGCTCTCGACGTCGACGAGGGGCTCGACGAGATCGCACGCGTCACCGTTCGCGTCGCCGTGCACGAGGTCGATCCGCGCGCCGCCGAGCACGAGCTCGGAGACGGAGATCATCGGGCCGAGCCCCATCACGTCGTAGGTCTGGGGCGCGATCGCGACCTGCGCGCTCGGGTTGCCGGTCTCGGTGGGTGCGCAGCCCGCAGCAGCGGCGCTCGCGAGGAAGACGAGCAGCGATCCGCGGACGAAAGAAGCCAAGGCGGTCACGGTGCGCAGCATGGCTCACTCCTCCGCCTTCGCCACGGGGGTCGAAGCTTTCGCGCGCGACGCGCGTGCCGTGGCGGACTGGGTCGGCGTGCGCTTCGACGTCGGCGCGGGCTTCGACGAAGGCGCGGGCTTCGGCGAAGGCGTGAGCTCCGACGAGGGCTTCGCGCTCACCGTCTTCGCGCTCACCGTCTTCGCGCTCACCGTCTTCGCGCTCGATGCCGTCTTCGCGCTCACCGTCTTCGCGCTCACCGTCTTCGCGCTCACCGTCTTCGCGTTCGCGCTCACCGTCTTCGCGCTCACCGTCTTCGCGCTCACCGTCTTCGCGCTCACCGTCTTCGCGCTCACCGTCTTCGCGCTCACCGTCTTCGCGCTCGATGCCGTCTTCGCGCTCGACGCCGCTCGCGACGCGGGATTCGCCGGCTCACCGGAGAGCGGGAAGATCTGCACGTTCACCTGCACCACGTCGCGGGGACGCTTCTCTTGGGTCGCGAGCTGGATGATCTCGCGCCGGAATGCGCGGACCTTCTCCTTGAGCTTCTCGATGCCCGCCGGGCCGAGGCAGAGCGTGACGGCGGAGATGTCCCGCTCGGCGCCGGGGATCTCGTCGAGGCTCGCGCTCGCGCGGCCGATCATCGCGCGGTGATAGCGGAAGATGTGCACGCCGCGCGTCTCCGCGCCCGTGGTCAGCACCGCCTCGCCCTGCGTCACGCGGCCGTCCTCTCGGCGCACGAGCAGACCGAGCTCGAGGAGCACGTCGAGGGCCTTCTTCGCCTCCGCGTTCGAGATCGGGGGGCGCATGCGGTCCGCGACCCACTCGGGATCCGCTTCGAAGTCGGGGCGCGTGGCGAGCTCGCGGATCGCCGGGAGGTACCAATGCGCGTGGTACTCGGCGTGCGCGGCGTCGAGGCGCTGCGCGTTGCGGTAGCCACGAAACGCGGTCAGCCGATCGTACGCCGCGTCGCGCGTCGCGGAGTCCTCCGCTTGGTTGAGCTCGACGAGCACGCGGAAGTAGTCCGCCGCGTCGCCCGACAAGCCGAGCGCGCTCGCGAAGCGCCCCGCCATCTCGAGGCTCAGGTTGCGTTGCCCCTCGATGACGAGCTTGAGGAAGCTCGGGGATCCCAGCTTCGCTCGGCGCGCGAAGCTCCGGTACGAGAAGCCACGCCCCTCGGCCTTCTTGTGCGCGTAGAGGTCGCGGAGGAACGCGCGGTAGTCGAGGTAGTAGAAGACGTCGGGCGCCACGCTCGGAGGATAGCGCCGACGCGCACGGCGAGCCACGGACGCGGAGGACCAGAGCGTATCCTGGAGAGAACGGAACGATGGGCGGGTCCGTGGCGCGCCCGCCGCGACGTCGACATGCTCGGAGCATGCGTTCACGCCGAAACACACGGGTCGTTCGTGGTTCCAACCTCTACCGCCGAGGAGCCTCGTCGATGTACTCTCCGCACGTCTGCGGCTGACCCTCGGGCGGCTCCCGAGTGTACGCGGCGGGCGACGCGGACGGGCACGCGCGACGCTCTCCGAGCACGGCGCTCACCGGGCGCGACGCTCACCGGGCACGACGCTCGCCGGGCGCGACGCTCACCGGGCGCGACGCTCACCGGGCACGACGCTCGCCGGGCGCGACGCTCACCGGTCACGACGCTCACCAGGCACGACGCTCGATCGCGACGCCTTCACGTACGCGCGAGACGACGACGGCGCAGACGACGCGCGCTCCCCACCCCGAGCACGACCGCCGCGAGCCACACACCTTCGTCACCCCGCGCGTCGAACGTGGCGCCCGGCGCCGCGCAGCCGCACCCGCCGGTGACGCGCCCGCCGTAGAGCGCGCAGATGCCCGCGACGTCGTCCGCTTCGAGGTCGCGCATGTGCACGTCGCCGGGCGCCGAGCAGGCCCACATCGTCGCGTCTTCGTCGTCGGGCGTGTGCGCGAGGCCGAAGAAGTGGCCTACCTCGTGGGTGACGACGTTCTCGAGATCGACCGCGCCGTCGACGCAGCCCTCGGGGGGACACGTGGTGTAGCGCCAGTGCTCCTCGTTGAGCTCCAGATCGGCGCCGAGCAGCTCGCCGTTCGCGGTCGAGAAGTGCACGGTGGTCAGCGCGTAGGCCGCGGGATCGTGATCGTGGGCCGCCCACGCGTCGTCGAAGAGGACCTGGTTCTCGTTCGGGCCCACGAGGGTGTGCACCGCGACCGGATCGTCGTTGGGGCTCGAATCGAAGCTCACCGCGAAGTCGAGCGCGTGCTCGCCGCAGGTCACGTTCGTCCAGCGGAAGAACGAGCGGTCGACGACCGCGATCACCACCTCGCGCTCCACGTCGCGCGAGCCGCCGCGCTCGAGCTGCCACGTGAGATCGCGATCGTCCCACGCGAGCCGGAGGAAGCGGCCACCGCCGGCGTCGCGCGGCTCGGGGCAGCGCTGCATGCAGCTCCCGGTCGGCGCTTGGACGTTGGCGCTCTGACACCACGCGTGCGCGCTCGCGGGGAGCGCGGCGAGGACGACGAAGGACGCGACGAGCGAAAGAGCGCGGGCGAGCACGCGCGTAGCCTGCTCTGCGCGAAGGGGCCGCGCACGTGAACGCGACTCGTGCGACGCCTCGCGAACGACAGGCTCCGAACGACGGCTCTCGAACGACGGCTCTCGAACGTTCAGCGCCCGAAGCGCCCCTCGATCGCCACCTCGCCCGTGCTCGACGTGGGGGTGGGCGCGATCGTGCGCTCGACGAGTCGGAACGCGCCCTCGTGCACCACGAGCACCGTGGAGGCGCGGGTGCCGTAGCCGGGCATCGCGATGCGGATCGGAGAGAGCGCGCGCTCGAGATCGAGGCCGACGCCGGTGTCGGGCAGCGCGTCGTCGTCCGCGCGGCGATCGTCGGCGAGGATCGCGAAGAGCCGCTCTTCCTCGCGCTCGGCGCTCCGCATCGCGTGCTCGAGCGCCTGCTTCGCGCGAACGACCTTCGGCCACGGCGTGTCGAGCAGCGCGTTGGAGACGCCGTGGATGCCACCGTGCAAACGCGTCGGCTCGCCGCCTCGATTCGAGCACCAGTGCGCTCCTCCGCGATCGATCGCGATCAGATTGAAGCCGCGCATCGCGGCGTGCCGTGCTTGGGCGACGAAGCGCTCCGCGGAGAGCTCGCCCACGAGGAAGTCGCGCACCAACGCGCCACGCGAGGGCTCGCCCGCGCGGCGAGGGGTGAGGTCACGGGGATCGCGCACGTTGGTGACCATCGCGATCCGGGCGTGCTCGGGGTGCATCCCCATCCAGGTGCCGCCGGCTTCGAGATCGACGCCCGCGATCACGCCGCTGCCGTCGGTCCAGCGGTGCAGCGGCGCGGTCGGGCGTGAGAGGACCTCGTCGCGGTTCGCGATCACGACGAGCGGGTCGGACGGCGAGGTCGGGACGTGCAGCGCGATGAGGCACATGCGCAGGGTGTGGAGCAGGCGACGTGGGAAGCCAAGCGGGAGGCTTTGCATGTCCCCGGGGCGTCCCGTCGTCGACATCCGCGAGCGTCGTCGACGTCCTCGAGCACGTCGACGACCACGTCGCCGACCACGACCACGACCACGATGTTGGTTGTGACCAGGAGCGCATTTACCAGCGCGCCGCGAAACTCGGTTCGAGTTTTCGAGCGCTTGTACTAGCATCGCCCCGCTTTCGGGCCCCGTCCGCGTCGGGCGCGGCGGGCGACGTACTTCGCGCGATGGCGCGAGAGGGGATTCGGGCAGGCTCCACCGGAGGCTCGCCCGACCCCGAGAAAAGGGGTCTACGGGGTGAAATTCCTACGCCGATTCGACGCGGGCCTCGCGCGCGGGGAGGCCGCCATCGCCACGGTGGTCTTGCTCTCGCTCGTGGTGGTCGCCGCCATCCAGTCCGTCTTGCGCAACTTCGCCGACCAGGGTTTCGGTTGGGCCAACGAGGCGCTCTCGTCGATGGCGTGGGGCGATCCCTTCATGGAGAAGGCGACCCTCTGGCTCGCGATGTTCGGCGCGTCGCTCGCGACCTACCACGACAAGCACATCGGCATCGACGTGGTAGCGCGCGTCGCGGGTCCGAAGCCGCGCGCGATCATCCGCGGCGTCACCTCGGTGTTCGCGGGCGTGACCTGCTTCTTCTTCGCGCGCGTGGTGCTCGCGGCGCTGCTCGCGAAGGCCGGCCGCATCCCCGCCGAGTGGGGCGTGCTCGACGGCTTCGACACCGTCCACATCTGCCAAGCGAGCGCGCAGGCGATCGAGGACGCACGCATGACGCGCCCCGGGCTCTTCTGCGGTCTGCGCGGCACGCTCGAAGGCCTCGGGCTCACCGTGAACACCCCGACGCGCGCGATGGATCTGCTGGTCCCCGCGATGTTCTTGGTCATCGGCGTGCGCTTCGTGTTCAAGGGCCTCGGCGCCTTCGCGCGGGTCCCGAGCGGCGGCATCCCGGACGACGAGCTCGAAGGCGGCAGCGCCCACGGCGACTCGGCCGAGAAGGCGGAGGGCTGAACGATGGACGTGCTCATCGTCGTCGGGCTCATCCTGCTCGCGCTCCTCGGCTCGCCCCTGCTCGCGATCTTCGCGGCGGCGGCCATGATCCTCTTCGCTGGTCTCGAGGACACCTCGATCACCGGCGCGGCGGCCGACATCTTCAGCGAGAAGTTCGCGGAGTCGCCGCTCCTCGTGACCATCCCGCTCTTCACCTTCGCCGGATACCTGATGGCGGAGAGCGGCACCCCGCAGCGCCTCGTGCGCGTGAGCCGCGCGTGGTTCGGCTGGATGCCGGGCGGCCTCGCGATGGTCTGCCTCGTCGCGAGCGCGTTCTTCACGACCTTCACGGGCGGGAGCGGCATCACGATCGTGGCGATCGGCGGTCTGCTCTTCCCGGCGCTTCTGAGCGAGAAGTACCCGGAGAGATTCTCGCTCGGGCTCGTGACCGCGGGTGGCTCGCTCGGTCTCTTGTTCCCGCCTTCGCTTCCGATCGTGCTCTTCGCGGTCGTGGCGGGGATCGAGGTCGAGAAGATGTTCCTCGCCGGGCTCCTTCCCGGTGTGGTGACCATCTTCGCCCTCGCGGTGTACGCGGCCTTCGTGGGCGTGAAGAGCCCCGAGATTCCGCGACAGAAGTTCGAGGCCAAGGAGGCCTGGGCGTCGCTGATCGCGGTGTTCTGGGAGCTGCTGCTTCCGGTGCTGCTGATCGCGGCGCTCGCGTTCGGCGTGCTGCGCATCCACGAAGCGGCCGCGTTCACCGCGCTCTACGTGCTGATCATCGAGGTCTTCGTCTACAAGGACGTGAAGATCAAGGCGCTACAGCCGATCGTGAAGGAGTCGATGACCATGGTCGGCGCGATCCTCGCGATCCTCGCCACCGCGGTCGGCTTCACCGGGTACCTCATCCAGGCCGAGGTCCCGATGAAGATCCTCGCGTGGATGCAGTCGTTCATCGACACGAGCGATCCGGTTCAAGCGCAGATCATGTTCCTGCTGGTGCTGAACGTCTTCCTGCTCGTCGTGGGCATGCTGATGGACATCTTCAGCGCGATCGTGGTGGTCGTGCCGCTGGTGCTCCCAGTCGCGCGACAGCTCGGGGTCAACGACTATCACCTCGGGATCGTGTTCTTGCTCAACCTCGAGATCGGCTACCTCACGCCGCCGGTCGGGTTGAACCTCTTCATCTCGAGCTTCCGCTTCGGCAAGCCGGTGACGGCGCTCTACAAGGCGGTGTTGCCCTTCATCGGGCTGCTGCTCGTGGCGCTCGCGGTCACGACGTACATCCCGAGCCTCTCGCTGATGTTCTTGCCCGAAGGCGCGGGGGACAACGTACCCGCGAGCCAGGTGGAGGCGGCGCCCGATCCGGTCGAGCCTCTGCCCGACGCGCCGATCGAGCCGCCGCCGAGCGGTGGGCTCGACGATCTGGAGGGGCTGCTCGACGAGGGGGGCGACCTCGAAGGCGGGGGTGGGCTCGACGCGCTCGAGCAGGAGCTCGAAGGCGGCGGGGGCGGCCTCGACGCGCTGGAGCAAGAGCTGAACGGCACCGGCGGTGGGCTCGATGCGCTGGAGCAGGAGCTGAACGGCGCGGGTGGGCAGGGCGCGACGGAGCCGGCCGCGGGCGGGCTCGACGCGCTCGAGCGTGAGCTCGCAGAGTGAGCAGCGGGTGAGCTCGCGAGCCCAGGTTGGCTCGTGAGCTCGTGGTCATCGCGCGTTCGCTCGCGTCGCTCGAGGACTCGCGAGCGGTGCGCGCGATCGTCGATCGTCGGGACATGCGCTCAGGCCGCGCGGACGTGCGGGCTCGTGCGGGCACGCTCTTCTTCGCGCGCCGCTCGCAGCGCGGTCGCGATCGCGAGACCGTGCAGGGTGAGCCGCGCCTTGCCGGCGTCGACGAGGCCACGCCGTTCGAGGTGGATCAGGCCCTCCGCGACGCGGAGCGGCGACACCCCGAGCCGCGCGCCGAGACGGCCGGCGGTGGCGGGGCGATCGGCGAGCGTGAGGAGGAGTTCGAGGAGGCCGAGGACGAGCGCTTCGTGGGTCATGCGAGTACTGTGCATCCGACACTGATCGTACGTCCAGTTTCGTGCATTCAGTGGGGAGCGAGTGTTTGGTGCTTCTTGTAAGTAGTTGATTTCATTTGATTGTTCTCGGTGTTGCGGACCGATGGAAAGAATGGTGGATCCTTCCCGGACGGGGGAGGATCCTTCCCGGACGGGGGAGGCGGATCCTCCCCGGACGGGTGAGGCGGATCCTTCCCGGACGGGGGGAGGCGCCTTCCTCGAGGCGCGGACCGACGGAAAGAATGGTGGATCCTTCCCGGACTCGGCGGAGGATCCTTCCCGGACTCGGCGGAGTGCACCCTTCTCGACGCGGTGGAGCCTTCGCGGAACGGGCGGAGTGCGCGATGAAGAGCTCGCTGTCGGGTCGAACGCCGGCGAGCGCATGACGGAGACAGTCGCTCCGCGGGATTCCCTCGACCCACGCAAGCAATCGAGATCACGATCGTTTTCCTCCGCGACTCTGGCTCACGCGAGGGTTGCTCGGAGCGGCTCGTCTCCCGTAGGATTCGCCTCGGTGTCTCGCGACGACGTGGTGTTGGGCATCGATCTCGGGACGACGAACTCCGTCGTCGCGGTGGCCGACGGTTCCGAGGCTCGAGTGCTCCCGACGGAGCTCGGGGCGCGGCTGATTCCGTCGGTGGTCTCGTTCAAGGCGGACGGACGGATCGTGGTGGGCGAAGAAGCGCGCGAGCGACGGCTCGTCGACGCCGCGAACACCGTCTACTCGGTCAAGCGCCTGATCGGGCGGCCCTTCAAGTCGCCCGAGGTGCGGCGCGCGGAGCAGCGCTTCGCGTTCCAGCTCGTGGAGAGCCCGAACGGCGGTGTCGTCGTCGACATCCGCGGCGAGACGTACACGCTCACCGAGATCAGCGCGTTCGTGCTGCGCGAGGTGAAGCGGATCGCGGAGCTGAACCTCGGGCACCCGGTGTCGCGCGCGGTGATCACGGTGCCGGCGAACTTCAACGAGCTGCAGCGGAGCGCGACGAAGGCCGCCGGCCGCGTGGCGGGGCTCGAGGTCGCGCGCATCGTCAACGAGCCGACCGCGGCCGCGCTCGCGTACGGGCTCGGCAGAGATCGCGCGGAACGCGTCGCGGTCTTCGATCTCGGCGGCGGCACCTTCGACATGACGATCCTCGAGCTGGAGGACGACGTGTTCGAGGTGCGCGCGACGGCGGGCGACAGCTTCCTCGGCGGCGACGACATCGACCTCGTGGTGGCCGAGCGGATGTGCGACGCGTTCCTCGAGCGCTACCACTGGGACCCGCGCCAAGACGACCAAGCGTTCGAGCGCCTGCGCGCGGCGGCGGAGTGGGCGAAGTGCCAGCTCACCGACGAAGGCGCGGTGCAGCTCACGGTGGAGGAGCTCACGTACTCCCCGGACGGACGCGCGCTCGATCTCGAGTTCCAGCTCGATCGGCGGACCTTCGAGGACTCCATCCGGCCGCTGCTCGCGCGCGCGTTCGACGTCTGCCAGGAGGCGCTCCGCAGCGCGAACCTCAAGCCGAAGGACGTGGAGAGCGTGGTGCTCGTGGGCGGCTCGACGCGCACGCCGCTGGTGCGGCAGATGGTCGAGCAGTACTTCGGCAAGCCGCCGCACACCGGCCTCGATCCGGACCTCGTCGTCGCGCAGGGCGCCGCTATCCACGGCTACTCGCTGCGCGGTCAGGGCGCGCCGAAGACCTCGCTCGGCAAGGTGGGCATCAAGAAGATCGCGCACGGCGAGCTGGAGAAACTGCGCGCCGAGCGCGAAGCACGACAGGCCGCGCTGCCGAAGCAGCCCGCGTTCGTGCCGAAGGTGCCGCCTCCTCCGCCCGCGCATCTGCTCGCGGGGAAGAAGCCTCCGCCGCCTCCGCCGCGTGCGCCGGGTATCCCGGGCGTCGGCGCGGTCGCGAGCGGCGTGACCGCGGGCGCGGGTGCAACCCGTCCCAACGACTCGCTCGAGGTGTCGAGACCTCTGGCGGGCGGCGACTCGCTCGAAGCGCCGCGCCCGCAGAAGAAGGCGACGCTGATCGGCGCGGGGCCCGCTCTGACGTCTCCGATCGGCCTCGACGATCCGCTCGCTGCGAAAGCGAAGCCGCGCTCGGGCTCGTTCGATCTCGACGATCCGCTCGCTGCGCGGAGTATCGCGCCCAAGGACGCCGCACCGCGCGACGTGTCGGCGCGACCGAGCCCGCTCGATCTCGACGATCCGCTCGCGCGCGCGACGCCCTCGGGCGGCATCCGACGTCCCGCGAAGCAATCCGTGGTGCCAACCGGGCTCGAGCTCGACGATCCGCTCGAGATGCGGGACTCCCTTCTCGATTCGCTGGATTCGCTCGACGATCTCGACGGTCCCGACGGCCTCGACTCCGGAGAGGTCACGCGCATCGCGGTGACGCCGGAGGAGCTGCGGAAGAAGAGTGTGCCGCCGGCCGCGAAGGCCGTGGTGGTCACCGCCCCGAACGTGGTGGTCGGCTCGCCGCCGAGGCCGCCGCCGCCCAAGCCTCCCGCGCCCGTGCCCGCGCCGCCGCAGACCGCGCTGCCGAGCGTGATGGTCGACGAGTCGCTCTTCGACGACGGGCCGCCGAGCGACGAGATCGAAGCGTCGTTCGACGCGACCTTCAGCGACGAGATGCCGGCCCTCGAGGTCGGCCCGGCAGATCCCTTCGACTTCGACGCCCCGATCGCGAGCCCCGCGAAGAGCCCGGCCCGCGCGCCCGCGTCACCCGCCTCGCCACCACGTGCGCCCGCGTCACCCGCATCGCCCGCCACTGGTGCGTTCGACTTCGGCGGCACCACGAGCGGCTTCGAGCTCGGCTCCGATCTGCCGGCGCT
>JALOQC010000275.1 GCA_025453555.1 Myxococcota bacterium | reverse complement strand
GCGACGGAAAAGTTTCGGGCCCGAAGCGTGTGCTTCGGGCCCGTTCGGTCGGGGCGACTGGATTTGAACCAGCGACCCCCACACCCCCAGTATGGTGCGCTACCAAGCTGCGCTACGCCCCGATCCGATTGCACTCCCCGCGTGCCGTGAGGCACCCGGGAGGTGCGAGGGACGCGAACCATGACGCCGCGATCGGGACCTCGCAAGGGTTTTGCGACACGTTCTTTCGCTCGCCGCAGCGAGTGCGCGGGAGCGACGCGCGCGTCTCGAGCGAGGCGCTACGCGTGCTCTGCGCAACCGGTTGAGATCCGAGACGAATCGTGGTTCCCTTCGTCGTCGCCTAGAGGAGCGTGCCGTTCATGACGAAGGCCGAGATCATCGACGCCGTCTACGAGAAGGTCGGGGGATTCTCGAAGAAGGAAGCCGCGGAGATCGTGGAGGCCGTCTTCGACACCATGAAGGAAGTCCTGACCGAGGGGAGCAAGATCAAGATCTCCGGCTTCGGGAACTTCGTGGTGCGGGAGAAGAAGGAGCGCGTGGGTCGCAACCCGCAGACGGGCGCTCCCATCCCCATCAGCGCGCGCCGCGTGCTCACCTTCAAGCCGAGCCAGGTCCTCAAGACCGTGCTCAACCCGCACAAGGATCGGCTGCGCGGCGAAGGCGACGACGAGCTCGACGACGACGACGAGCTCGACGAGGCGAGCGAGGACTGATCCGGACGCGAAGCCGCGATGGGGACGCGAGCGCTTCCGGAGAAGGAGTGGTTCCGCATCGGCGAGGTCGCCGAGCTGGTGGGCGTGCGCCCGCACGTGCTCCGCTATTGGGAGAACGAGTTCAGCCAGCTCCGACCGCGCAAGACGCGCGGCGCGCACCGGCAGTACCACCGCCGTGACGTGCAGCTCGCGCTCTTCCTTCGGGAGCTCCTGCACGAGCGTGGGCTGACGGTCGCCGGCGCGAAGAAGGTGCTGCGCGAACGCGCACGCCACGAAGAGGTCGCCGCGCGCGCGCCCGAGCTCGAGCTGCGCGCGGACCTCGTCGAGGTGCGGCGGCGGCTCGTGGATCTGCTCGGCGAGCTCGAGACGAACGACGAGCAGGACGCGGTCGTGCACGCGGCGGTGACGGTGGCGGCGCCCGCGCGACGTCGGTGATCCGTCAGCTTCCTCGAGGGTCTGTCGCCAGACCCTCCCCCGCGGGGCTGAAGCCCCGACGGGGCCCCCACCCACGAGCCTTCGCTCACTTCGTTCGCTGCGCGCCGTCCGGTAGGGCGGCTTGCGAAAATCGGCCGAGCTTCTCTTCAGCTTCTCCGAGGGTCTGTCGCCAGACCCTCCCCCACGGGGCATGAAGCCCCGATGGGACCCCCACCCACGAGCCTACGCTCGCTCCGCGAGCTGCGCGCCGTCCGGTAGGGCGGCTGTCGCGCCGAGCTTCTTCGTCGCCTCGATCGCGGCCGCGTGCGCGGCGTCGACGCGCTTGTCGGTGAGCGTCTCGTTCCGATCGCGGTAGCGCACGCGGAACGCGAGGCTCTTGGTCCCTTCGGGGAGCCCCTGGCCGACGTAGACGTCGAAGAGCTGGACCTCCTCCGCGAGCCCACCCGCGCCTTCGCGCAGACACGCTTCGAGCGCTGCCGCCTGCGTCGCGCTCGGCACGAGGAGCGCGACGTCGCGCGTGACGGCCGGGATGCGCGGCGGCTCGGTGGCCTTCGGCGCCGGCACGACCTGCGCGGCGGCGAAGAGCGCGCGCACGTCGAGCTCGGCGTACTGCAGACGGCGATCGCCGAGATCGAAGTGGGCCGCGACGTCCGGGTGCACCTCGCCGAGCACGCCAATCGGGTGCTCGCCGAGGAAGAGGCGCGCGCGCCGGGTCGGGTGGAGGAACGACGCGTCGACGTCGAGCGAGTCGTCGGGCGCGACGCGCGGCAGCAGACCAGTCAGCGCGCGCACGACGGCCTCGACGCGGCCACGCGCGTCGTAGAAGTCGTAGTCGCCGCGCTCGCCGATCCACGCGGGTCGCTCGCCGACCAGCAACAGACCGAGCGCGGGTTGCTCGCGCGGGAGCTTCTCGTCCTCGTCGCGCGTCTTGTACACGCGACCCCACGCGCCCTCGTCGCTCGCGCGGAACACGCGCCCGAGCTCGAAGAGCGCGGCCGACGTCGCCTGATGGCGCAGCGCGACGGAGGCCGACTGCGCGAGGCCGGGCAGCAGCGAGGGACGCATGACGTCGCGACCGCCGAGCGGGTTCTGCAGCGTGACGAGCGTGCCCGAGAGACGCAGCGCTTCGGCGTCCGCGCGCGCGACGAAGCCGTAACACACCGCCTCGTGCAGACCGACGCTCGCCGCGGTCTCGCGCACGCGACGCTCGAAGCGCAGGCCCGGCGCGGTGCCACGCGGCGAAGGTCGCACCGCGGGGATCGTCGTCGGCACGTGGTGGTAGCCGTGGATGCGGCCGACCTCTTCGATGAGATCCGCCTCGCGGCCGAGGTCCGGACGCCAGGTCGGCGCGAGCACCGTGATCGCGTCGCCGTCCTCCGAGACGACCTCGCAGCCGAGCGTGCGGAGGATCTGCCCAGGCACCTCGCGCGGCACCTCGTAGCCGAGCAAGAGGCTCGTGCGGGCGCGCGTCATCGTGATCTTCGCGCGCTCGATCGGCACCGGGTAGACGTCGATCGCCTCGCGCACCGCGACGCCGCCGCCGAGCTCCGCCATCAACGCGGCCGCGCGCGCGAGCACCCAGGGCACGTCGCTCGGATCGACGCCGCGCTCGAAGCGATGGCTCGCGTCGGTGTGCAGGCCGAGGCGCCGCGACGTGCGGCGCACCGAGCGCGGATCGAAGTACGCGCACTCGATCGCGACGTGCTTCGTGTGTGCGTTCAGCTCGCTCTCGAGCCCGCCCATCACGCCCGCCACCGCGACCGGGCCTTCGCCGTCGCAGATCAGCAGGTCGTCGCTCGTGAACGTGCGCTCGACGTCGTCGAGCGTCTTCATGGTCTCGCCCGCACGCGCGAGGCGCACCTCGATGCGGCCGCCGCGCAGGCGCTCGAGATCGAAGCCGTGGATCGGGTGGCCGCTCTCGAGCATCACGAGGTTGGTGGCGTCGACGAGCGCCGAGATCGAGCGATGTCCGAGCACGTGCAGGCGATGGCGCAGCCAGAACGGCGACGGTCCGTCCTTCACGCCGAGCGCGAAGGCGGCGCCGTAGCGCGGACAACGCGCGGGATCCGGTAGATCGATTCGGAAGCCGGAGAGATCGACGTCGACGTCGTGGGTCGGATCGCCGTGCCACTCGAGGTGCAGACGCCCGTGGCCTTCGCGCGTCACGACTTTCTTCGGCGGGGCGGGGTCATCCGCCGCGGAGCTCTTCGCGACGTGCTTCGCGCGGATGGCGGGCGGCGCGAAAGGCAGGCCCATCACGGCCGCGAGATCGCGCGCGACGCCGAGGTGACCGAGGCAGTCGGGACGGTTGGGCGTGAGGCTGATCTCCAGCGCGACGTCGTCGGTTGGCAGCGCGTCCGCGAGGAAGGTGCCGGGCGCGGGAGCTTCGGGCGCGCCGCGCTCGCCGAACACGAAGATGCCGTCGTGATCGTCGCCGAGGCCGAGCTCGTCCTCCGCGCAGATCATGCCGGAGCTCACCACGCCGCCGAGCTTGCGCTCGCCGATCTCGAGCACGCCTCCGTCCTTGCTCGGAAGGCGCGCGCCGACCTGCGCGAAGAGCACGTGACCGCCGGGCGCCGGCACGTTCGAGGCGCCGCACACGACCTCGAGCTCTTGCGTGCCGTCGAAGACGCGCACGAGCGTGAGCTTGTCGCGGCTCGGGTGCGGCGCCTTCGCGAGCACCTTCGCGACCACGACCTTCGCGGGCGCCTCGAAGCGGTGCAGCTCTTCGACCTCGAGGCCGATCGAGGTGAGCTTCTCGGCGACCTCGTCGGGGCTCGCTTGCAGACCCGGGAGGAGCTCCTTCAACCAACGGTAGCTGACGCGCATGGGGACTCTCTTTGAGGCGCCGACTCGGCGCGGATTCGGGCGTTCGGGCAGTGCGTTCGGGCAGTGCCCTCGGGCAGTGCGTTCGGGCGTGCGGCGACGCTCGCGCGCGATCGATGGATCGACCGATCGAGGCGAGCGATGCGCGTCAGAACCCGCCGAGGAAACGGACGTCGTTCTCGAAGAGAAGCTTGATGTTGGGTACACCGAACTTGACCATCGGCGAAGCCGCTGACCTTCGTGGGGTCGTAGCCGACCTGCTCGAAGACGACGGGGTGGATCATCCCGCAGCCGCCGATCTCCATCCACGAGCCGCCGGGCCGACGCGCGTCGACCTCCGCGCCGGGCTCGACGAAGGGGAAGTAGCTCGGGCGCAGCCGCACCTCGATCGCCTCGCCGTAGCACGCCCTTGAGGTCCGCCATCGTGACCTTCTCGTCGACGAGGAAGCCCTCGATCTGATGGAACATCGGCGAGTGCGTCGCGTCGTCGTCGCGGCGGTACACCGCCCCCGCGCTCACCACCGCGAGCGGCGGCGGACGGCGCGACATCTCGCGGATCTGCATCGTCGAGGTGTGGGTGCGCAGCAGGACCGAGCGGTCGTCGTGCCGGAAGAAAGCGTCCGCGGCTGACCCCGCGGACGGGTGGGTGGAGGGGGGCCCCACTCGGGCTTCGCCCGATGGGGGGAGGGGCGCCGGAACGCCCCTCACGAAAAACGTGTCTTGCATGTCGGTCGCCGGGTGATCGGGCGGGAAGCCGAGTCGATCGAAGCAGTTCTCGTGCAGATCGATCTCCGGCCCGTCGACCACCTCGAAGCCGAGGCTCTCGAAGATGTCGAGCAGCTCGTGCCGCACGCGGGTGATCGGATGCAGCCTTCCCGGCATCACGCCGCGCCCCGGCAGCGTCACGTCGAAGGGCGCCTTCAGATCCGCCTCGCGCGCCTCGCGGTGCAGCGCCTGCAGCCGCGCCTCGAAGAGCGCCTCGACGCGCTGCTTCACCTCGTTGGCGGCCTGGCCCTTCGGCTTGCGCTCGTCCCCCGGGAGCTCGCGCATCAGCTTGAGCACGTTCGTGAGCGAGCCGTTGGCGCCCACGAAACGCGCGTTGATCTCGCGCAGCTCGTGCTCGGTCTTCGCGGCGTCGAACGCGCCGGCCTCGAGCTCGGCCGAGATGGATCGGAGACCTTCGTCGAAGCGCGTCACGGCATCGGACATGGTGCGGCGGCATGTAGCAACGGACACCGCCGCTGTCATGGCGGCAGACACGCGAAACGCGCGCACCGTCGCGTGAAAGACCGAGGGACGGAAAACGACGAGGCGAGCCCGGAAGCCCGCCTCGTTTGGCGTTCGCGGATCGATGGCCGCTGGCGTCAGCGGACCGCGTCGACGACGGCCTTGAAGCCGCCCGGATCGCGGAGCGCGAGATCCGCGAGGATCTTGCGGTCGAGCGCGACCTTCGCGCCCTTCGCGCCCTTGAGCGCGTGCACGAACTTGCTGTAGCTCAGGCCGTGCGGGCGGATCGCGGCGTTGATGCGCGCGATCCAGAGCTTGCGGAACTCACGCTTGCGCAGGCGACGGTGGCGGAAGGCGTCCTCCCAACCGTTGTGCACCTGCTCGACGGCGCTGCGCCAGAGGCGGCTGCGGGCGCCGTAGTTGCCACGGGCAACCTTGAGGATCTTGTTGCGACGACGACGGGCCTTGAAGCCCTTTTTAGCGCGCGGCATGGAACGGTCTCCGAATCTTCAGTGAGTCTTGGTCGTGAACGTGGTGGGTGCGGAGCTCAGAACGCGTACGGGAGAAGTTCCCGCACCGAGCGCTCGTCGCACTTCTTCACCATGTCGTTCTTCCGCAGGCGGCGAAGGCGACCCTTGGGCTTGTCACCGCGCATCATGCGGTGCTGCTTGCCGGCCTTGCCGCGCCGAATCCGACCGGACCCGGTGACCTTGTACCGCTTCGCAGCGGCACGCTTCGTCTTCATCTTCTTCTTCATGGGCTTCCTCTCGGGAGCTCCGGGGCCAGCGCGAACGCGGCGGGAGCGGAAGGGGCGGCAGTGATGACCGGCGGAAGGGTCGGAGTCAAGGAAGATCCCGCCACCCTGTGACCATCCATGGACGTAGCGACGCGCGAAGCGCCGGAGCGCGAAGCGCGAAGCGAACACGAAACGAATAACGGGGAGCAGTCGATGCTCCCCGTTTCTCGTTGGCGTCTGGACTCGTTCAGTCCTCGGTCGGCTCCGCGTCGTCGGACTCCGCGTCGTCGTCGTACTCGTCGTCGTCGTCGTCCTGGTCCGTGAGCGGCGCCAGGGCCGGGCGGGTGTCGCGTCCCTTGCGCTCGACCTTCGGGCCACGCGGCGCGAGCAGAGCCGTCATGGTGCGGCCCTCCATGCGGGCGCTCGCCTCGACCAACGCGAGGTCGCGCACGGCGTCGATGATCAGCTCGAGCTGCTTGCGCGCCATCTCGGGGTGCGTGATCTCGCGACCGCGGAAGCGGACGGTGAGCTTCACCTTGTTGCCGTCCTCGAGGAAGCGCTGGATGTGCTTCACCTTGAACGCGATGTCGTGATCGTCGGTCTTCGGGCGGAGCTTGATCTCCTTGAGCTCCACCTGGGACTGCTTCTTCTTGGCTTCGGCGGCGCGCTTCTTCTCTTCGTATTTGAACTTGCCGAAGTCCATGATCTTGCAGACCGGAGGGACCGCCTTCGGGTTCACCTCGACGAGATCGAGCTCCGCCTGCTCGGCGAGTCGGCGCGCCTCGTGCGTCGGCAACACACCGAGCATCGACCCGTCGGCGCCGATGACGCGGACTTCGGGGATGCGGATGCGGTCGTTGATCCGCGGGCCGAACTGTTGGCGGTCGCGCGGGTCGAATCGTCGGCGGGGTCTGGAGATGGCTACTTTCCTCCGGTTGTGGGCCAAAGGCCCGGGGCACTCAGGTGGACGCTTTGTAAGCGATCCAGGCGCTCGTGAAAACGCCCCTCGACGATCGAGGCGCGCGAGCGAGCGCGGCGGGAGCTAGCACGCGGTCCCTCCGCTGCCAACGTGCGGCGCGCTCGGCTCCTCGGAGGGTCTGTCGCCAGACCCTACCCCACGGGGCACCGCGCGCGCACCGCAGGCTCAGCCGCGCAGGCTCGGGGGGCGATGCTCGCCGCGCAGACGCGTGGTGAACTCGTCGAGGGAGAGGAAGCCGATGTCGGCGTTCTCGTCGCGGCTGCGGATCTGCAGACCGCGTCCCTCCGCTTCCTTCGCGCCCACCACGCCGATGTACGGCACGCGGCGCAGGCGCGCGTCGCGGATCTTCGATCCGAGGCGCTCGTGGCTGTCGTCCACCGTCACGCGGAAGCCCTGCTTGCGCAGCTCTTTCGCGGCTTCGTGCGCGTACGCGTCGTAGTCGCTCGCGACCGTGACGATCGCGAGCTGCTCGGGCGCGAGCCACGCGGGGAAGTTTCCGCCGACGTGCTCGATGAGCACGCCGAAGAAACGTTCGACGGAGCCGAGCACCGCGCGGTGGAGCATCACCGGACGATGCTGCGAGTTGTCGGCCGCCACGTACGTGAGATCGAAGCGCTCGGGCAGGTTGAAGTCCGCCTGGATCGTGCCGAGCTGCCACGAGCGACCGAGCGCGTCCTTGAGGTGGAACTCGACCTTCGGCCCGTAGAAGGCGCCCTCGCCTTCCGCGATCTCGAAGGGCAGGCCCTTCGCGGACACGCCGTCGATCAGCGCCTTTTCGGACGCGTCCCAGATCGCGTCGTCGCCGATGCGCTGGTCGGGGCGCGTCGCGATGAAGATCTTCGGATCGGCGAACGCGAAGTCGCGGTAGACGCGGTAGACGAGATCGATGAAGTCGCCGATCTCCTGCTCGATCTGCTCGGGCGTGCAGAAGATGTGGGCGTCGTCCTGCGCGAACGTGCGCACGCGCGTGAGGCCCTGGACCACGCCGCTGCGCTCGTAGCGGTGCAGGCGACCGAAGTCCGCCATGCGCATCGGCAGGTCGCGGTACGAGCGCCGCTTCATGCCGTAGAGCAGGCAGTGCGACGGGCAGTTCATCGGCTTCACGCCGAAGCGCAGGTGCTCCGTGAGCGTGTGCTCGCACTGATGCGCGTCGGCGGGCGGCTTCTCGACGAGCTCCTTGGAGGCCTTCTCGAGCGCTTCCTTCGTCGCGGCGAGGAACATGTTCTCGTAGTAGGCGGGCAGATGTCCGCTCGTCTCGAAGAGCTCCTTGTCGAAGATCTGTGGCGTGATGACCTCCTCGTAGCCGTGGAGATCGTAGAGCTCGCGGATGTAGTCGCAGAGCGCGTTGTAGATGCGCGCGCCCTTGGCCGTGAAGAACGGCGAGGCCGGCGCCCACGGGTGGAACGCGAGCAGCTCGAGCTCCTTGCCGAGCTTGCGATGATCGCGCGCCTTCGCCTCTTCGAGCGCCTTGAGGTGCGCCTTCAGATCCTTGGGTGACGCGAACGCCGTCCCGTAGATGCGCTGGAGCATCGGGTTGCGCTCGTCGCCGCGCCAATACGCGCCCGCCGTGTGCGTGAGCTTGAACGCCTTGAGGAACCGCGTGCTCGGGACGTGCGGACCTTCGCAGAGATCGATCCAGTCGCCGTGGCGGTAGATCGTCAGCTCGCCTTCGAGGCGCTGTACGTGCTCGAGCTTGTAGGGCTCGCCCATCTTCTCGAGCATCGCGATCAGGTCTTCGCGGCTCTTGGGCTCACGCACGAAGGGCGAGTCCTTCTCGATGATCTCGAGCATCTTCTGCTCGATCGCCTCGAGATCCGAGTCGCTGAACGTCCCGCCCGGGCGGTCGTAGTCGTAGAAGAAGCCGCTCTCCGTGGCGGGGCCGAACGCGACCTTCGTGCCGGGGAAGAGCTTCTGCACCGCGTCCGCCATCACGTGCGCCGTGGAGTGGCGGATGATCGGGAGCGCCTTCGGATCGTTCTGACGGATCGCGCGGACCTCCGTCGCGCCCACGGGAAGCGGCGTGTGGAGATCGAAGATCTCCTTGGCCGTGCCGGCGCCGACCTCGACGGCGACGACGTCGTTCCCGAACTGGCCGCGCTCTTCGAGGAGCTGGCGACCCGTCTTGCGATCCTGGTCCATGGAGTGTCCTGGGGGCTGGAGATGCGGGGTTGAAAGGAGCGACGAAAGCGAAGACGACGAAGGAGAGGAGCCCGAATCGTCGAACGGCGGATACGAAACCCGCCGAACGGCGGATACGAAAACGGCCGGTGCGCTTTCGCGACCGGCCGGTTCTCTCGTCTTTCGAGCCCTGGTGAGAGGGCTTGTCTCACGCGCACGACGAGGTCACCGACGAGTCGGCGTCACCGTGGTCGTAGTCGTGAGGGCGAAAGACATCGAATGTTGTTTCGTGGTTCCGAGGGTCTTCCGTTGAAGATCTCTCGAAGAAGGCGACCGGGTCTCCGACTCTTTCGAGGGGAAACCGGTAGGCACGGGCGGGATTGAACCGCCGACCCCTACCGTGTCAAGGTAGTGCTCTCCCGCTGAGCTACGTGCCTGAGAGGACGCGTCATGTAGCCCTGGCCTCCGAGGCTGTCAAGGAAGGTTTCGGGAACGACGCGGGTCGCACGCGCGTACGGCGCGTGGGACGCGCGTGCACGAGTCACATGGCTCGAACCGGAGCTCGAACGGGCGGCTCGAACGGGCGGCTCGAACGGGCGGCTCGAATGGGGTCGGGCCGGGCGAACGAGCACGATCGTGCGGCGCCTCTGGCTTTCCGACCGGAGCTTCGTTCATCATCCGCGACCTTCGGAGGATTCGTGACCGATCGACCCGTCGTCGCCTTTCGAGACGTGCTGCGCGCGTGGCCCATCGTGCACCGCTACATCCGGCGCACCCCGCTCTACCGTTACCCGCTGCTCAGCGCGCGCCTCGGCTTCGACGCGTGGGTGAAGCACGAGAACCACCTGCCCATCGGCGCGTTCAAGGTGCGCGGTGGCATCAACCTCTTCGCGAACCTCACGGACGCCCAGCGCCGACGCGGGGTGATCACCGCGACGCGGGGCAGCCACGGGCTCTCGATGGCGTGGTCGGCGCGCAGCTTCGGCAGCCGCGCCGTCATCTACGTGCCCAAGCGGAACAACCCGGAGAAGAACGCGCTGATGGAGGCAATGGGTGCCGACCTGAACGTCTTCGGCAACAGCTTCGACGAAGCGCTGGTGGAGGCGCGCGCGCGCGCCGACAACGAGGAGCTGCGCTTCGTGCACGTGGCGAACGAGCCGCACCTGATCGCGGGCTACGGCACGATGGCCATGGAGATCGTCGAAGATCTGCCGGACGTGGACGCGGTGATCGTGCCGGTCGGCGGCGGCAGCGCGCTCGCAGGCGTCGTCGTCACGCTCCGCACCATGCGGCCCGACGTGGAGATCATCGCGGTGCAGGCGGAGCGCGCCAACGCGCTCTTCCGCTCGCTGCGGAGCGGCAAGATCGAGCACATCGAGAGCGCCGACACCTTCGCGGACGGGCTCGCGACCAAGCAGGCCTTCGAGGTGCCGTTCGAGATCGTGCGCGATCAGATCGACGAGCTGGTCGAGGTGACCGAGGACGAGATGAAGGCCGCCGTGCGCACCGCGCTCGAGACGACGCACAACGTGGCCGAAGGCGCGGCGGCGGCCGCGTACGCAGCGGCGGAGCGGCTCAAGGGCCGGCTCGCGAACAAGCGCGTCGCGCTCGTGCACACGGGCCAGAACATCGACCGCGACACCCTCCGCTGGGCCCTCGGCCTCTACGACGCGTAACGTCGTTTCTGGTCGGCTTCGCCGACTTCTGGGGAGTGATCTCCCCAAGCAGCCCGACGATGTGCTGCGTTCGATGATGCGTGGGCTGGGTGCGTCGTATCGCGCGTCCGCGAACCGAGGCGATGCTGAAGCATCGTCGAGCGTGAGGGGATGGCGCGAGACGACGTGCCCAGACCGCGCAGCGCGGACGCGAGCGGGCTGCGGGCCCCCTCCCTCCTCGGAGGCCTCCCTTCGCTTCGCTCCGGTCGGTCTCCTTCGGGCCTCCGGCAGCGAGGGGCTTCGCCGACTTCGAACCCCTCGTTCGAACCCACCCCTCGGACGGCACGACACCGATTCCGCGTCCCACTTTGCGTCACGTGCGCTCGCTTGATATCCCGTGCCGCCGTGGCGACGAGCCGACGTGATGGAGAGTCGAGCGCGAGCGAGGGGAACGACCCGCTCGCGCGTCCGCTTCCGTCCGTCGACATGCCGCTGCTGCGCGGGCAGGTGCGGGCCGAGCGCGCGCGACGAAACGCGCTGATCGGATTGCTCGCGTTCGTCGGGCTCGGCGCGCTCGCTTGGTGGGCGGTCGGCATGTTCCGCGGTCGCGTCGACGAGCCGAGCAGTGCCGCGCT
Organism: Myxococcota bacterium; assembly: GCA_025453555.1. Classification (GTDB taxonomy): domain Bacteria; phylum Myxococcota_A; class Polyangia; order Polyangiales; family Houyiibacteriaceae; genus JACKEH01. The sequence goes on along the minus strand of JALOQC010000275.1, from coordinate 3,168 downwards.
CCCACCACCGCCCGCGGAGGACGCCGGCCCCGACGAGGACGACGAGGTCTACCTCGGCGACGGGCTCGAAGCCTCGGCCGAGGACGACGTACGCGCGGCCGAGCCTCCGCCGCCGGCACCCGAAGAGGTCGAGGTCGAGGGCGATCTCCGCCGCTTCGAGGCGACCTTCGGACGCGCGATCGGCTTTCGGCCCGCGCTGCGCGCCGCGGGGCTGAGCGAAGAAGAGTGCGTGGCGCTCGAAACGGCGCTGACGGGCACGCTCGACTTCCGGCGTTGCCACCCGGCCGACCGCATCACCTACGAGCGTGACGCGACGAACGCGGTCGTGCGCTTCCGCTACCAGCAGGAGCAGACGAGCTACGTCGAGGCCGTACGCACGCCCGAAGGCACGCTCAGCGCCTCGCGCGTCACGCGCCCGGTGGAGACGCGTCCCGTGGTGCGGGGCGGCACCGTTCGCAGCTCGCTCGGAGACGCGGTCGAGTCGGCGGGTCTCGGGCGCACGTTGGTGGGTGTCTTCGTCGAGGTCTTCGACGGCAAAGTGAACTTCGCGACCCAAGCGCGCGCGGGCGATCACTTCCGCGTGGTCGTCGACGAGGAGCGCCTCGACGGCGCCTTCCTGCGTTGGGGTCAGGTGCGCGCGATCGAGTACGTCGGCGAGCGCGCGGGCACCCTGCGCGCGTTCTGGTTCGAGGAGCGACCCGGTCGCGGCGATTGGTACGGAGACGACGGCCGGCAGATCCGCGGCGGCTGGCTGCGGGTCCCGTGTCGCTACGACCGCATGTCCTCGCCGTTCAATCCGCGGCGCATGCACCCGATCTTGCGGCGCATCGTGCCGCACAACGGCGTCGACTTCGCGGCCTCGACCGGCACGCCGGTGTGGGCCGCCGCGGACGGAACGATCACGTGGGCGGGGCCGAAGGGTCCGAACGGGAACCTCGTCTCGATCCGCCACGCCGACGGCTACGAGAGCCACTACGCGCACCTGCACCGCATCCAGCGCGGCATCTCGCCCGGCGTCGAGGTCACGCAGCGGCAGCTCATCGGCGCGGTGGGCACCACTGGTCGGAGCACCGGCCCGCACCTGCACTTCGGCGTCGAGCGCAACGGGCGGTTCGTCGATCCGATGGCCGTCATCAACGGCCCGGGTCGCATGTTGCCGGGCGCGCAGATGGCGCGCTTCCGACGCGAGTCGCGCGAGCTGGAGACGCTGCTGCACGGCCTCGAGCTCGGCGCGCCGCCTCCCGCGAGCCCGCCCACGACGGCGTCCGAGCCGGCCGCGGAAGCAGAAGCGGAAGCGCTGGATTGAGCTCCGAGAAGCTCGATCACGCGCGTGGACGGTGCGACTGGACGAAATCGACTGGGACCGCCGATGCGCTGGAAGCGTGCGCTGGTGACGCACGTTCTCGACGGCCCCCCGATCCGGGCTATAGCCTCCCGCCCTTCGCCGTTCGCCCTTCGCCGTTCAATGGCTCGGTCGCCTGACGGCGCCACTCCGGCACTTCCGGCTTCGCTTCCGATGACGTCCTCACCCGATCTCAGGCGCGCCACGATCCTCCGGCTCGGCGCGGTTCTCTCGGTGGTCGCCGCGCTGCTCTTCGTGCGCCTCGGCGGCTTCGGAATCTGGGATCCCTGGGAGCTCGACGCGGCGGACGGCGCGCGCGCGCTGATCGACGGGACGCCGCTGGAAGAAGAGATCGCCGAGCCGCCGATGACGCGCTGGCTCGTAGCGCGATCGTTTGCGACCTTCGGGGTGTCCGAGGGCAGCGGGCGCCTGCCGCTCGCGCTCGGGGGGCTCGCGGCCGCGCTCGCGTGCGCGCTCTTGCTCTGGCGCTTCGTGAGCGAGCGCGCGGCCGCGATCGGCGCGTTGGTGGTGGCGAGTACGCCGCTCCTGCTCTTCAACGCGCGGCAGATGCACGGCGACGCGATCGCGATGGCGAGCTCCGCGTTCGTCTTCTACTTCGCGGCCTCGCTCGCGTTCCGCGCACACGCGTCCGTGAAGACGCTCGTCGCGCCCGCGGTCGGGCTCGTGGTCGCGTGGACCTTCGCCGTCTACTCCGCCGGCGCGCTGCAAGGCGTGGTGCCTCCGCTGGCGGCGGTCGCGGCGGTCGCGCTCGTGCGTGGCGTTCCGATGGGACAGCCGCGCCGGATCGGCGTCGGCCTCGTGGTCGGGCTCGGGCTCGCGATCACGCTCGCGGTCGGGAGCGCGATCGCGGCCGACGAAGCGGGCTACTCCGCGCTGCTCGGCGGGACCCCCGAGGGCGGCAACCCGCCGACCTTCGAGGCTGCGCTCGAGGTCGTCTTCCACGGGCTCGCGCCGTGGACCGCGCTGATCTTCGTGGCCGGCCTCCGCTTGCTCGCCCCCCACGCGGTGCTCACCGACGAAGCCGCTTCGACGGAGGTCGACGACACGACCCGCGCCCGCCTCGATCTCCGCTTCGCCCTGCTCTTCTGGGCCGCGCTCGGTTACGCGGCGCTCACGCTGCACACCGCGCGCTACGGTCCGTCGACCTACTTGCCGGTGGTGGCGCTCGCCGCCGCGATCGCGATCTTCCTCGACGAGGTCCAAGAGAGCGGGCGCGCGTGGTGGCCAGAGGCGGTCATCGGCGTGTTGCTCACCGGCCTCGTCCTGCGCGACTTCGTGCTCTACCCGGGCAGCCCGATGCGCGGCATGCCGCTCGACGGGCTCACGGTGCCGGACGTGTTCGATCGCGCGCACGAGCCGGTGGTGCTGCTCTGGGCCGCCGCGCTCGGCGTGTTCGCGCTGATGGTCGGCCTCGTGCTCGGCAGCGGTCGTCACGGCGACGACGACGCGCGGCCGAGCTGGCGCGCGCCGATCGCGTTCGTGGTCGATCGTTGGCGCTCGAGCTGGGCCGCCCGCGCCTGGCTCGTGCTCGCGGGAATCGTCCTGGTGGGCACCTTCGGCTTCGGCCTCACTTGCTTCGTGATGGGCGACGACCTAGGCCTCGTGTCGATCGTCATCCGCATCGGCAAGAAGCTCATCGCGCTCCCGTTCGTGATCGCCGCGGTGGTCTGGGCGACGCCGTGGGTCTTCTACGGAATGCGTCGGCTCGGTCGGTTCCGTCTCGTCCCGCTGCTCGCGGCCGGCGTGGTGGTCGGCGGCTACTCCGCGTTCGTCTTCCAGCCCGCGCTCTCGCAGCACTTCTCGCC
>JALOQC010000274.1 GCA_025453555.1 Myxococcota bacterium | reverse complement strand
GCGGACAACGCCTCCAGCGCCGTGCCGCCCACGTCGCCCGCCTGCAACTGCTGCGTCTCCTGACTCGTCATCCCGACCGTCAGCAGCAACATCAAGTCTTCCCGCGAAAGCGCCGGATTGCTCGTCGCGTCGAGCCGGAACGCGTCGAGGTCCCCGTGCGCGCGCACCGAGATCCGCCATGCCAGCGCGGTCAGATCGTTTTGCGTCTGTTGCCGCCGGATCTCCGTCTCCGCCAGCACGTCGAAGCTCGCGTCCAGCCGCGTCTCGTCCTGGAAGCGGATCTCCCCTCGGCTCACCTCGAGCTCCGTGCTCCGGAACCGCACGATCCCCCGCGGGATCGTGATCTCACCCAGCAACCCGTAGCGCTGGTTCGTGCCGACCAGCCGCATCGGACGCTCGCTGTCGTCGATTCGCAGGTCCATGTCGAAGAGGTTGTTCACCACCCGGATCGGCGAGCGATCCACGATCCGCAGATCCAGCTCCACCACGTCCGCGCTCGGGTCGTAGCGCTCCACCTCCACGCGCTGCGGTCGGTAGAGCTGACCGAGGGTCGGCGAGAGCTGGATCGGCCGTTCGTAGCGCGCGCGTTCGATCCGCAGCTCGCCGTTCAAGAGCGGCAGCCGCTGACCTTGCCGCCACGCGAGCCGCAGGTCGCCGCCGAGCATCACGTCGATGCCTTCGTCCGGGCGAACCCGCGCCGAGCGCAGCGCCACGTCGAACCCGTACGTGAAGAGCGCGCCGTCGCGCATCACGACCTCGCCGCCGAGCGTCGCGCGCCCCGAGCCGATGCGCGCGTCGAAGCCCTCGAACACCGCGCGTCGCCCGTCGAACGAGATCCGCCCGCCGAGCTCGCGCAGCTCGAGCTGCGGGTTCGCCAGCGACACCGTGCCGTCGATCACCCGCGCCTCGCCGTCGAGCACCGGATCGTCCGCGCGTCCGCGCACGTCGACGCGGAACGTCAGGCGCCCGTCCGCGTTCGCCACGTCGCTCGAGAGCGTCTCCAGCAGCCCGAGCCCGAGATCGCCGTCCACGCGCAGCGCGAGCCGTCCTTGTGGATCGCCGTTGCCCGCGATCTCGAGCCGCGTGTCCTCGCCCCCCGCGAAGCGCGCGCGCTCGATCTCGAAGCCGCCCCGCACCAGCCGGAGCTGCACCGCGCCGTCGTTCCGCAAGCGCACGCGCCCGCCGCCGATCGGATCGCGCGCGTCGATGCGCATCCGCTCGAAGCGCGCCCACCCGTCGAGCGCGTCGAGCTGCTTGATGCCGCCGCCGGTGAGCGCGATGCGGCCCCGCAGCACGCCCGAGAGCTCTTGCTCGGGCGCGAGACCCGCCACGAAGGGTGAGAGATCGACGTCGCGCAGATCGATCACGCCGCGCAGCGGATACGCGGTCGTCCAGCCGATCGCGAGGTCCGCGTGCACCTGCTCGTCGAGGCCCTCGCCGCACACGAGGTAGGCCATCCGCCGATCGAGCCGCTCCACCGGACCGTCGGCGGTGCGGAGCGGGGGCGAGGGGCGCCAGCGTCCGTGCGCGAGCCCGTAGCGCGCGTGTGCACACGGCTCGTCCGGGATCGTCTCCGGGGTCCACGAGAGCGCCTCGCGCACCCATGGGTCGGTCACGTCCGTCAGACGGACGTACATGCGTGCTTCGCCGAGGTAAGCGTCGCCGTGTCGAAGCCCGGAGAGCGCGACGTCGAGGTCCGCCCGCGGGACGTCGGGCGTGCCGGTGATCTGCCCGAGCACCGCGTACGTCCCGCGCAGCTCCGGCATCGACTCGTGCAGCGCCTCGGTGTCCTCGAAGCGGATGTCGCCCGCCGCGACGCTCAGACGAACTTGCGCCGGACCGAGCAGACGCGGTCCCTGCGGCGTCTCCTGCATCGGCGCGCGGATCTCGCCGGCGACGTGGATCGTGCCGTCGCCCTTGTGCAGCAGGAGCTCGTCGATCCGCAGCTCGCTCGCGTCGAGACCCACCCCGAGATCGCGCGCGAGGAGGTGCCCGCGGAAGTGCCCGCGATCCGTCACGAAGTCATCGATTCGGAAGTCGATCAAATCGAAATCCATCTCGGTGTCGAGGGTGCCGTTCGGGCTGTCTCCCGGGTGTCCCCAGGAGAAAGCGAGCGTCATGTTTCCCCGCCCGACGCCCTGGTAGTCCTCGTAGCGCTCGTCGTCTTCGAGGCGCAGCGCGTGGTAGACGTCGGACATCACGAAGCGCGACGCCCGCAGGTGTCCGGAGAGCTTCACGCCACCGCCGTCGAAACGCATGGTGAAGTCGTCGACGCGGTACTCGGTGTTTCCTTTGGTCGCCTGGAGGTTGGGGATTTGAAATCCCCAATAATCCGGGAGAATGCTGAACTCGCCCCGCAGATCGCCCGGTCGGTAGCCGTCGAACTGCAGGTCGCGCATCGCGAAGCGACCGTGCACGCGCGGGTTGTCGAAGTCGCCTTCGACGTAGGCGTCCGCGGTGCCTTGGCCCGCGAGGGTGAAGCCGGCGAGCGGGCTCACGTCGGCCGCGTCGAGCCGGTCGAAGTGCCCCTCCACGTAGAGGCGCCCCGCGTAGCCGAGGTGGACCATCGGGATCCGCGCGAAGGATCGGCCGGTGTCGAACGTGAGGTCGAAGAACTTCGCGGCCTCCTCGTCGAAGCGCCACCGCCCTTGGATGCGTCCTTGCGCGACCTGGAAGATCGGGTCGTGCGGGGTCGCGTGCCACGCGTCCTTCAGCACGCCGAAGTCGCGGAAGCGCACGCGCAGCGGGCCCTCGATGGCGAAGGGAATCAGCGTGCCTTCGAGCTCGCCCACGCCCTCGAGCGGCCACCACGCGATGCTGTTCTCGGTCACCCCGAGCTGCCCGATGAGGTTCGTGAACTGGAGCGCGCGGATGTCGGCCCGCACCGAGAGCGGGAAGCCGGCCTCGAGGTCGAGCAGGATCTGGCCGGAGAGCCCGACGTCGCCGCCGTCGCGGTGGATCTGCGCGGCGCTGTCGGGGCGGATGGTGGCGACGCGGTCGCGCAGCTCGAGGTTCAAGTCGACGAAGTCGCCGAGCCCGTAGCGTTCGATGATCTTCACGCGCTCGAGGCGCACGTGGGCGTCGCCGTCGGGGATCGTGAGGCCCGCGCCTTCGAGCTGACCGTCGATCGTCACTCGGCCGTCGAGCGTCGGTAGCTCGAAGCCGAGCGGGAGCCGCGCGAGGAAGGGCAGATCGAGCGTCACGTCGACGCCGCCGTTCCAGTGCGGGCGCGCGTCGCTCGCGAGATCGAAGGGCACGTTCGCGTTCTGCAACGACACCGCGAAGACGGGCGTCTCGGGGTCGTCGTCGGTGGCGTCGAAGCGCGACGCGAGCTCGAAGCGTTCGATCGACGCGAGCCCGTCTTCGAGCTCGAGCTCGCCTTCGAGCTCCAGCGCGTCGATGCGGAGCACGCCGCCCGGAAGCTCGAGGCGATCGCGCACCACCCGCGGATCGCCGAAGGGCAGGTGCCGGGTGAGCGAGACGTCGAGCTCCGAGCCGCTCGCGTCGGCCTCGACGTCGACGCCGCCGAGCTGACCACGCACGAGCGAGACCACGCTGCCGCCGAGCTCGGCTTCGACGTCGACCACGACCTCCGCGTCGCGCACCACGAGGCGCTCGAAAGGCAGCTCGACCGCGCCGGTGCTGCTGCTCGTCGGGAGCGTGGGGCCGTTCACGAGCGCGCCGTCGCGCACCACGAGGCGCACCTTCGGGGTGTCGAGCTCGATGGTCTGCAGGTCGACGCGGCCGCGGAGGAGCGCGAGCAGCGAGGGGCGCACGCGCAGGAGCCGCGCCTCGACGAAGGTGCCTTGCTCGGGGTGCGCCATCGCGATGCCGCTCGCCTCGATCGAGATCCCGGGCGGCAACGCTTCGAGCCGCACCGCGACCTCCTCGAAGCTCGCGTCGAGGCCGAGCTCGTCGTGGATCGCCTGCTCCGCGAGCGCGGCGAGCTTCGCGCGCCCCCAGGGCGTCTGGGTGGCGCCGAGGCCGACCGCGATCGCGAGCACGGCGGAGATCACGACGCCGCGGAAGAGCCGCACGATCCAGCTCGTCCGTTCGGGACGCCGACGCCGACGCTTCTTCTTCGTCTTCGCCGTCGTCTTCGCCGTCGTCTTCGCCGTCGTCTTCGCGAGCGCACGAACCCCCGAGCCGTTCGTCGGGTCGACGGACTCGTGCTCGGACGCCTCGGAGGGCGCGCTGGAAGGGGGCTTCGCCACGGGGACCGGAAACGGGACAAGTTAGCACCCTTGACGATTCCCCACCCTTTTCCGACGGATTCCCGACTCCGCGGTGTGACGCGACGGCGCGTGGGACCGACATCTCCCGTCAATCGCGCGCGCTTCGGACGGAATCGATGGTCCCGGGCGCAGACCGCGCTAACCTCCGGCGCTTTTGCATGGCCGACTCGCTTCCCGCGCTCCGCGCGGCCTTCGAGGGCCGCGACGACCTCCTCGCCCTCACGCTGCCCGCGATCGGCGATCGACTCGCCGACGAAGAGGCGGCCGATCTGTTGCTCGAGCTCGGTGAGCACGTCGGCGTCGGCACGCTCGGCGCGCTGATCGAGAGCGAAGAAGCCGCGCGGCTCCTGGTGCGCGGGCTCGTCGCGCCCTCCCGTCAACGACTGCTCGCCGCGCTGACGCGCCTCGCGCGCACGCAGCCCGCGCTGGTGTGGCGGAGCGCGCCCGAGCCGAGCCCCACCGTCGAGCCGCCGCCGCCCACCAAGCCCGCGCTCACCGCGTGGCTGAAGAAGCACGGAGTCGAAGAGTGGCTCGGCGCGCCGGCGCGACACGTGCGGCCGTTTCTGCAGGTCACGCTCTTCGCGGAGGGCGCGGACGCGCTCGTCACGATCGAAGATCTCCTCGAAGGCCGCGGTCCGGTCTCGCGCGTCGCGCGTGGGCTCACGAGCGCGTACGAGAACGCCGCGCGCACGTTCCTTCGCTACCGTGCGATCCGCGCCGGAAAGGCGAAGGAGCGCGAGGAGCTCTGGGGCGAGCGGCCGAGCGAGCCGAACCTGCGCGCGCTCTCGGTGCGCCTGCACGAGGCGGTGCGCACGCTCGATCCCGAGACCACCGAAGCGCCGGTCTTCCTCGCCGGCACCGAGCGGCTCGGCGTGGTGCTGGAGCCGCCGGGCATGCGCATGAGCTTCCGCGACGGCTCGCGCGTGCTCGAGGTGAGCCTCGGCTTCTCCGGCTACGAAGAGGGCCCCGTGCGCCTGGAGGTGAGCCACGGCGGACCGCCCGAGAAGTCGCCGCACCTGCGCGCGGTGCTCGAGTGGACGCTCGACGCGGTCCACGATCCCAAGCACCCGCTGCACGCGACGCTCGCGCATGCGCTCTCGCAACCGACGTGGACGCGTTTCGTCGACGCGCTCGCGGCGAGCCTCGAGCTGCCCAAGGAGAGCGAGGACGATCGGCGCCTCGTGTGGCGCCTCGATCCCGCGGACGCGCCCGGCGAGCTGCCGGGGCTCGCGCCGTCGATCCAGAAGCGCACGGGCAAGACCGGACGCTGGACGAGCGGCGCCAACACGAAGGCCGAGAAGGTCGAGCCGGAGCTCGCGCAAGAGGGCGATCGTCCGGTGCTCGACACGCTCTCGGGCCTCGACTCGCTCGACTTCGCGACGCGCCAACGACGCCTCGTGCACGCGCTACGGTTCTTGATCGGTCACCCGCGCGTGTACGTCGACAAGACGCGCGTGCACGTGCGCGAGACGGTGCCGACCCTCGCGCTGGTGCCGAGCGATCCGAACGATCCGCAGCGCGGTCTGCGCCTCGTGATCCGCGTGGGCGACACCGAGGTTCCGTCCGAGCGCGTGGCGCGCGACGAGATGCTCGCGTCGCTCGAGGGCGACGTGCTCTTGCTCGCGCCGGTGGATCCGCGCGTGGCGCGCGTAGCGCGCGCGCTCGGCAGCTTCCCCGCGCAGCTCCCGAGCGCGGCGCACGATCGGGTGCTCGCGCTCCTTCCGCGCCTGCAGCCGGCGGCCGAGCTCGCGATGCCCTCGTCGCTGCGCGGCGAGCGCGTGGACGCCGATCCCACGATCGTCGCGCGCCTCGTGCCCGACGAGGACACGTTGACCTTCAGCTTCCGCGTGCGGCCGCTGCAGGGCGACGCGACGTGGCCGGCGGGGCGCGGGCCGGCGCTGGTGTTCGGGCTCGACGGCGACGGGCGGCGCGTGCACGCGGAGCGCGATCTCGAGAGCGAGGCGAAGCGACACCGCGCGATCCGCGACGAGCTCGGGCTCGCGGACGAGGAGACCACACGCATCGACGATCTCGAGCGGGCGTTGGTGTTGCTCTCCGATCTCGAGGCGCAGGCCCAGAAGGGCGCGTGTGTGCTCGAGTGGCCGGCCAAGCGCTGGAAGCGCGTGGGCGTGGCGGGCGATCTGCGCGTGCGCGTGCGGCGCGCGGGCGCGTGGCTCGGCGTCGAAGGCGAGGTCGACGTCGAGGGCAAGGCGGTGCCGCTCGCGGCGCTGCTGACCGCGGTGCGCGAGGGCAAGCGCTACGTGCGCGTGGGCAACGGTCGCTTCGCGACGATTCGTGACGATCTGCGCGCGCGCCTCGAAGGCGTGAGCGACGTGCTCTACGAGAACGAAGAAGGGCTCGCAGCGGGTCTCGCGGCGGCGGCGGAGCTGCGCAAGATCGCGGAGGACGTCGAGGGCGACGAGTGGCTCGAGCTGCTCGCGAAGATGAACGCGGCGGAGGGCTTCGATCCGCCGCTGCCGGAGACGCTGCGCGCGGACCTGCGTGGCTACCAGCGCGACGGATACCGTTGGCTGAGTCGGCTCGCGAGCTGGGGCGCGGGCGCGTGCCTCGCGGACGAGATGGGTCTCGGCAAGACGGTGCAGGCGCTCGCGCTGCTCGTGCACCGTCAGTACGATGGCCCCGCGCTCGTGGTCGCGCCGACCAGCGTCGGTGCGGGTTGGGCGCGTGAGGCGGAGCGCTTCGCGCCGACCCTGCGTGTGATCGACTACCGCGGCGCCAAGCGCGAGGCGCTGTTGAAGGACGTCGGGCGCGGCGACCTCGTGCTGACGAGCTACGACCTGCTCGCGCGCGACGACGCGGCCCTCGAGAAGGTGCGCTTCTCGACGATCGTCTTCGACGAAGCGCAGGCGCTGAAGAACGCGCGCACACAGCGCGCGAAGGCCGCGCGCCGTCTTCAGGGCGACTTCCGCCTCGCGCTCACCGGCACCCCGCTCGAGAACCACCTCGGCGAGCTCTGGAGCCTCTACTCGATCGTGAGCCCCGGCTTCCTCGGGAGCTGGCCACACTTCGGCAAGCGCTACGCGACGCCGATCGAGCGCGACGGAGACGCCGACAAACGCGCCGCGCTCGGGCAGCGGTTGCGACCGTTCTTGCTTCGACGCACCAAGAAGGAAGTCACGCCCGAGCTGCCGCCGCGCACCGAGGTCGTGCGTCCGGTCGAGCTCTCGGAGGCGGAGCGCAACCTCTACGACGCCGTGCGCCGCGACGCGCTCGAGAACCTCGTCGCGCCGGGCGACGGAGCGCGCGCGGAGAACAAGCGCCGCTTCGACGTGCTCGCCGCGATGACGCGTCTGCGTCTGCTCGCGAGCCACCCGCGCCTCGTCGACGCGGCGAGCCCCGTGCGTTCGTCGAAGCTCGAAGCGTTCCTCGAGCTGGTCGACGAGCTGCGCGCGGACGGACACCGCGCGCTCGTCTTCAGTCAGTTCACGTCGCTCTTGCGTCTGGTGCGCGATGCCCTGGATTTGCGGGGGATTCGCAGCCTCTACCTCGACGGGTCCACGCCGGTGAAGCGCCGCGCGGAGCTCGTGAACGCGTGGCAGGAGGGCGACGATCCGCTCTTCCTCATCTCGCTCAAGGCGGGCGGCACCGGCTTGAACCTCACCGCGGCAGACACCGTGATCCACCTCGACCCGTGGTGGAACCCCGCGGTGGAGGACCAGGCCTCGGACCGCGCTCACCGCATCGGTCAAGACAAGCCGGTCACGATCGTGCGCCTGGTCGCGCAGGACACCATCGAAGAGGCGGTGCTCGCGCTCCACGGCGACAAACGCGCGCTCTTCCAAGGCGTGCTCGAAGGCGCGGGCGAAGCGGCGAAGCTCGACACCAAGGAGCTGATGGCGCTGATTCGGGGCGAGGACTGAACGGCAGCGAGATTCTCGATCTCGGGCCGACGATCACGTCATTGAAACGTGGTTCCGAGGCGCAGGCCGGCGAGCATCGAGATGCCCGGCTCCGAGATGTGGAGGAATGCGCCGAGCGTGACGTTGCCGAGCGAGAAACCGCCGGTCACGCGGGCGGCAGCGAGCGCGCGCTCGTGGCGGCCGACGCACGCGCTGCGGTCACACGTCCACTCGTGGGTGCGGCCGGGCGCCCAGGCGACCGAGAGGTGGAAGGCAGCCAGACGTCCGATGCGGAGCGCGAGCCCGAGCAGCGCGCCGCCCCGCCACTGCACCGCGTCGTCGTACGTCACGTCGATGTCGTCGGGCTTCGAGAACGAGGTCATCGCCGCCCACGCCCCCAGCGTCGGCGCGAAGCGGGTTTCACCTTCTCGGCCGAAGACCCAGACCGGGAGACTGACGTCCAGGAAGAAGCCGGGCTCGCCTCCCACGCTCGAGAAGTCGACCCCACCCGCGATGCCCACCACCGGGAACCACGCGAGCCCGCGACGCTCGTACGGCGTCTCGGGGGCCGGACCGTTGCTCACCGTGCGGGGCGCTTCGCCGGAGAGGACGTGCGGGAAGAGGCCCGCGATCGCGCCGACGAAGGGCGACTCCCGAACGAGCGAAGGTCGGGTGCGCACCGCGTTCGCCACGAGGTCGATCGCGCGATTCCACGTGCGCGTCGCGAAGTCGCGCACCGGGCCTTCGGGGGCTTGGGCGGGCTGGAACGCGCCCCAGCCGTTGAGCTCGAGCACGACCATGGCCGCGTTCCAGAACCACGCGGCGGCCAGCACCTGCAAGAACGGATCGGTCGTGGCGCTGACGACGGATTCGATGCGATCGATGCGGGTGGTCGGCGAGAACGCCATCGGCGCGCGCGTCGCTTCCACGAGGAACGCGCGCGCGTCGAGCCGCACGAGCTCGTCGACGATCGTGGCC
>JALOQC010000273.1 GCA_025453555.1 Myxococcota bacterium | reverse complement strand
CGAGCTTCTTGCCGTCACGCCAGATGCGCTTGGTCGTCGTCATGGCTGCACCCGCTGGAATCGGAAGGCGTCGCTCGCGACCACGGCGAGCATGAGGTCCTGGAGTCGGTAGCCGCTCTCTTCGAAGCGCGTCTCGACCTGACGGAGGCTGCACGCGTCGGCCTGCAGCTCCACGCGCTGGAGCGCGAAGCGGAAGACCTGCTTGGCCACGCACTCGCGCGCTTGGTCGCTGCCGGCGAGGCGCTGCGCGAGCTCGATCGCGCCGTCGTAGGGGCCGTCCATGTCGAACGTGCCGTGCACCTCGCCGGTCGCGTCGACCGCGCGGCCGCCGTCCTCGTCGCGCCACGCGCCGATCGCGTCGTAGTGCTCGAAGCCGAAGCCGACGCCGTCGAGGAGACGATGGCAGCCCGCGCACGACGGGTTGCTGCTGTGCTCGGCGAAGCGCTCGCGCGTGGACAGGCCGGGCGCGGGATCGGGCGCGGTGATCGTCAGATCCGCGGGAGGCGGCGGGAGGTGCTGGCAGAGCAAGCTCTGGCGCACGAAGACCGCGCGGTGGATCGGGTCGCTCTGGTTGCTCTTGCCGAGCAGCGCCATGATCGCGGGGTGCGTGACGAGGCCCGCGCGCCGGGCGGGGTCGAGCGTCACGCGCTCGAAGTCCGTGCCGAAGTCGGCCGCGTCGAGACCGAAGATCGGCGCGATGGTCGCGTTCACGTAGCCGACGTTCGAGGTGTAGAGCTGCTCGATGTCGCCGCTCTGGAAGACCTCGTCGAGGAAGAGCTCGAGCGAGGTCTGGAGCGCGACCGCGACGTCGCGCGAGAAGAGCGGATAGAGCTCGTCGTTCTTCTGGAGGTTCGGGATGCCCTGGAGCTTGAGCCACTGCCGGTAGAAGGAGCGGGTGCCGAAACGCGCGCGGTCTTCGTCGGCGAGCATGCGGCGCGCCTCTTCGAGCAGGCCCTCCTCGGTGCGCAGGCGTCCTTCGGCGGCCGCTTCGAGCAGCGTCGCGTCCGGCATCGAGGCCCAGAGGAAGTACGAGAGGCGGGAGGCGAGCGCGTAGTCCTCGACCGGAACGATCGCGCCCTCGGTCTCTCCTTCGGGAGCGAGCTCGACGTGGTAGAGGAAGTTCGGGGATTGAAGGACCGTCTGAACGACCAGCTTCGCGCCGTTGACGAAGCCGCCGTTCTCGAAGCCGACGTCGAAGACCGCGCGGAGCCGACCGACCTCTGCCGCGGTGGCGGGGCGTCGGTACGCGCGGGTCGCGAAGTCTTCGAGGAAGGTGTCGACGCAGGAGGCGGCCGCGACGTCGCAGGGCACGAGCGCTTCGAGATCCATGGTCGCGCGCTCGGCGAGCGCTTCGGCGGCGGCGGCCCACTGCTCGACGTGCAGGCTGCTCGCCTGACCGCCGACGTAGAAGCCCTCCGAGTCGTCGTCGGCCGGGAAGGCGCGTGCGGGCGTGGTGGTGTCGCCCAGCAGGTCGCGGACGGTCAGGTCGTATTGATCGCGCGTGAGCCGGCGGATCGGGCCCGAGGGCACGGTGGGTACGTCGCAGGTCAACGGAGGACCGTTGGGACCGGGGGTCGGCGTCCCGGTCGGCTCGTCGATCTCGCCCGAACAGGCGAGGACGAATGCCAGAGGGGCCGCGAGTCGGTGTCGCATGCGCGCGTTGCTGTGCAACGTGGGTACCACGGACCCCAATCGAGTGATCCCGCACACTTGCGAGCGGTGCTCATGTCGGTGGGCCAGGGGTCTGCCGACCCTCTTTCGCGCCACGCTGGCGCGACCAACTGCGGACGCGAGACCCCATCTTTCGTGCGTGGGGGTGGCAAGCCCCAGTGGATGGCGTCCAGCGCGCTCCTTGCTCGCGTGCTAAGCGCCGCCCGCCATGGCCTCCGAGCTCGTCGACGTCTTGCGCCTCCTCCTCGGTGATCCGCCGCACCCGAGCGTGCTCTCGGACGACGCCGGCATCGAAGGGTGGTGGGCCCTCCACCAACGCGTCGCGCAGCCCTACGCGACCACGGTCGGGCGCGCGTTCGCGGCGGGCTTCGCGATGGACCGCCTCGGCTACGCGTTCGCGTCCGGCTACACGGAGGCGCTCACGCATCTGGTGCCGACGCTCGAAGGACACCGCGCGGCGCTCTGCGCGACCGAGAAGGGTGGCGGTCATCCGCGCGCGATGGAGACGCGGCTCGAAGAGGTGGAAGATCGGTATCGCCTCGTCGGTGAGAAGAGCTTCGTCACCCTCGGGGCGCACGCGGAGGAGCTGCTCGTGGTCGCGTGCATCGGCACCGACGATCACGAGCGAAAGAAGCTGCGGCTCGTGCGCATCCCGAAGGATCGCGACGGAGTGCGGCTCGTCGATGGCCCTGCGTCGCCCTTCGTGCCCGAGATCCCGCACGCGCGGCTGTTGCTCGAAGGCGCACGCGTGGCTCGCGACGAGGTGCTCCCAGGCGACGGCTACGAGGACTACGTCAAACCCTTCCGCACGGTCGAGGACCTGCACGTGATGGCGGCGGCGATCGGCTACGTCGCGCAGGCGATGCGCCGCGTGGAGGCGCCGCGCGAGCAGCTCGAAGCGCTCGGCGAGCTCGCGACCTCGTGCTTCGCGCTCGCCCTCGCGGAGCCCCTCGACGCGGCAGTCCACGTCGCGCTCGGCGGCGCGTGGAAACGCTTCCGCGTGCTCGTGAGCGAGCTGCCCTGGGACCGCACGGACGAGCTCACGCGTACCCGCTACGAGCGCGACCGCGCGCTCTTCGACCTCGCGGGGGCGGTGCGCCGCCAGCGGCTCGACACCGCGTGGGGCAGGCTCGGGCGATTGAGCATCCCGGGGTGAGCGGGACGACGCGCGGTCAGGTGCGGGGCCACCGCTTCGCGCCCGACCATCCGGACGGTGCCGGAAGCGTGCGCGCGGACTCGAGCGCCTCCTCGAGCCAATGCTCGTACCACTGCGCGAAGGTGACGCGCTCCAGGCCGACCCGCGTCGTCGGGCCGAGGCCCGAGTAGTCCGCGCGCCCGTCGTACCAGAGGTTTCCTCGCTCGGGCCCGGACACCACGAGCCATTCCCGGAGGGCACATCCGAGGTGGCAGAGGCAGATCGCGCCTCGCGTCCACTGGGGATCCCAGAGCAGGGCGTCGATCGTGTCCTGCCACGCCGAGTTGGCGTCGTCGAAGGCCTCCTCGCTGGGGCTGCCTTCTTCGGTCGGCTCAGCGTCCCACACGGGGTGGCCGTCGAGGTTCCAGGGGGCGGCGTGAGGGAAGGGTGACGCGAGGTCTTCGGTGAGGTCGGCACCGTCTCCGAGCCACTTCCAGGTTTGACCTTCGACGACGAGGGGAAAAACTCCGTAAGAAGGACCCGCTCCGCCGGCGCCGATCTCGGTCAAGAACGCTGCGTAGTCCTCGGGGAAGCGCACGCCGAACTGCGCTTCGGCGGCGGCGAGCTGCCGATCCGTCAGCGGAGGGCGGAGCTCGTAGCGGTGACCGCTGGCTCCGAAGACTCGAAAGCGGCGGTCCAGCCGCCGGAGCTCGGCGAGCTTCTCGCGGACCTCGTCAGGGTTCATCTTCTGCCTCATCGGGGTCGGCTCGCAGCATGAAGTCGCTCGCGCGTCAGGTGCCACGCGCGTCGCAGGACCCACGACTTCGTTCGGTCGAGGTGCGCGGCGAGGGCCTCGATCTCTCCGATTGCGCGAGGTTCCAGCGCGAGAGCGGTGAGTACCTTGCCGTCCGTTTCCTGCAGCGGGCCGAGCTCGTGCGCCGTGTCCGGAAGCACGAGCTCGGTCGGTGGAAAGGCCGCGGGCGTGGGGAGGCAGGGCTCGCCTTCCACACCGGGGCTCGTCTCGAACAGTCGCGCTTTGCCGTGCTCCCACGCCGCTGCGAAGAGCACGCTGATCGACACACCCAGCACGGAGGAGAGCCGCTCGGCCTCGCCGAGTAGGACGGAGTCGAAGTAGACCTTCGTGGTGGCGGCCGGCTCGACGCGTGGGGCACGAGGGAGCGACAGGAGCGGTCCGTCGAGGTAGCGCGCGAGCGCGCTCGGATCGGCGTCGCCGACGAGCGGAACGACGCATGCGGGGGTGTCGTACGCGAGCGCGTCTTCGAGCAGCGCACGGGGGACGGCGTGGGCTCCGGTCAGCCGACCGAGCGGCAGGGCGCGACGGAGGCGCTCCGCGGCGTCCGGCGTTCCTGGCACGACGCCGAGTTCCTCGGCGAGCTCGTCCCAGGCGGCCTCTTCGCGCGAGGTCACGCGCCCGGACGCGTCGAAGCTCGACGTCGCTTCGAAGCCGGTCTGGTTCTCGTAGGCGTACGCGACGACCGGAGCGCCGAGGGCGCGCGCGATCGCGCCACCGAGGTCGAGGTGCTCGTAGTGGAAGAAGCATCCGCCCTTTCCGTCTGCTGGACCGCCTCGCAGCGCCACGAGCAACCACGGCGAGCCACGGCGCGTGGCGAACGCGAGACGCAGATCGTCGAGCGGAATCCCTGCCGCCCGGAGGTACTCGGCCACAGGGCGTCGGGCGAGCTCCTGCACGTTCGGATCGATGCGGGTGACGAGATAACCGCCGTGGAACGTCGACATGCGCCGAGCATACGACGCTCACCTTCGCTGCCTTCCCGTCGGCTCGCACCTCGATCCACGCAGCTTCATCCTCGCGCGTGTGGACGCCTTGCTCGCTTGGTTGCACGAGCCGCTCGTCGCGCTCTTCGTGGTCGCGGCGTTGGGCTTTCTGCTCGGCAAGGTGAAGATCCGTGGCGTCGGGCTCGGGGTCGCGGCGGTGCTCTTCGTGGGGCTCGCGTTCTCGGCCACCGTGCGGCACGTCGAGCTCCCCGAGCTGATCCCGAAGATGGGGCTCGCGCTCTTCATCTACGCGATCGGATTGAGCAGCGGGCCGGGCTTCTTCGCGCTCTTTCGGCGGCGTGGGCTGCGTGACGGGACGCTCGCGATCGTGGTGCTCTCGGGCGTCGCGGCGGCGACGATCGGGCTCGGTCACGCGCTCGGGCTCGGCGCGGCGACCTCGGCGGGGCTCTTCTGCGGCTCGCTCACGAACACACCCGCGCTCGCCTCGGTGGTGGAGCGGCTCGAGGGGACGGTGGAGGCGCACGCGCCGGTGGTCGCGTACTCGGTCGCGTATCCCTTCGGTGTGCTCGGGGTCTTGCTCGCGTTGCTCTTCTTGCGGCGCGTGCTCCGCGCGTCGTGGCAGCCGGATCGTGTGAGCCGCCTGGAGCCGGGCGCGCTCGGGGAAGTGCTGGTGAACGCGACGGTGCGCGTGCTGGAGGGCGCGCCGCTCGCGGGGCGGAGCTTCGAAGACGCGACGCACGGGCTGCGCGTTCGGTTCGCGCGGCTCGTGCGAGGCGACGCGGCGCCGCAGGTGCCGAGCCCGCAGGAGACACTGCGCGCGGGCGACGTCGTGACGGTGGTCGGACCGCAGGCGGAGGTCACGCGCGCGGCGACGTTGATTGGCGAAGGCATCGACGAGCAGCTCGATCTGGATCGTCGTGTGCTCGACTTCCGCCGCATGTTCGTGAGCGCGCCCGCGGTGGTGGAGAAGCCGCTCGCGGATCTGCGTTTGATCGAGCGCTTCGGCGCGACGGTCACGCGGATTCGGCGCGGCGAGATCGAGCTGCTGCCCGATGACGACACCGAGCTGGAGCTCGGCGATCGTGTGAGGGTGGTCGCTCCGCGCGAGCGCATGCCGGAGCTCGCGAAGCTCTTCGGCGACTCGTACCACGCGCTCTCGGAGATCGACGCGCTCACGTTCGGGCTCGGCATCGTGCTCGGGCTCGGCATCGGCGCGATCCCGATCCCGCTGCCGGGCGGCGGCTCGTTCGAGCTCGGGGTCGCGGGCGGTCCGCTGCTCGCGGGGCTCGTGCTCGGGCGGGTGGGGCGCACGGGCCCCCTGGTGTGGGCGTTGCCGTACGCGGCGAGCATCACGCTGCGGCAGTGGGGGCTGCTGCTCTTCCTCGCGGGCGTCGGGCTGCGCTCGGGCGAAGCGTTCGTCGCGACCGCGGCCAGCGCGGAAGGTCTTCGCGTGCTCGGTGCGGGCGCGCTGCTCACCACGCTCGCGAGCGTGGCCACGATCCTCGCGGGGCACTTCGTGCTGAAGATCCCGTACGCGGTGCTCGCGGGTGAGGTCGCGGGCCTCCACACGCAGCCGGCCGTGCTCGTGTTCGCGCACGAACAAGCGCACAACGATCTACCGCGCCTCGGTTACACCGCGATCTTCCCCATCGCGACGGTCGCGAAGATCGTGCTCGCGCAGCTCGTGCTCGCGTGGTGGTGACGCCTCACCAGCTCGCGTGGTGGTGACGCGGCTCACGACGTCGCGGTTACCTCGCCTCCGTTGCCGTCACGACGTCGCGGTGGGGGTACCTCGCCTCCGCCCTCACGCCGTCGCGCGCGCGGGGTGGTCATTCGGTCACGCGCGCTTCACGGGGGCAGTCGCACGCAGAACGTGAGGGTCGCGCGACAGAACCAATTGGACGCGAGCCGCGCGGGATCCGTGTGCGGCATCATCGAGGTCATGTTCACCGCGGTGAATCCCGCCGGGCATGCGCACGCGCCGCCGATGGGGTTCGGCTCACACCGCGATCCGAGTGGGATCTCTTGGCAGACGGTGCCAATGTCCGTGAGCTGGCGGAAGTTGCCGCCGTACGTGAGCGGCGCGACCGAGGCGTTGCGGCAGAACGTCATCTCGCGCTGGCAGTCGAGGGGCGTGCCGTTCTGGTAGTGCACGCCGAGGCGAGTGTCCGATGTCGCGGGCGCGGGGCACGCGCAGCCGCCGCCGTAGGGGTTGGACGCGTTGCACGACGTCGCGCAGCCGGAGCCCGAGGGCAGGCCGAGCACGCGACCGTGGGAGCCGCGGTAGTCGGCGGCCGTGCCGGTGGTCGGGGCGTGGCAGACGTACATCAACGTCTCCCAGCCTTGGCCTTCGTCGACGTTGCCGTCGAAGTCCTGTACGAGCTGCGCGGTGAAGCCGCTCGGGCACGCGCAGGTACCGCCGGTGAGCGGGTTGCCGACACAATTCATGCTCTCGTCGCCTTCGAGCGCGTACACGCCGCCGAAGGTCGCGCACTTGCCGGTCAGACACGCCCCGACGCTGCACGTGTTGCCCGCACAGCAGGGCTCGCCGAAGCCGCCGCACACGCAGCGGTCGGCGCCTTCGTCGCAGGAAACCCCGCCGGGACAGGGCGATCCGGAGTGCGCAGTGCATGCGCCGCCCGTGCAGCTCTCCGTGCCGTTGCAGAAGAGCCCGTCGCTCGCGCACGCGTTGCCCATCGTCGTGCGCGAGCAACCCTCGACCACGCTCGTCATCGTCGTCGCGCACGCGCCGCCGCTGCACGTGA
Organism: Myxococcota bacterium; assembly: GCA_025453555.1. Taxonomy (GTDB): domain Bacteria; phylum Myxococcota_A; class Polyangia; order Polyangiales; family Houyiibacteriaceae; genus JACKEH01. The sequence continues at coordinate 2,949 of JALOQC010000273.1, read as the reverse complement.
AGTCGGTGCGCGGCCGGGTGCGCGAGCCGGACTCCGCGCACTCGCTGACGAAGCTGCAGGACGTGGGCGTGCCGAAGGTCGGGGTTCCACACGGCACGCCGTTGGTCGACGGGCGCATGCACGACTGCGTCTCCGTCGTGGTGGACGGCATGCAGGTACCGCCCATGCAGCGATAGCTCGTGCGCTGACGCGATTGAGAGCCGGTGAGGGTGCAGACGTCGCTGCCGAAGTCGCAGCTGCTCCACCCCGAGAAGGTGTCGACGGGGCACTCGCCGTCGTTCGCGCATGCGCACGTCGACGAAGCTTCGTTGCACATGCTCGCGCCGCTCGGGCACGGGTTGCCGGCGTGCATCGAGCACGTGCCGCCCGCGCAGGTGTCCGCGCCGTTGCAGAAGACGCCGTCGCTGCAGGGCTCGGTGTTGTTCGTGGTCACGCAGCCGCGGGTCGGATCACAAGCGTCGTCGGTGCAGATCACGTCGTCGTCGCAGAGCGCGTCGACCGGCATGTGCTCGCAGCCTTCGGCGCCGCAGCGATCGAGGGTGCAGGCGATTCCGTCGTCGCATCCGATCGCGACGCAGGCGTTCCCGCAGCACGACTCGCCTTCGCCGCAGGTGGACTCGCGAAGGCACACGTCGCCGTCGCAGCGCGCGGTCTGACAGGGACCCGCCGTGCAGGTCGCGCTCGTGCAGCTCCCGTATTGGCAGCCGGTCGAAACGTCGCAGCGGCCGCCTTCGCTCTCGGTGCATTGCGCGTCGTCGGGCGCGTTCGTGCACGTGCCCTCGTCGCAGCGATCGGTGGTGCAGTCGACGCCGTCGAAGCAGTCGAAGTCGTCGTCGCACGGGGCGGGGCCCGCGTCGGGTCCTCCGTCGCGCGGGCCCGCGTCACCGAGCCCACCGTCGCCCGTCGTGCAGGGATCGCCGCGGCGTGGCGTTCCGCGCCAGGGCTCGAGCTCGTCTTCGTCGAGGGCGCCGCACGTCCCGCAGCGGCACGTGCCGGCCCCGCAGTCTCGGTCCGCGCAGACGCGCCCGAGGAAGAGGTAGAGCATCGACGACTCGCCGCGCTCGAGGGTGGCGACGGCGCGACGCTCGACGAGCTCGGTGGTGCCGCGCAGGCCGGTCACCATGAGGTTCACGGGGCCGAGCGCGTCACCCGCGGGCACGAGCGTGAGGGTGAGCGGCAGCGAAGGATCGTCTTCTTCGCCGACGCTCTGCGTGACCGTCTGCGCCATGCCTGCGGGCCCGGTGATCTCGAAGCGGATCGTGTCCAGCTCACGCGGGACCGCGTAGTCCGTGTCGACCACCACGACGAGCTGCGTCGCGGACGACGAGCAGCTCAGGAGCGCGAGGAGAAGCCACGACGTGTGAATCGGCGAGGCCGAACGGCGCTTCGTCATCGCTCCGAGGATGCCAGTGAGCCTCGCTCGCGACGCGGCTTCGCCGTCGTCGACGCGCAACTGTTGCGCGTGTCACGTGTCCGTCACGCGAGCGGGTCGCGTGTCGCTTCGTCGTGCTTCGGTTCCTCGGTCAGGTTCGCGTCGGCAGGCCCAACGCTCGCGCGCGCTCCTCGCGCAGCTCGCGGAACGGTCGATCCCATTGGCCGCGCGGCTCGCGCTCCCGGTAGATGCGGCGCTCGTGCTCGGGATCGCGCTCGAAGCCGAAGGGGTTGCGGGCTTTGCGTCCGCGCAGCTTCGGGTACTCGTCGTCGTCGTTCGCGATGAGCACGAGCAGCTCGTGGCCGCGGCGCCACATCGAGTCGAGGAAACGTGCGTCGAAGGGGCCGACGTTCGCGTGCGCGCTCGGATCGCGACGCACCCACTTCGCCCAGTCGAAGCCGTAGACGAAGTCGTGCGTGTATTGGAACGCGATGGGGGTCTCGCGGCCGAAGAGGTGCTGCATCGCGGCCACGAGCGCGCTCTGCGCGATCATCGCGCGCGGGCCCTCCTCGCGACCCGTGCGCGCGAGCCGGTGGGCTAGCGCGTCGAGATCCCAGAAGAGGTTCTCCGGAAAGGCGTCGTGCATCGCGCGCGTGATGCGGTCGAGCGCGTGACCGAAGTCCGCACGGAGTCCGTCGTCGTCGAAGGGCTCACGCTCGAAGAGCTCGAGGAGAGAGGTCGCGCGCTCGCGATCGGGCGCGAGGGTGAGACGCGGGGCGTGCGCGTCGAGCTCGGCGTCGAACGCCACGAGGCGGGCGCGCGCGCGGTTCGGGTCGCGGTTCGGCTCACCGTTGTGCTCACCGTTGTGCTTACGGGGGCTCACGCGGGGTTCTCGCACGTGCGGATCGACGGGTCACGCGATTGCGCGGCGCCGCTCACGAGAAGAACGCGCGCTCGACGAAGAGCGAGACGCCGAGCAGCTCCGCGCCGCTGCCGATCGCGCGGTGTAGGAGGTTCTTGTAGTGCGCCTGCGCGGGGAACGCGTTGGTCACGGCGTCGGTGCTCGCGGCCCACATCTGGCGCAGGCGGTAGAGCAGGATCAGCACGGGCACCAGCGTGACGACGAGCGGGACGTGCTCGGCCACGAAGCCGGCGAGCAACCACGCACCCGCCGCGAGCGCGACGAGCAGCTCGCAGAGACGTCGCGCGCCGGCGTTGCCGAGCATCGTCGTGAAGGTGCGCTTGCCGCCTTGCCGATCGCTGACCTCGTCGGAGAGCCCGCTCGCCACCGCGCTCGCGAAGGCGAGCAGCGCGAGGCCGAAGAGCACCGGCCAAGCCCGCGGGAGCCAGGCGAGATCGAACGCGCCGAGGCCGCCTTGGAGGTAGGCCTGCAGCCACGGGAGCACCAGGCCGACGCCCACTCCTTCGAGCAGCTCGCCGCCGCCGCGGTAGTTGAGCTTCAGCGGGGGCAACGAGTACGCGACGAACACGCCGAGCGCGAGCGCGGTCGCGAGGCCGGCTTGGGGGCGGTTGAGCCAACCTTCGGAGTAGAAGCCGAGGCCGAGCGCGAGGCTGCC
>JALOQC010000272.1 GCA_025453555.1 Myxococcota bacterium | reverse complement strand
TCGTGCCTCGTGCCTCGTGCCTCGTGGTCGCGACGCCGACGGCACATCACTCGACGCAGAGCACACGCGGCGTTCCGTCGCCGCGGCCCCAACACCACAGCGAGCCGTCCGCGCGCAGGCCGCACGTTCGATCGGCGGCCGCGTGGACCTCGACGTAGCCGTCGCCGAGCGCGCGGCGCGGCATGGCGGTGCTCGGGCCCGCGTCGACGCCCGTGCCGAGCTGGCCGGCCGCGTTCGATCCCCAACACCAGATCTCTCCGTCCTCGGAGACCACACACGCGTGCGCGTCGCCCGCGTCGATCCCGCTCGGCACGATCGCGGCATCGAGCGGAACCACCGTGCGGCTCACCTCGCGCTGCACGCTCGCGCCGCACTGCGAGTTGCGGTTGTCGCCGAAGCACACGGGGCGTCGGTCGGGATCGCGGAGCGCGCAGGTGAAGGTCGCGCCGGCCGCGATGGAGAACGCGCGGAGCATCGCGGATTGCGGGACGCCCGCGGTCTCGGTGGTCGCGGACGCGACGCCGAGCTGGCCGAAGTCGTTGTCGCCCCAACACACGACGCTCGGAGTCGTCGTGCGGATCGCGCAGGTGTGGCGATCGCCCGCGCTCACCGAGAACGCGGAGCCGAGCATGGGCGACGCCGCTGGTGCGACGAGGGTCGCGGAGAGCTCTCCGCCGGATTGCGAGAAGTCGTTGCGGCCGAAGCAGTAGACGCTCGGGGGATCCGAGAACCGCGGCGCGCAGCCATGGCCGGCGCCGATCGACGCGCGACGGAAGAGCGTGACGCCCCCCGCGCCGAGGACGCGCTGCGGACGCGTGGTGTCGGCTTCGACGTCGGTGAGGCCGAGGCGTCCAGGATCGTCGCCCCAACAAAAGAGCTCGTTGCCGGCGAGCGCGCAGGTGCTCCGCTCACCGACCACGAGCTCGCGCCACGGCCCGCCCGCGACGGGCGACGCGAATCCCTCGATGGCGGCGCGCGATCCGATGCCGAGCGCGCCGCGACCGTTCGCGCCGGAGCAGCGCAGGATGCCGCCGTCGAGCAGCACGCAGAGATGGTTCGGCGCGAGGTCGAAGGTCACCACCGGCGCGCAGGTGCCTCCGTCGGGGCCGGCGTCCTCACTCGCGTCGAGCGCGGCATCGTCCGCGTCGAGCGCCGCGTCGTCGAGCTCGGCGTCGAGCTCGGCGTCGAGGCTCGCGTCGAAGCCGCCGTCGACTCCGGCGTCGAGATCCACGCAGCGCTCGGGGAGCGAGCGGGTCTCGGTGCGCGCGGCGGTCGGCCGAACGCACGCCCCCTCGCACACACCTTCCACGCAGGTCTCGAGCGCGCCGCACACGATCGCCTCGCAGGCTTCCGTGAGCCGGAGGGTGACGTGGCGACGTTCGCCTTCGACGTAGCCACCGAGCGCGCGCTCGCGCACGAGCACCGTACCGTCGGGCGCGAGCAGCTCCGCTTCGACGTCGAAGCGCCGAGTCGCGTCCCCATCGCGCGGCTCGAGCGGGAGGGTGGTCGGCCAGCGCAGCCGCGCGAGTGGCTCGGTCTGGGTCCACGGCTCGGCGTCCGCGCGACGCACGCGCAGGCGCAGCGCGTTCGCCCTCCCCTGCATCGCGGGCTCGACGTCCACGTGCACGAGCACCTGCGTGGCGACCTCGGGCTCGCGACAGCCGAGGCACGCCAAGACGAGCGCGAGCGCGACGCACGTCGTCGAGGCACGGGCGACACGCCCCGGTGGCTGCACGCGATCGAACACCCTGCTGCTCGTGAGCTCCGCGCGGACCTGCTCCGCACGACTTCGGCGAGGATAGCGCGACGCCGCGATCGCTGCGCGTGGCTCGCGGGTGGCGGGGCGACGGCGGCGATCGACGCGGTCGAGCCTTGCTGAGCGGTCGCTCGCAGCGACCGGGCGCCGCGGGCTGGTCGCAACTCGTCGCGACGGGGCGGTCGCAACGGGCCGGCCGCGGTCGGTCGGCCTCAGTGCAGCGCGACCGAGAGCAGGCGCATGCCCCAGCTCACGATCGAGCAGAGCGCGAGCAGGATCGCGACACGCTCGAAGCGCATGCGGTCGAGGGTGTCGAGCACGCCCCAGCCGCGCACGAGGCCGAGCGCGGAGATGGGGATGCTGAAGAAGGTGACGAGGAAGAGCGGGACCCCGAACGGGTTCGCGCGCGCGGCGCCGACGACCTCGAAGCGCACCATGTGCGCGAAGGAGGTGGTGAGGCCGCAACCGGGGCAGGGCACGCCGGTGAACGAGAGGAAGCCGCAAGGCGGGAGGCCGAGCTGTGTGTGGGTTCCGTGGCCGAGCGGGCTCGGGGTGAGCATCGCGGCGGTGACGACGACCGCGGTCGCGACGGTGAAGAAGATCGACCAGGCGACCCGAGAGCGGATCAGAGGACGCGGAGCCACCGCGGTCACGGCCTGGGAGTGCACGCGCACACTCTGATCGGCGCACGCGGCGTGCGTCAACCGGAGCTGGGCTGAGGCAACGTCAACGCTCACGCTCGCGCTCGTCGTCGAACGCGGCTCGTGGATCGCCGCCGGGTCCGGAGACCGGATGCGGGGGCTCGCTCCACGCGCCCTCGCCGACGCACGGGCGCGTGCACTCGAGCGGCTCCACGAAAGGCGCGATGGCGGCGCCGACGGGGTTGGTGCCGCCCGCAGCGTGGTGCGCGAAGTGCGCGTGGAGGCATTTGACGCCGACCACGCCGCCGCTCGGATCGATGCCCGCGATGCCGCCGCGTGGGCGCCGCGTGGCGTCGTCCGAGATCAGCTCGTCGCGCGCGCTCGCGTACGCCTCGTGCGCCGCGCGCAGCGCCTCCGCGAACACGGCATCGCGCGCCACGCGCTCGTCGAAGTGCCGCACGCCGTTCGCGTTCTCGAGGCGGCCGATGCGCTTGCGCGCGAGCGGACACGTGAGCCAGTAGCGCGTGGGGAACGGCTCCCCCGAGGCGAGCACGGGCGGCACCGCGACCACGATCGGCAGGCGCAGCGAACAACGCCGCACCACCTCGCTCTCACCCCGCAGCGGGCGACCGAGCTGCGCACGCACCGCGTCGCGATCGTCGAGCATGGGCGCCCGGGTAGCGGACGCGTGGGGTGCGCGCAAAGGGAACCGAGCTCGTCGGGATACGTCTCGTGGACGCGCGTCGCTCGCACTCACGAGTCCTCGTCGCCGCTCACGTCGCCGACCACGACCACGACCACGATCACGTCGACGAACCGCCACGCTGCGCGCCGCGAACACGAAGCGCCGCGACCTCGGGGCCGCGGCGCTTCTCGAGGACGACTCCCTCGTCTCTCTTTCAGTCTCGCGCGACGTCGAACTTGTAGGTCATGCCGAGGCGCGAGTAGAGCTGGAGGTCTTCGTTGTTGCCGCCGAAGACGTCGCCGAGCACGCGGCGCGGGTTGCCGAACGCGCCCTCGAACGAGCCCCACACGTTCCAGTTCTTGCTGACGATGAACTCGAGCGAGCCACCGACGCGGAAGCGCGCGAGGTTCTGACGGCCGACGATCGTGCCGAGCGTTCCGTCGTCGCCGCGGATCGACATGCCGTCCATGCAGCCGTTTCGCGAGCGACAGTCCGCGTTGGCCGCGTTCCAATCCCAACGATCCGAGTGGAAGTCGAAGCCGGCCCACAGCGTGAAGTTGCCCGCGCGCAGGAAGTGGAGCGAGAGGAGACCTTCGATGCTCGTGTAGAAGCTGTTGGTCGGGTGACCGCCTGCTTCTTCACCGGGAGGCGCGGCGTCGCGCTCCGCTTGGGTCGCGTCGCGGTTCGGGCCGATGCCGCCGCCGAGGCGGAGCTGCGCACCGAAGCTGAACTGCGGAACCGGACGCCAGCCCGCCTTCACGCGGCCTTCGAACTCCGTGAGGCGCACGAAGGTGCGCAGGCCCACGCCGGCTTCGAGCCAGTCGAAGATGCCGATGCCGAGGCGCGCCTCGAAGACGTACGGCCAGCCGAGGCTGAAATCGAGGAGCGCGAGATCGTCCGGCAGCGGCACGCCGGAGCGCGCGACCGCCTGCTGATGACGCTCGCGCCGCGACGCTTCGCGCTCCGCGACCTCCTCCGGCGTCAGCTCGCCCTCGCGCACGAGCGTCGCCTCGATCACGCGCGGCTCGTCGTCCGCCGCGAAGATCGTCTGCGCGACGTACGCGCGGTAACCCGCGGCACGCACCTCGATCACGTGCGAGCCGGACGGGATGTCGCCCTCGAAGGGCACCGGTCCGACGCGCTCGCCGTCCACGAAGAGCTCCGCGTCGCGCACGTTCGCGCTCACGCGCACCGGCGCGCCGAGCACGTTCAGCTCCACGTTCAGCTCGCAGTTGCGGCCCGGCGCGGTCTCGCAGGTGGTGCGGAACTCGCGGTGTCCCGCCGCGCGCACGATGATCGCGTGCGTGCCCGCGGGCAGCTCCTCGACCACCACCGGCGCGCTGCCGCGCTCCTCGCCGTCCACGAGCACCGTGGTGCCCGCGACGTTCGCGTTCACGATCACGCGCCCGGGCGCGAGCTGCACGCGCTGCAGCTCGAGGCTGAGCACGCGCTGACGACCTTGCTCGATCGTCACCGGCTGCTGGAGCGGCTGGAACCCCTCCGCGCGCGCCTCGACGATGTGCTCGCCCGGCGAGACGCCCTCGGCGGTGGCGGGCGCCTCGCCGAGCGCCTCCCCGTCGAGGAAGATCACCGCGCCCGGTGCGTTCGCGAGCACGCGCAGCGATCCACCCTCCGGCGGCGCGGGACGCAGCGTGGCGTTCACCACCGCGCGCTGCGCCGCGATCACGCGCACCGTCTGCTGATGCGGCTGCATGCCCGCTTCGGTCGAACGCACGACCACGAGGTGATCGCCCTCGCTCAGGTTCTCCACGATGGTCGGCGTCTGGCCGCGCTCTTCGCCGTCGACGAGCACCGTCGCTCCGCTCACGTCGGCCGCGACGAGGATCGAGCCGGTGCGCGGCGCCTCGCGCTCGAGCAGCACCGGCATCGTCAGCACCTGCCCGCCCGCGACCTCGACCCACTGCGTGAACGTCACGAAGCCCTCGCGGCCGACCTGCACCATGTGCCGGCCCGGCTGCACCTCGTGGGTGGTGGGCACGTTGCCGATCGACTGTCCGTCGATCTTCACCGCGGCGCCCGTCGCGTCGCCGTTGCCGGCGGTGATCGTGATCACGCCGAGCGGCGGCAGCGTCGAGCGGAAGGTCTCGTTGCGTCGACGGACGTTGATGGACAGGCGCTGTGTCTGGTGCGCGGTCTTCTTGAAGATGAGCGTGTGTTGACCGCGCGGGATGCGGACGCGGCGCAACGGCGTGACGCCGAGCGGGGCCGCGTTCTCGTCGTCGAGGTGCACCGTCGCGCCAGGCGGCGTGCTCTCGATGTTGACGGGGATCGGCGCTTGGGCGGCCGCGGGCGCGCTCATCGCGATCGTCGCGAGCAGCGCGAGCCCTCCGAGGAGTCGAGTCGAGTGTCGAAGCATGTTCTCCCTCTCGTGCGCGCCGAGCGCGCGGTGCCGAGGCTATCACGCGATCGCTCGAAAAACGCGAGCAGATCCGAGGGTCTGGCGGCGCGACGCCGAGCAAGCATCGGGCCACGCAAGCGTTGGGCGAAAAGTACGCTCGCAGCGTCGCGCGTTGCCACGCCGACGTCCTGGGCATGTGACGATGCGGCGCATGAGCGAGGGCTGCCGCCGACGGCCGTAGCCTCGCACCGACGCCGTTCTCGAGCCGGGCAGCGTGGCGGACACCGCGCTCACGACACCGCGCTCACGACACCGCGCTCACCGCTCACGACACCGCGCTCACGACACCGCGCTCACGACACCGCGCTCACGACACCGCGCCCACGACACCGCGCTCACGACACCGCGCTCACGACACCGCGCTCACGACACCGCGCTCACGACACCGCGCGCTTCTTCGCCGATGCTTCGCGCTCGCGCTGTCGCCGTCGCACGTTCTCGATCGAGTCGTCCGGGATCGCCTCGACGAGCCGACGCGTGTAGTCCTCGCGCGGCTTCGCGTAGATGGCCTCGCTCGGTCCCATCTCCACTCGTGGCTGATGAACACGTAGGTGAGCCCGCGCTGCTCTTGCAGATCGCGCAGCAGGTTCAGCACCTGCGCCTGCACGCTCACGTCGAGGGCGGAGACGCTCTCGTCGCAGACGATCAGATCGGGCTCCACCGCGAGCGCGCGCGCGATGCCGAGGCGCTGCCGCTGGCCGCCCGAGAACTCGTGCGGATAACGCGAGAGGTGCTCCTTCTTCAGGCCGACCTCGTCGAGCAGCTTCTCCGCCCGCTTCACCCGCGCCTCGTGGGAAACGCCGAGCCCGTGGATCTGCATCGCCTCGGTGAGCATCGCGACCACGCGCATGCGCGGATTGAGCGAGCCGTAGGGATCCTGAAACACGATTTGAATGCGGCGCCGCCACTTGCGGAGCGCGTCACCCGCCAGCGTGTGGACGTCGACGCCGTCGAAGCGAATCGAGCCGCCGGTCTTCTCCTGCAGGCGCAGCACCGCGCGACCCGTCGTCGTCTTGCCGCAGCCGCTCTCGCCGACGAGCCCGAGGGTCTGCCCGCGGTAGACGTCGAAGCTCACTCCGTCGACCGCCTTCACGTGATCGACCGTGCGCTGCAGGACTCCCTTCTTGATCGGGAACCAGACCTTCAGATCGCGAACCGAGAGCAGCGGCTGCGCCCCCTCTTCGACGAACGTCGCGTCCGCGCCGGGATCGAAGTCGGCGGCTGACCCCGCCGACCCGGTGGAGAAGTCGGTCGCGGGATCGTAGCCGAGCTCGATCAACGTCTTCTTCGGATGCAGCACGCGACCGCGTCCACGCTCGAAGCGCGTCTCGTCTTCGAGCTTCTTCTCCGTGATCGTGAGCTTGCCGCCCTCCTTCGAGGGCTCCTCGGTGACGACCATGAAGTCCGCCACCGTCGGGAGGCGCCGCCACTTCGTGTCGAGGCGCGGGCGACACGCGAGCAGGCCCTTGGTGTACGGGTGCTTCGGCGCGGTGAAGATCGCCTCCACCGGTCCCGCCTCCATGAGCTCGCCGCGGTACATCACCGCCACGTCGTCTGCGATCTCCGCGATCACCCCGAGGTCGTGCGTGATGAAGAGGATGCCCATGCCGCGCTCGTCGCGGAGCTTGCGGATGAGCTCCAGGATCTGCGCTTGGATCGTCACGTCGAGCGCGGTGGTCGGCTCGTCGGCGATGAGCAGCTTCGGATCGCAAGAGAGCGCCATCGCGATCATCACGCGCTGCTTCTGGCCGCCGCTCATCTCGTGCGGATAGCTCTCGAGCCGCCGCGCCGGATCGGGGATGCCGACCTCCTCGAAGAGCTTCACCACGCGATCGCGCGCGTCCTTCTTGGAGAGCCCGAGGTGCAGACGGATCGACTCCGCGACCTGATCACCGACGCGATGCACCGGGTTCAGCGAGGTGCCCGGCTCTTGGAAGATCATCGCGAGCTCCTTGCCGCGGAGCTTCTGCATCTCCTTGCGCGGGAGCCTCACGAGATCCTTGCCGAGGAAGGAGATCGAGCCGCCCTCGATGCGACCCGCGATCTCGGGCAGGAGCCGCATCACGGACAAGCTCGTGACGGATTTGCCGGAGCCCGACTCGCCGACGACGCCGAGGGTGCGCCCGCGACGAAGCGTGAGGTCGATGCCGTCGACCGCCTTCACCACGCCTTCGTCGGAGTGGAAGTACGTACGGAGCTGCCGGATCGTCAGCAGCGCGTCGGACGGATCGGCGGGTGTTTCGGTCGAAGCCGTCGGCGCGGTCGCCTCGGTGGGCTCGGTCATCGCGTTTCCCATACCGCGATTCGCTGGCGAACGACAGATTCGACCGACGCGCGCGGCGGCGGATGCGCATCGGTCGACGGACGAAGCCGATGCGCTGGGTCCGAGGATCTCGTGGACGGGCAAGGACGGAACGGACCCGCTTCTCTCGCGCGCCGAGCCGCGGTACGACGTCGGCGTGATTCGGGTCGACGAGTCGAGCTTTCCGCTCGTGGTGGTCTCCTTGCCCGCGGAGTGGTCGGACGCGGAGTGGGAGGCCTACCTCGCGCACGTTCGCAGCTTCCCCGCCCGTCGTGAGCGCTACGTGACGCTCACGGATGCGCGCGGCGCGGGCACACCGAACGCCGCCCAGCGCAAACGCGCCGCCGAGGTCATGGCGGAGGACGCCGCGCTCTCGAAGCGCTTCAACGTCGCCAACGCGCTCGTCTTCGAGTCCGCGATCCTTCGCGGGATGCTCACCGCGATCACGTGGCTCACCCCGCCGCCGGTGCCGATGCAGACCTTCGCGACCCCTCGGCAAGCATGCGAGTGGCTCGACGGTTTGTTCGCGCAGGCCGCGGGCCACGCGCTGCCGAGCTGGGGAGCCTTCGCGGCCGATCGCCCCCGCACCTGAGGTGCTCCAGCGGTGCGGCGGGCCGAACGTCGCCCCCGACTCGTCACCGGCTTGCCTTCCGAGCGCCGCTCACGGACAGTTCGAGGGTTCGGTCGCCGGACGGCGACGCTCACGTTGCCGCGGGTCGCTCGGGCCTGGCGGCCGGCTCCAAAACGGCAGTTTCATGGTTCGGTCGCCTGACGGCGACGCTCACGTTGCCGCGGGTCGCTCGGCCTGGCGGCCGGCTCCAAAACGGCAGTTCCCGATCACGACGATGTCGGCGTTCAAGGCGGAATCGCTCGGGCAGTACCGCCTGGTTCGCAAGCTCGGCACGGGCGGAATGGCCGAGGTCTTCCTCGCCGCCCAACGCATGGGCGACGCGCTGACGCGCCCCGTCGTCATCAAGGCCATCCTCCCGCACCTCGCGGAGGACGAACGCTTCGTCGAGATGTTCCTGCGCGAGGCCCGCGTGGCCGCGATGCTCTCGCACCCGAACATCGTGCACATCCACGACGTCACGCGGCTGGAGGGTCGGCCCTGCCTCGTCATGGAGTTCCTCAAGGGGCGCGATCTCTGGACGGTCCTCATGCGGCTCGGCGCGACGGGCGAGGCCGTGCCCCCCGAAGCCGCGGCGGCCGTGATCGCGCAGGCCGCGTCCGGGCTCGACTACGCACACCGCAAGCGCGATCGCGCGGGGCAGCCGCTCGACCTCGTCCACCGCGACATCTCTCCGCACAACCTCTTCCTCACGCGCGAGGGGCACGTGCGGGTGCTCGACTTCGGCATCGCGAAGAGCGCCTACCAACAGACCCGCACGGAGAGCGGCGTCATCAAGGGGAAGCTGCCGTACATGGCGCCCGAGCAGGCGCGCGGAAAGGACGTCGACGGTCGTGCGGATCAGTTCGCGCTCGGCATCGTGCTCTGGGAGATGGTCACCGGTCAGCGGCTCTTCGCGCGGGACGATCCGATCCTGACGATGCAGGCGATGTTCCACGAGAAGACGCCGAAGCCGTCGAGCGTGCGGCCGTGCCCCGACGTGCTCGAGCGCATCGTCATGAAGGCGCTCCGCAAGAGCCCGACCGATCGCTTCGACAGTTGCGAGAGCCTCGCGAACGCGCTGCGGGCGTGGCTCGCCTCCGTCGACGGAGGCTCCGAAGCGCGGCTCGTCCGCGGACTGCTCGCGCACGCGGTGCCGGTGCAAGAGGACGAAGCGTTCTACGCGGCCGATCGCGGACACGACGACGACGCAGAGCCGATCCCCACCGACGAGCTCCACCTCGTCGGCATCGAGCACACCCCCTCGGGCGCGCAGGAGCGTCGCGATCCGTCCGCGCCCTTGCCGCCTCCACCGGAGATCACGTCGACGATCTCTCCGCGTCCCTCGCGCCGCGCGGCGGGGCTGGTCACGGCGTCCATCGCGCTCGTCGGCCTCGCGTTCGGTGTCACGGTGCTCGCGGTGCGGCGACCCGAAGCGACGCCGGTCGCGACGCCGCCGGTGATCGTCGAGGTGGCCCCCGTCCCGCCCCCGCCGGCGGCGCCCGAGCCGGTCACGGTGCGCTTTCTCGACGTGCCCACGGGCGTCGTGCTGGAGGTCGACGGCGGGCGGCTCGACGGCGACGCGCTCCGCGTGCTCCCGAGCGACGAGGTGCACCACGTGCGCGCGCTGGTGGGGGAGCGCGAGGTCTGGCGCTACGACGGGATCTTCCGTCGAGACACCGAGGTGCGCCTGCCCACGCTCGCGCTGCCCGAGCCGACACCCGAGCCGACGCCCCAGCCGACCCCCGAGGGAGCCGAGCCGACGCCCCCCGAAGTGGCCGAAGCGACGACCCCGACGGCAGGGACCTCGGGCTCCGAGGTGAGCGCCGCTAGCGAGACGCCGCGTCGCGCCACCCGCCGCCGCCGTCCCCGCATCCGCCGCGTACGGCTCGGGATGGAGATCGATCTCGCGTACCCGTGAGGCGCACGTGCGTCGTCGTCGGCCACGACGACGTCACGCTCGCGGCGACGTTCCCGCTCGTGGTCGCTCGACGCGACCTCCCGAGGCCCCGCGAGCTCGTGATCGGTGCATGCACTCGGGCGATGGACGCGATCCTCGTACGCTTCGGCGCTGCGCTGTGAGAAGCACCCTTCGCGCGAAGACCGCGGCTTGATAGTCCGGCGCCCGCATGGTCGACCGCCGCCGCCTCGCCCTCCTGCCGATCGAGCGTTGGCCGACGCGCGACCAAGCCGCGGTGTCGCGCTGGTTCGCGCCGCTCGAGGTGGGTCGCCTCCACCTGCGCGAGCGGACCTGGATCCCCGCGATGGTCCCCTGGCGCGCGAGCCCGGAGGGCGAGGTCACCGACGCGGTGATCGCGTGGTACCGCCGCTTCGCCGAAGGCCGCCCGGGCGCGATCGTGGTCGAGGCGACCGGCATCCGCGACGTCCCGAGCGGGCCGTTGCTTCGCGTGGGGCACGACCGGTTCCTGCCAGGCCTCGAGCGGCTCGTCCGCGCGGTCCGTGAAGCCTCGAACGGACAAACGCGACTCTTCTTGCAGATCATCGACTTTCTCTCCATCAAACGACGCCCCGATCCCGCGGTCTTCTTTCGACGTTTTTTGAAGATCGACGACCCGCTCCGCGCGCGCCTCCCCGCCGAGCTCGCAGACCTCCCCGAGCCCGAGCTCCGCGAAGCGCTCGTCGCGGCCTCCCCCGACGATCACGCGCGCTGGCTTCCGCCGCGCGAGCTCGAGTCGCTGCGCATGGGTCAGCGCGAGCGCGTCACGGACGTGCACCTCCCGCACGTGCGGGAGCTGCCGCGCGTCTTGCCCGAGCTCTTCGCGGCCGCCGCCGATCGCGCGCGCCGCGCCGGCTTCGACGGAGTCGAGCTGCACTACGCGCACGCCTACACGATGGCGAGCTTCCTCTCGCGCAAGAACGATCGCGCGGACGGCTACGGCGGGGATCGCGAAGGTCGCGTGCGGCTGCCGCTCGAAGTCCACGCGGCCGTTCGAGCCGCGGTCGGCCCGAAATTCACGGTCGGAGCGCGCTTTCTCGGGCACGAGCACCTCGAGGACGGCTCCGACCTCGACGACGCGCGCCATTACGCGCTGTGCTTCGCGCGCGCGGGCTTCGACTTCCTCTCGATCTCCAAGGGCGGCAAGTTCGAGGACGCCAAGCAGCCGCCGGTCGGCGAGGCCGCGTACCCCTACACCGGCCCGAGCGGCCACGAGTGCATGCCGACCACCAAGATCGGCCCGCCCGGCCCCTTCGGTCGCAACGTGCCCCTGGCGGCCGCCATCCGCGCCGACCTCCGGGCGGCCGGCTTCGACACGCCGGTCGTCACCGCGGGTGGCATCGCGTCGCCGTGGCAAGCGGAGTCGATCCTCGAGCGCGGCGAAGCCGACGTGGTCGCGTGCGCGCGCCAGGCACTCGCGGATCCGGATTTCTTTCGGAAGATCCGCGAGGGAAGAGGCGAAGAAGTCCGACGCTGCCTCTTCACGAACTATTGCGAAGGGCTCGACCAGAAACACCGTGAGGTCACGTGTCAGCTCTGGGATCGCGACCACACGAGCCCGAGCCCGGACGGCCTGCGGAGCGCGGACGGGAAGCGTCGGCTCGTCGCGCCGCCCTGGTCGTGAAGGGCGTCTCGAAGGCTCCGCCTCGAAGGCTCCGTCGTGAGGCCCACGTCGTCGTCGCCGGTCACGTCGCCGGTCACGTCGCCGGTCACGTCGCCGGTCACGATCACGATCACGATCACGATCACGATCGTCACGTACGATCACGTGACCGGCTCACCCGAGCGGCAGGTCCTCGATCTCGAACGTGAGCTCCTCCGCGCGCTCGCGACGACGCGCTTGCTCCGCGCGCACGAACTCGACCAACACGCCCGCGTAGTCTTCGAAGTGCGGGCACGCGATGCCCTTCGCGCCGAGGATCGCGCGCGCGTGCCGATCGTCCCAGATCACATCCGTCGCGAGCTGCTCGAGGAACGAGCGCGGCACGTTGGCGAAGCGCTCGAGCCCCGGCGTGCGCATCAGCGCGGTCGCGAAGCTCGTCGGCACGAAGCCACGCGGGATTGGGCGCCCCGTGGCCTCCGCGAAGAGCTCGAAGACGCGGCGCGCGGTTGGGGGCGAAGGATCGACGACGTGGTAGCCGCGCCCGACCGCGCCTTCCGCGCCCGCGATCGCGAGCCCCGCGTCGACCACGTGATCGATCGGCACGAGGTTCAGCGGCACGTCGCCCCGACCCGGCATCGGGATGCGCAGATCGGTCGGCGAGCTGAGCAGGAGCTGCACGAGCAGGTACGGGCCGTCGAGGCGATCGATCTCGCCCGTCACGGAGTCGCCGACCACGATCGACGGCCGCAGCACCACCGAGGGAACCCGCTCCATCGACTCGCGCACGATGCGCTCGGCGCGCGCGCGCGTCTCCTCCACGCAGTTGCGGAAGCCCGAGCGCGGCAGCTCGTCCTCGAGCACCACGCCGCGTCGGCTTCCGCTCACGAGCGCGGTCGACCAGTGCACGAGCCGCTCGAGCCGCTCGCCGATCTCCGCGAGCTCGACGACCTCGCGTGTGCCGCCGACGTTCGCGCGCTCCGCGACCTCACGCGTCGCGCCGAGGTACGTGACCGCCGCGCAGTGGTGGATGCACGTCACGTCGCGCGCGAGCATCCGCACCTCGGCGCCCGAGAGCCCGAGGTCGAGCGACGCGACGTCGCCTTCGAGGAAGGTGAGCCGCGCCCGACGCGCCGCGGGCAGGCTCTGTCGCCAAGCCTCCGCTCGCACCATCGACTTGCGCTGCACCACACACACGAGCGGCGTCTCGCACGTCTCGAGGAGGCGCCGCACCAGGCGCACCGCGAGGAAGCTCGTGGGAAACCCCGTGACGAGCGTCGTCATGCTCCACCTCCGAAGCGCGCGACGAGCGCGTCGTGGAGCGCGCGCACCTGCGCTCGCGTCGCCTCCGGCGCGCCCGAGTTGTCGATCACGTGATCGGCCACCTCGATCTTCTTCGCGAGCGGGAGCTGCGACGCGATCCGCGCGCGCGCTTCGCTCTCGGTCGAGCCGTCACGCGCCATCAGCCGCGCGAGCTGCGTCGCTTCGTCCACCGTGACCACCACCAGCGCCGCGAACGCCTTCGCCATGCCGTTCTCCACCAGCAGCGCCGCCTCGTACACGCGGTAGGGCGCCGGATGCTCCGCGAGCGCGCGCAGCTTCTCCAGGCCCGCCGCCGCGATGCGCGGGTGCGTGATCGCGTTGAGCGCGCGCCGCGCGTCGGGATCCGAGAACACGCGCTCGCCGAGCTTCTTGCGATCGAGCGCGCCGTCCGCGAGCAGCACGTCGGAACCGAAGCGCTCCACGATCGCCGCGAGCCCCGGCGTCCCCGGCGCGACGACCTCTCGCGCGAGCGCGTCCGCGTCGACGATCGGCACGCCCAGCTCCGCGAGCTGCGCCGCCACCGTGCTCTTGCCGCACGCGATCCCCCCCGTCAGCCCGACCACCGGCCTCATGGAGGTGCCGTACTCCCGAGGCGGCCCCTCTGGCAACCAGCGCGCGTCGCGAGATGGCCGCGGGAGTCGGTCTCAACCACGCTTCTCTCGGCGCTTTCGCAACGTTTCGCGGGTCGCCAACACGGCCACTCCACCTCCGCCGACCACGCTCACGCCGACGAGCCACGCGGTGGTGGCGCTCCACTCTTCGCCGAAGAGCCACGACACGGCGAAGCCGACGGCGACGAGGCCGAGCCCGACGATCAGCTCGTACACCACCTCACGCATCGCGCTCCGCGGAGGCCGCGGGCTGGGTCGCCGCGGGCTGCGCTGCGGGTGCCGCGAGGGGCGCCAACTGCGGCAGGTACGCCGCGTAACACAGCAGCACCCAGCCGGCGCCGAAGGCCCAGCCCGCGAGCACGTCGGTCGGGTAGTGAACGCCGAGGTAGCTGCGACTCCAGCCCACCACGACCGGAAAGACCAGCAGCAGCCACGCGAGGCGACGGCCGCGTGGACCGACCGCGGGGTGATGCTGCGCGACGAGCACGACGGTGAGGCAGAACGCCATCGTCGCTTGCGAGTGCCCGCTCGGGAACGAGAGCCCGTACGGGTCGGTGATGCGATCGACGAGGCTCGGGCGCGGGCGACCGAAGAGGCGCTTGAGGCCCTCGTTGGTCGCGAACGACCCGAGGAGCGACGTGGCGACGAACAGACCGAAGGGGCGCGCGCGCACGAGCAGCACCGCGCCGAGCCCGACCCCGAGCACGATCTGCACGACGTAGCCGCCGAGGTGCGTGATGCCGACCACGACGTGGTCGAGGCTCTCGCCGCGCCACGACGCGAACGTGAGCAGGAGGCCCTCGTCGAAGAGCACGGGGCCTGGCTCCACGAGGACGGCCAGGATCGCGAAGGCGACCCACGCGAGCGCAGCCACGAGGATGGGAGGACGACGCATCCGATCCGAGGTTACTCCGCAACGCGCGGGGCCTGGGATCGGAAGCAGTGCGTCGGGAGACCGAGACCGAGACCGAGACCGAGACCGAGCCGAGCCGAGCCGAGCCGAGCCGAGCCGAGACCGAGACCAAGCCGACGGGCGCTCGAATGACCACAGGCAGCACGACCGACGGTGGGCGCCGCGAACCGACTTCCGCTCGCCGCGCGGCTCGGGTAGGCTTCTCGGGCCGTCGCACCACCCTCTTCGCGGGAATCGCCGTCGCCATCCTCGGGGGCGTCCTCTTCTCGCTGCACCTGCGCCACTTCGAGACGCGCGCGACGGGCGGCGAGACGGTGTCGGTCGCGGTCGTGACCGCGCCGATCGAAGAGGGCCAGGCGATCACCCAAGCGAACCTCGGGTTCCGCGACGTGCCGCGCTTCTTCGTCGAAGACCGGCACGTGCGCGCGGGTCAGCTCCAGCAGGTGCTCGGCGTGCCGGCGCAGCGGAAGCTGGAGCCGGGCTACTGGCTGAACTGGAACGACGTCGGCGCGGAGAGCTCGCGGCGCGTGAGCCTCTCGGCTTCGGTCGCGGAAGGTCAGCGCGCGTACACGATCGAGCTGGAGTCGTTCAACTTCGGCAAGATGCTCGCGGCGGGTGACAAGGTGGACATCCTCGTCACCGCGCGTCGCCCCGAGGGCACGATGAGCCTCACGACCGTGCTCGTGCAGAACGTGCTCGTGCTCGCGGTCGGTCAGCGGCAGAGCTCCCTCAACCGCGGAGGCAGCGGCGAGTCGGACGATCGCCCGTCCGGATCGGGACGTGGTCAGCGCATGATCACCCTCTCGCTGAACCTCCACGAGGCGGCGGTGATGTTCCACGCGCTCGAGTTCGCCGACCGCATGACGCTCGCGGTGCGCAACCCGGAGGACGAGACGCTCGTCTCGGAGAACATCCCAGTGACCACGGACCTCGATCTCGTGGAAGCCGAGATCCGCGCGATCCGTCAGTACCAACGCCCGGTGTTGATCGCCGGCCCCGAGCGCATCGACTGATCGCGCTTCGACCGCTCGCGCCTTCGACTCGCGCAGCTCGCGCGCTGGTGCTTGCTCAGCCGTAGCGTTCGCCGAGCGTGCGGCAGAGCGACTCGAGGTGCGCCTGATCGACCGTGTCGAACGCGGCCGGCGCGTTGCTGTCGACGTCGAGCACCGCGAGCACGCGACCGTCGGGGCGGAGGACCGGGACCACGATCTCGGAGAGGGTGGTCGACGAGCACGCGATGTGGTCGGCGAACGCGTGCACGTCGGGGACGAGCTGGGTCTCGCGCGTGCGCGCCGCGGCCCCGCAGACACCGCGCGAAAAGGGGATGCGCAGGCATCCGTGGCCGCCTTGGTACGGGCCGATGACGAGCAGCTCGGACGAGACCGCGCGGTAGAAGCCGGTCCAGTCGTAGGCCTCGAACGCGTGGTGCAGCTCGCTCGCCACGGTGGCCATCGCGGCGACCCAGTCGTCCTCGCCGTCGAGGAGGCTGTCGATGGCGGCGCGGACCTCGGCGTAGCGAACGGCCTTGGCGTCCGCGGAGGCGTCGAGCGGGAGCGGATCGTGGAGCATCGGGCGCCGATCCTGGGGCGGCGCGCGACAGGTGTCGAGCGCGTCGAAGGTCGTCGCACGACGCACCGCGGACCTCGGAGAGCGCGCGATCCGACGAGCGGCGGGGTCTTTTCGCGTGCGGTGCATGAAAGGATTCGGGCGAATCGCGGTGCTACGCTCGCGCGGTGCGACTTCGCCTCTTCTCGTTCGTGCTCCCGACCCTCTTCGCGTGCGGTGTGCTCGCGTGTGGTGACGACGATGGCCCGCCCGACGACGCGGGCGTCGACGCTGGAGAAGACGCGGGGGAGGACGCGGGCGTCGACGCAGGCGGTGTCGACGGTGGTCCGACGCTGATCGTGCGCCCGGAGGAGCGCGAGGCGTGTGCGGATCGCGATCCGTTGCGGCGCCCCTACTTCGGCGATCTGCACGTCCACACGCGCTACAGCTTCGACGCCGCGAGCTACGACGTGCGCACGGGGCCGGACGACGCGTACCGCTTCGCCAAGGGCGAGCCGATCGGCCTGCCGCCCTACGACGCCGAGGGCAATCCGACCCGCACGCTCCGCCTCGCGCGCCCGCTCGACTTCGCGGCCGTGACCGACCACGCGGAGCTCATCGCGGCCACCAGCCTCTGCACCGATCCGAGCTCGCCCGGGTACGACTCGCGCACGTGTCGTTCGTACCGTGGCGGCGACGCGACCAACGGCGACTTCGGCGAATTCTTCTTCTCGATCGGGCTCGCGGATCCGCGGCCACCCTCGCTCTGCACGAGCATGCCCGAGCTCTGCAACGCCGAGCTCGCCGACGTGTGGGGCGACACCATCGACGCGGCCGAGCGCCACGACGATCGAAGCAGCGCGTGCGGCTTTTCGACCTTCATCGGCTACGAGTGGACGGGCGCGGACGGTGGCGGCGGACGCAACCTGCACCGCAACGTGATCTTCGGGTCGTCGACCGTGCTCGCGCGGCCGGTGAGCTACGTCGATGCGAACCGTGCGGAGCGGCTTTGGGACGCGCTGCAGAGCCTCTGCCTCGACAGCGACTCCGCGTGCGACGTGCTCGCGATCCCGCACAACGGCAACATCAGCCTCGGGCGCATGTTCGTGCCGCTCTTCGAGGACGGAGAGCCCTACGACGCAGCGTTCGCGACGCGCCGCGCGAGCCTCGAGCCGCTGGTGGAGATCTACCAGCACAAGGGCGCGAGCGAGTGTGTGCAACGCGGCGGTCCGCTCGCGAGCGAAGAAGACGAGCTCTGCGGCTTCGAGCAGTTCTACGAAGAGCTCTGCGAGGATCCGACCGACGACGGACGCGCGACCGGCTGCACGCCGAGCTGCATCGCCACGGGCGGGATGGGATCGAGCTTCCTGAACGCGTGCGTGTCGCCGAACGACTTCTTGCGCGGCGCGCTGCGCACGGGGCTCGCGGAGTGGGCGCGCACGGGCGCGAACCCGTTCGAGGTCGGCGTGATCGCCAGCACCGACACCCACGCGTCGATCGCAGGCGCGGTGGACGAGCGCGAGATCGAGGTCGCGGGCGTGAGGCAGAGCGAGTGGACCGGGCACACCGGGACCGCGGACGACGATCCGGCGGAGCGGCTTCGTCCGGACGGCGACACCATCGACGTCTCGGTGCGCACTGCGTCGCCGGGTGGGCTCGCGGTGGTCTACGCGGAGGAGAACTCGCGGCCCGCGCTCTTCGCCGCGCTGCGTCGGCGCGAGACCTACGGCACGAGCGGCACGCGGCCGGTGGTGCGTTTCTTCGGCGGTTGGGGTTACGACGCGAACCTCTGTGAAGCGACGGATCTCGTCGCGCAGGGCTACGCGGGCGGCGTGCCGATGGGAGGCACCCTCGGACCGCGCGGCGAGGCGACGACGCCGGTGTTCGTGCTCAGCGCGTTGCGCGACGCGCTCTCGGAGCCGCTGCAACGCATTCAAATCGTGAAGGGTTGGTTCGATCCGACCACGGGAGAGACGGAAGAGCAGGTCTACGAGGTGGGTGGCAATCCAGAAAGTAGCGCGACGGTCGATCTCGAGACCTGCGAGACGAGCATCCCCGACGAGGACGATCGCTTCGACACCCTCTGCGACGTCTGGACCGATCCGGACTTCGAGGCGGACGAGCCGGCCTTCTACTACGCGCGCGTGGTGGAGAACCCGAGCTGCCGCTGGAGCCACCGCCTGTGCCTCGAGACCGCGGTCGATTGCGCGAGCGAGCCGCCCGCCTCCGAGCTCTTCCGGAGCTGCTGCACCGACGACCTCGAGCGCACGGTGCAGGAGCGCGCGTGGACGAGCCCGATCTGGTACCTGCCGCCGCGCTGATCAACGCGAGCGGCGGCGCCGTACGAGCGCGAAGAGGGCGAGGAGCGGCAGCCAGGCCGCGCGGGGATCGGCGGTGGTGGAGCAGCCGCAGCCGCCCTTGGTCACGGTCGGGCGCATCACGCCGCCCGCGTCGGTGCCCACGCCGGCGTCGGGGAGCGGCATGCTCGCGTCCGGGCCGCTGGTTCCCGCGTCGACGGGGGGCGGGCCCGCGTCCGGCATCTCGGCGGTGACCGAGGTCGTGGTCACGCGGATCTGGAGTTGATTGTCGGGCGGACCGCCTTGGCCTCCGTCGGAGAACCAGGCGACTCCTTCGCGCACCAAGTTGAAGAATTGCGGGTAGTCGCCGAGCGCGTTCGGAGCACGAACCGAGAAGACGAAGCGGCCGGTCGCGCCGGGCGGCACCTCACGATCGATCGTCGCGGCGCGGTTGTTCGCGATCCAGTCGCTCGCGGCGATCGCGCTCGCGCCGTCGCGCGGCTCGGTGGTGCCGAGGAACACCTCGCCGGGTCGCCAGGTCGCCGCGCCCGCGTTGCGCATCTCGAGGTAGCCCTCTTGCTCCGCGTTGCCCGCGAGCTCGAAGGGATCGCGCGCGAGGGGGAAGCTCTGCGCGACGTACTGCGCGGCCCAGTCGGGCGGCGAGCCGTTGCGGATGTCGTCGAGGCGCGCGTGGAGGTGGTCGCCGGGGCACGCGGTGCTCGCGCCGGGATGATCGCGGTGGCCGAGGACCGTCGTCGCGTTCGGGGTGATGCCGTAGAGGCGGCCGAGCTCCGCGACCACACGCGCCGCGCCGTCGACCATGGCGTCGGGCGGCACGTTCGGCGGCAGCGAGCTGCAGCTCGAGGTGTGGAAGCAGCCCATGAACGACACGCCGATGTTGTTCGTGTTGTTGTTCGCGACGTGGGTGCCGAGGAAGTCGAGCTCGCGGCCTTCCCACACGCGTCCGTCGAGCGAGACGAGGAAGTGGTAGCCGACGTCGCACCAGCCGTTGGAGTCCATGTGGTAGCTCTGGATGCTCCGCAGGATGCTGGTCGGATCGCCCATCGCGGCGGTGACCGTGTGGTGGATCGCCATGCGGGTCTTGGTGGTGTTGCGATCGGTGCAGCGCGTCGCGCGGGCGCCCCACGCGCTGCGCGGTTGGACGCCGAACGCGACGAGCTCGGGACGGAGCGGGCTCGCGACGGATCCGACCTCGGGCTCGGTGATCTCGGGCGCCGCGTGAGGCACGGGCACCACGGCGGACCACGTGAGGTGCAGCACGGCGGCGCCCTCGGAGACCGGCAGGCGCAGCTCCGCGCGCTCCGCGACGTCCGCGAGATCGACCGTCGCGACCGCCAGGCGACCTTCGCGCCAGGTGACGTTCAGCGGCTGCCAAGGGCCGAAGGTGCCGACCGCGTCGCGACCTCGGGCCTCGAAGCGCGGCATCGCGCGATCGTCGGCGTCGAGGGTGACGAGCAGACCGACGCGGGTGGCGCCGTCGGGAGCGTCGAGCGCGGGGGCGCGGAGCCAACCGGTCGCTTCGAGGAACTGCCCGCGCAGGGCGGGGGCGTCGAAGCTCGCCTCCGGGATCGCATCGGGGTCGGTCGGCTGGATCGGCGACGGGCCGGGCTCGACGCAGCCGGCGAGAGCGACGAGCCACGGCAACACACGGAGCACGGGACGGAGCGGAGGCATCGGGGCCACGAGTGCAGCCCGCGTGCCGGTGGCGAGAATGAACTTCACCCTGCGATCCTCGCGCGAATTGGGTGTCCCCGGGAAGGGGTGCGCACCCGACACCGCACCGCCTCGCCCGGAGCGCGCGGAGAATGGACGGCGTGGTGAGCGCACCAGAGCGGCTGACGTGCTCGTCGCGCGCGTGTTATGAGCGCCGCGGAAAGATGCTCCGGTCGAGGTCACACGCGGCCACGGACGGCGCACCGCTCGCTGGGCGGGCGAGGGCTCGCGAGAGCCGGCGAGGCCCGCGGGCCCCGGGGAGAGGTCGCCGACCGCCTCCCAAGTAGAAGCAGAAGGGACCTCCTCCGCATGAACGTGCTCGTCACCGGCGGCGCCGGCTTCATCGGTGCCAACTTCCTCCGCCTGCTCGTGCCGCGGCACCCCGAGCACCGCTTCATCAACCTCGACGCGCTGACCTACGCCGCGAACCCGAAGAGCCTCGCGCCGATCGAAGACGCCGCGAACTACGCGTTCGAGCGGGTCGACATCACGGACGCGGACGCGGTGGAGGCTTGCTTCGAGGAGCACCAGCCCGAGCTCGTCGTGCACTTCGCGGCGGAGAGCCACGTCGACCGCAGCATCCTCGGGCCCAAGGCGTTCTTGCGCACCAACGTGGAGGGAACTTTCAACCTCCTCGAGTCGTGCCGGAAGCGCTGGAAGAAGGGCGAAGGGCTCTTCCACCACGTGAGCACCGACGAGGTCTACGGCTCGCTCGGCGAGACCGGCTTCTTCACCGAGGAGACGCGCTACGACCCGTCGAGCCCCTACAGCTCGAGCAAGGCGGCGAGCGATCACCTCGTGCGCGCGTGGCACCGCACGTACGGGATGCCAGTGAAGATCACCAATTGCAGCAACAACTACGGGCCGCTGCAATTCCCGGAGAAGCTCATCCCGCTCATGATCTTGAACCTCGTGGATCGGAAGCCGCTTCCCATCTACGGCAAGGGCGTCAACGTGCGCGATTGGCTCTACGTGACCGACCACTGCGAGGCGATCTGGACGGTGATCCAGAAGGGCGCGGTCGGTGAGACGTACAACGTCGGCGGGCACAACGAGAAGAAGAACATGGAGGTCGTGGACGCGTTGATTCGGCTGGTGGCCGAAGAGACCGGCGCGACGGTGGGCGAGCTCGACGCGCTCAAGACGTACGTGACGGATCGCCCGGGGCACGACCTCCGGTACGCGATCGACGCGAGCAAGATCGAGCGCGAGTGTGGTTGGACGCCGAAGGAGACCTTCGAGACCGGCATGCGCGCGACCGTGAAGTGGTACCTGGAGAACACCGAGTGGGTGCGCGACGTGCGGAGCGGCGCGTACCGCGAGTGGATCGAGAAGAACTACGGGACGCGCTGAGCTCACGGACCGCTCCGCGAGGCACGCGCTGCTGCGACCCGTGCGAGCGACACGAACGAACGACGTGGCCGAACGACGCGGCCCGACACGAGACGCTACCGACCAACAGAGGACTCCGGAATGATCGAGAAGGGCATCATCCTCGCGGGCGGCTCCGGCACGCGCCTGCACCCGCTGACGAAGTCGGTGAGCAAGCAGCTCATGCCGATCTACGACAAGCCGATGGTCTACTACCCGCTGAGCACCCTGATGCTCGCGGGGGTGCGCCACGTGCTCGTGATCAACACGCCGCACGAGTCGGCGCTCTTCCAGAACCTGCTCGGCGACGGCTCGCAGTGGGGGATGCGCATCGAGTACGCGGTGCAGCCGAGCCCGGACGGCCTCGCGCAGGCGTTCCTGATCGGCGAGCAGTTCATCGGCGGCGATCCCTGCGCGCTGGTGCTCGGTGACAACATCTTCTACGGGCACGGTCTGCAGGGCCTGCTCGTGGACGCCGCCGCGCACGACGAGGGCGCCACGGTCTTCGGCTACTACGTGAAGGACGCGAGCGCGTACGGCGTGGCGGAGTTCGACTCCACCGGGCGCGTGATCGGCCTC
>JALOQC010000271.1 GCA_025453555.1 Myxococcota bacterium | reverse complement strand
TCGAGCAGGGCATCGAGCAGGGCATCGAGCAGGGCATCGAGCAGGGCATGGTGCGCGGGCGGGTCGCCACGCTCTTGCGTTTGCTGGAGCAGAAGTTCGGGCCGCTCGACGAACGCGCGCGACGGCGCATCGAGGGTGCGGGCGACGACGAGCTGACGACGTGGACGGATCGGATCCTGCTGGCGCGCTCGCTCGCGGAAGTCTTCGACGCGTCGTGATCTGCGGTATGGGCCGCACGCGACCCGTCGGCTCGCACGCCGGACCGCGTTGGCGTGCGGCCTCCGTTCTGCTACCTATCCCGCTCGACTGACGCCGGGCGCTGCATGCGCCGCCCCGCGTCGCGAGGTAGCGCGTCCCCCCTCGCAACGAGGAACCTCGACGCTCGAAGCGAGGACGCCTCGAGGACGCGCTCGATGAGGTCTCCGCGCTTGCTTTCGATGGGTCGCCTCGACCCGACCGCCCGACTTACGACCACGCCGCCTCACGCGGCCTCACCCCGAAGCGAATCCGTCATGGAACGTGTACCGATGACCCCGAAGGGTCAGCAGACCCTCAAGGACGAGCTCGCCCGCCTCAAGGCGGAGATGCCCAAGATTTCGCAGGAGATCGGCGTCGCGCGGGACCACGGCGACATCAAGGAGAACGCCGAGTACCACGCCGCGAAGGAGCGTCAGGGCCTGGTGGCCGCGCGCATCGCCGACATCGAGGACAAGCTCTCGCGTGCGGAGGTCATCGATCCGAGCAACCTCGGCGGTGAGCGCGTGAAGTTCGGCGCGATCGTCGTGCTCGAGGATCTCGACGCCGAGAAGTCGGTCACCTACCAGATCGTCGGTCCCGACGAGGCGAACATCGACGAAGGCACGATCAGCGTGACGTCGCCCGTCGCCAAGGCGCTCATCGGTCGGGAGGTCGGCGACGAGGTGAAGGTGAAGGTCCCTGGTGGGCTTCGCACTTACGAGGTCGTCGAGATCCGTTGGGACTGATGGTCTGAGAGACGCCGTGGCCGATCGGTCGACAGCTCTTCGAGGACGTTGATGGACCTCCGGCGTCCTCTCTTCGCCGGCGCGATCCTCGCGGTCGCAGAGATCTCCGCGACGCTCGCGGGCGGGTGGGGACTCTTCCTCGGTTCGGGCGAGCGACGCCGCTACGTGCTTGGCGCGGCGCCGACGTGCTTCGCGGTCGCCCTCCTCGCGTGGGGTGTCGCGGCGCTCGTGCACCACGTGCTCGTGCGTCGTGCGGCGGATCCGGCGACCGCGCTCGGACGTCTCGCCGGCGCTTGTGCGACCGCGCTCGCGAGCGTGATCGGCTGGAGCCTCACCGCGGGTCCGCGCGTCGCCGACGCGTCGTGGCGCGAAGCGGCGGTGCTCGTGGGCGCCGTCGGTCTCGGGCTCGCGTGCGGTGCGCTCGCGCGCTGGAACGCGTCGCGTGATCCGCAGACACGTGGGGGGGCGACGCGTGGGGGTCGATGGTGGGTCGTGCTCGCGCTCGCGCTCGCGAGCGTGGTCACGGTGGCGGCGGACGCGTTCGTACTTCCGCGTTTGTATCCCGCGTTTCATCTGGCGGCGGCGTCGTTCGCGCTCGTGGCCGCCCTCGCGTCGGCGAGCGCGCTGTCCCTACGCACGCTCGACCGGCGGGTGAGCTTCGCGCTCGCGCTCGTCGCGGTGTCGATCGTGATCGCGAGCCCCGTCGCACTCTACGCGCTCGAGAAGGCGCCGAACGCGGCCTTCGTCGCGCGCACGCACGCGAGCTGGACCGGGAAGCTGCTCGCGCTGGTGCCGGGGCGCGAGGCCGCTCCGACGCCCGAGCCGACGGTGGAGCTCGCGCGTCCGGTGCGCCGCGGGATCGATCTTCGCGGGAGCGACGTGTTGCTCATCACGGTGGACGCGCTGCGAGCCGACCGACTGGGCGCGTACGGGGGGCCCGCCGGGCTCACGCCGTCGCTCGACGCGCTCGCCGAAGAAGGTGTGGTGTTTCGACGCGCCTACACGCCCACGCCGCACACCTCGTATGCGCTCACGAGCCTGCTGACCGGCAAGTTCATGCGGGAGGTGCTCGAGCTTCCAGGCGCACCGTCGCAGCACGCGGCGCTGCCGGACCTGCTGCGCGAGTACGGCTACCGAACGGCGGCGTTCTATCCGCCCGCGATCTTCTTCGTGGACGCGACGCGCTTCTCCGAGCTCTCCCGTGGCGGCTTCGGCTTCGAGTACCGCAAGGTGATGTTCGCGTCCGCCCAGCAGCGCGTGGCGCAGCTCGACGGCTACCTCGAAGAGGTCGCGCCCGGCTATCCGGTCTTCGTGTGGATGCACCTCTTCGAGCCGCACGAGCCCTACGCGCCGCCGCCCGAGTTCGCGCGCGGAGACGGAACGGTCGAGCGCTACGAGGGCGAGGTCGCGGCGGTCGATCACGCGATCGGCCAGCTCGTGGAGCGCTTCCGCGCGCGGCGTCCGAACGGCACCGTGATCGTCACCGCCGATCACGGCGAGGAGCTCGGCGACCACGGCGGCTGGTACCACGGCACCACGCTCTACGACGAGCAGGCGCGCATTCCGTTGATCTGGTCCTCTCCCGGCGTCACGACGCCGCGTGCGACGGATGTGCCCGTGGAGCTCGTCGATCTCGCGCCGACGTTGCTCTCCGCGCTCGGTGTGCCGAGAGACGCGCGCATGCGAGGCGACGACCTCGGCGCGGTGTTGCGTGGGGTCGATGACGCGGGACCTCGCTTCGCGTTCGCGTCGGTGGGCACGCGGCGGATGACCACCGACGGTCGCCACAAGCTGCTCTGCGAGGACGCGCGCTGCGTTCTCTTCGATCTCGAGCAGGATCCGCGCGAGCTCGCGGATCGAAGCACGCGCGAGGCGGACGTGGTCTCGACCCTGCTCGGTGCGTCGCGCGCGTTCCTCGCGAGCGTGCCGCGCAACGAGGCGATGGCGATGGCGGACGACGCGGGGTGGCCACCGGCGCTCGCGCGCGCCGAGCTCGGCGATCGCGGCGCAGCGGAGGAGCTCGTGCCCTTGCTCGGCGATCGGCGCGCGACGGTGCGGGCGTCCGCTGCGCGTTTGCTCGGAGAGCTCGCGTACGCGCCGGCGGCGCCGACCCTCGCGCGGCTGCGCGAGGACGACGACCCGGCGGTGGCGGCGGAGGCGGCGATCGCGGGGCTGGAGCTCGGCGATCGGGACGCCATGCCGACCACGCGCGACGCGTTGCTCCGTGAGCCCGAGGTGGCGAGGCGCGCGGCGCTCGTGCTCGCCGAGCACGACGACGCGGCGGGGGCCGAGGTGCTGCGTGCGCTCGCGGCGGACGAGGCCGCGGAGGAGGGGGCGCGGGTGGCGGCGCTGCGCGCGCTCGCCCGCGTGCGCGACGCCGGCGCGGTGCCGACGCTCGTGACGTTGCTCGCCGACGTACGCCTGCGACCGGAGGTGGTCGCGACGCTCGGCGCGATCGGTGGATCGCGTGCGGCGGACGCGATCGCGCGCGCGTTCGAAGAAGAGCGCTACCTCGCGGCGCGCAGCGCGGAGGCGAGCGCGCTCTTTGCGCTGCGCGATCCCCGCGCCGAGCCGCTGCTGCGACGCTTCCTCGGGATGGACCGTCCCGTGCCCGGAGGGGTGCGGCTCCTGCTCGAGCACGGCCGGCTCGCGAGCGCGTCGGGCGGTGGTGTCGACCTGCGGCGTGGCGCGCGCGAGGGAACGTGGCGCTGTGACGACGTGGGATGTGCGCCAGGGGAGGGCGCGGTCGTCGCGCTCCCGACGTCTCGTGCCCCGCGTGGGGCGGCGCGTGCGGTGTGGCTCGTCGAGGGCGAAGGCTCGTTGCGCATCGACGGAGTCGCGAGCGCGGTGCGCGGCGAGACGCAGATCTCGATCCCGGCGCGCGAGGACGGACGTTACGCGGTCGCTTCGGACGGCGCGATCCGCCTGATCGCGGTCGCGGTCGTCGCCGCGAGCGAAGAGCTGCCGCCGCCCCCGCCGGAGCCTTGGGAGGACGAAGACGCGGACGCCGAAGGCGACGACGCCGACGACCGCTCCACCGACGATTCGTCTTCGACCGACGCGCCGACGGATCCCTCGGGGCGCACGGACGCGTCGCGACGTGCCGTGCGGGCCGAGGCGCGCCCGTCCGCGCGCACGAGCACCGACGGACCGCGGCCCGAAGGCTGACCGAGCGTCGATGCCGACCGCCCCCGTGAAGGGTCTGGCTCGCCCGGACTGACGGCTGCGCGAGCACGCGCGAGTGTGCTACTTCGCGTCGCGATGAAGCTCGCGCGCGTCTTGGCTTGGTCGCTCTTCGCGTGTGGAGGGGCTCCGCTTCCACCCGCGACGCACGCGCACTTCGAGGCGATCCAGCGCCAGGAGGCGCGGCAGGACGAGGTCGAGGCGAGCGTGCTCGAGGGCCCGTGTCCCGACGCGGCGGACGACGCGGAGGCGAGCTGCGCGGCGGCCGAGCGTGTGTGTGAGATCAGCGCGGAGGTCGACGATCGCGACGCCGCGCTGCGTTGCGAGCGCGCGCGAGAGCGATGCGCGGGACATCGAGCGGCCGCGCGACGGTGCGCCGAATGAGCGACGCGTGGATCGCGCGGGCGCGCGCCGCGCTCGACGGGAGCGGCGCGAGCGAAGGCTCCGACGTCGAGCGGATCGCGATTCGACGACCCGTGCTCGTCGATCGCGCGGTCGCGGTCGCGCTCGTCACGCTCGTCGTCGGCGTGCTGCTCTTCGTGGGCGCGATCCTCCGCGAGCTGCAGACGGGCAACCCCTTCGACCGCCTCGCGATGCCGATGCGCTTCGTCGGGATCGTCGCGCTCCTGCGAGGGCTGGTGGGCGCGTGGGCGCTCGTGGGGCGTCTTCGTCTCTCGGGCGCGCGCGATCGCTACGGGCTCGTGCTCACCGACGACGGGCTCGTACTCCGCACGCCGACCGGCGAGCACGCCATCGCGCGTGCGCGGGTGCTCGGCGCGGTCGAGCCCGGCGATTGGGGCGCGCGCACGGGTTTTCGTCGCTTCTCGTTCGTGTACCTCTTGGTCGTGCCCGATCGTGAGGGTCGCGCGATCGTTCCGCTGCCGCCGATCTTCGAGGAGAGCCCCGGCGTGCTCGCCGAGCGGCTGGTTCGCTGGCGCGGCGTCAGCTCCGCCCGCGCGAACGAAGGGACCCCCGAAGTCGCCGCGCCGGCCGAGCGGCTCGCGAGCAAGATCTACGACGACGCCGCGCGTGGACAGCCGGGCGCGGGCGTCGCGGTGATCCGACACGGCGCCGGCTGGCTTCGTCGGGGCCCCTACGCGGCGCTGCTCTTCGCGCTCGTCTTCGCGGAGGCGACCCTGCGTTTGCCGTCGGAGATCTCGCTCGGGATCTTGCCGGTCGCCGCGCTCGTGGTCTGCCTCGCGATCCCCGCGACCTGGATCGCGCTGACCTGGCGGCACGTCGCGCCGCGACGTGGTCTCGCGTTGGTGCTCACCGCGGACGAAGCGCTGCTGCGGACGCGCGCCGGCGTGCTTCGCGCGCGGTGGTCGGAGGTCCCCGCGACGAGCGTCGAGAGCCTCACCGGGTGGTCGCTCCTCGAAGGCCGCAGCGTGACCCGGAAGCTCCGTTTCGATCGCCTCGACGCGCCGCCGATTCGCTACGACGAAGCGTTCCTCGGCGTGCCCGCAGAAGTCGCGCTCGCGCTCGTCGACGCCTACCGCAAGGGCGCCATCGGGCGCGCGGAGTCCGCGTGAGACGAGCCGTTTCGCGACGCGTCGTGCGGTGCGTCGTGTCGTGTGTGATCCGCGGTGTGCCTCTCGCGCGGGTCGCGTCGGGCAGCCCACCATTGACCCACGCCGCGTCCGTCGCGTAGAGCCAACGTCTGGGATGCCGCTCGTCCATCACGCCAAACGCGAGATCCACGTGAAGGTCGTGTATTACGGCCCCGGTCTCGGCGGGAAGACGACGAACCTGGAGCACATCCATCGGCACTCCGCGCCGGATCGTCGCGGCAAGCTCGTGTCGCTGATGACCGAGGCGGAGCGCACGCTCTTCTTCGACCTGTTGCCGATGGAGATCGGCGTGTTCCGCGGCTACCGCGTGCGCCTGCACCTCTGCACGGTGCCGGGACAGATGGCGCACGACCGCACGCGACAGCTCGTGCTGCGTCACGTCGACGGTGTGGTGTTCGTGGTGGACTCGCAGCGAGGGCGCGAAGAGTCGAACGTCGCGTCGATCCGCAACCTCGCGGAGAACCTGCGCCGGCAGGGCGACGACCCGGACCGCATCCCGCTCGTCGTGCAGTACAACAAACGCGATCTCCCGGACGTGCTCTCGATCGAGGAGCTCCGCGAGGCGCTCGCGGTGCCGCCCGACGTGGAGCAGCTCGAAGCGTCGGCCGCGACGGGCGCGGGGGTGTTCGAGACGCTCAAGGCGATCACGAAAGCGTGCCTGAAGGTGCTCGGCGATCCGGCGACGATCCCCGAGGGGCGCTCGCCCTCGATCGTCCCCGGGCGTCGCGCGAGCATGTACCGCGCGGCGGAGGCGACGACGCCGGAGGTCTCGATCCCGAAGGCGCCCGCGGTGCCCCGGCTCGACGACGACTGACACTCGACTCGAGCACGAACGACTCGAGGACGAACGACTCGAGGACGAACGACTCGAGGACGAACGACTCGAGGACGCGAGCCCGCTCGACGGGCTCAGCGCACACGCCAGCGCGAGCCCTCGCGCATCACGCGGCCCTCGAGCGCGAGCTTCTCGAGGTGCGCGGCGGTCGAGAGCACTGCGAGCGGCCACGCGGCCTTCGGGGCGTCGTCGTACGCGGTCGGCAAGAGCTCGTCCGCCGTCGCGGGGCCGTGAGCGACGAGCGCGCCGAGAATCTTCGCTTCGCGCGCGAGCCGATGCGCGACGTAGTGCGCGTAGAGGGCGGCCGGTCGTGAGAGCACGCCGCCGTGCGCGGGCAACGCGAAGTGTGCATCGTCGGAACGGAGGCGCTCGATCGACGCGAGGTACTCGCGCATGTCACCTTCCCCGGGCGCGACGAGGATGGTGCCCACGCCCGCCACCATGTCGCCCACGATCGTCGTGCGCGACCGATCCTCGGCGAAGCAGAGATGCCCCGGCGCATGTCCCGGCGTGTGCATCGCGCGCAGCGTGATCGCATCGAGCGGCAACGCGTCGCCCTCGTCGAGGCGCTCGTCGATCGTGGCGCGCACTCGATCGGCGTTCGCCGCGTGCGCGACGAGCGGCACCCCGAGCTCGCGCGCGAGATCGATCGCACCCACGTGATCGGGGTGATGGTGCGTGATCGCGATGGCGACGAGCTTTCCGGGCGCGCGGCGGATCCAGCGCACGAGGCGCTCTCGCTCCGCCGCGTCGGTCGGGGCGGGCTCGATCAGACAGAGGCGCTCGGCGCCCACGAGAAAGGTGTTCGTGTGCGTGGCCGGCAGCAACGTCGCGGTGCGCACGGGCAACATCCGCACGTTCGGCGCGACCTCCCACTCGTTCGGATCCAGCGACGGACGCTCGAACGCGATCGGCGGCACCGTCGGATGCAGCAAGACCTCACCGCGTTGCCACGCTTCGAGGAGCGTCGCGCGATCCCAGCGCTCCAGCGTCGCGTCGTCCGGGCTTCCGCGACGCGCGCGCACGACGCTCGGCTCCCGCTCGACGTCGCCCTTCGCGACGCGCTCGAGCAGCGTGCGATCTCCGTCACCTTCCGGAAAACGAAGACCCTCCGACCCGTGTGCCTCCGGGAGCGGCGCGCGTCGCAGCCACAGGGCCTCGCCGTCTTCCCACCGCACGAAAGAGCGCATCGTGGGACGATAGCAGGCGATGTCGCGACCGCCGATCGAGAGCCGTCGACACCAACCTCGCTTGGACGCGTCGTCGAGGTGAGCTCGCACGAACCCCTTCGAGCGCGCTCGAACGGCATGCACGTCGGCGCTCGAACGGCATGCCCATGGAAGATCGCACGGGCGTTCAGCGAGCGTCGCGCAGCCGCAGGCGCACGACGCGCGAGCGACGTCCTTCGGTGACCGCTGATGCGAGCGTCGCGTCGTCGATCCACACCAGCGCATCCACGGTGCCGGCGAAGGTGGCCTCCGCGAACGGCTCGGTGGCGCTCGCCGCGTTCGTCGGAAGGTCCGCCACGCGCCACACCGCGACGCGGCCGTCGCTGCCGCCGGTCGCGAAGTACGCGTCACGGACGTCGAGCGCCGAGGCGGCTCCGAGGTGCGCGACCAGCGTGGTCGCCGTGCCCGTCGAGAGGTCCCACACCACCAGTGCGCCGGTCGCGTCGAGCGCGACGAGGCGGTCACCCGCAAATGCCGCGGCGCGGGCTTCGTAGCGAGGAGCGGAGAGCTCGCGCGGTCGGTCCCCATCGACGAGCCATGCGCGGGTGCCGACGGCGGCCACGCGCTCGTCGTCGATCGCGAGCGTCGTGGCGCCAGGGGTCTGCGCGATCGCGTGCGTCGCTGCGTCCTCGAGCCTCACCAACTCGCGCGCGTCGGGGGTGTTTCGGAGCGCGAGCCATCCGTGCGAGGTCGCGCGCGCGGTCGCGATCGGAGGTCCCTCGGGCACGGCGAGCTCGGTCGGCGTCTCGTCGCGCAGCTCGTACGGCCAGGCGTGGACGACGCCTTCCCGCACCGTGACCGCGCCGCCGAGGTACGCCGGCGCGGGCAGCTCGCGCCCACCGAGCACCAACCCGCCACGTTGCCCGATCACGGGCCCGTCGCCGAGCCACGCGAGGGCGAGCGCGGGGGCGCGCAACGACGTGAGGTCCTCACCGAGCGAGAGCCGGGCGCGCTCGGTCTCGCGGCTCGCCGCGCTCGTCGTCGCGACCTCCACATCACCGCAACGACACGCGCCGATCACGAGACAGAACGAGAGCCACACACGCACGTGTGCGGTCTACTACACACGCGCGCCGCGACCAGCGCGTCGTCGAACGTGCGCGCGACACGCCGTCGATGCCGCTCGCGTCGTTTCGTGGATGGGCCACGACGGTCCGAAGGCGACGAAGCGGGTCCCGAGGCGACCGGCCCCGAGGCGAGGTCCAAAAGAAAGAGCCCGCCTTTCGGCGGGCTCGAGGGCGTCCCCAGCGGGGTTTGAACCCGCGTACCCGGCGTGAAAGGCCGGTGTCCTGGGCCACTAG
>JALOQC010000270.1 GCA_025453555.1 Myxococcota bacterium | reverse complement strand
GGCGCGATGCGGCGCTCGAGGGCCTCGGCCTGCGTGGCCAAGCGCGCGGCCACCAGGGCGGCGTCCTCTCCCTCGCCGCCCGCCGGGCGTTCGAGCTTCACCTCGACCTTCGGGCTCTGCAGGCGCGCGAGCGTCTCGCGCAGCGCGTCGAGGGTCGGACGGAGCGCGGCCGTCAGATCCTTCGGCTGGGCGAGCTTGTCGAGCGCCTCCCCGAGACGCGCGAGCGTCGGCGCGAGCGGCTCCGGCTTCGCGGCCGCGTCGCGCACCGACTCTCGGATCGAGTCGCGGATCGACTCCAGCTCCCGCCCGAGCCCCGAGAGCGTACCGGTCAGGCGCGTGACCGGATCGTCGTCCGCCCCACCCTGCGTCCGCAGCCGCACCATCTCGCGTTTGATCTGCGCCCAGCGCGCGGCCTTCTCGCCTTCGAGCCGCCCCCGTAGCTCCGCGAGCTTCCCCGTGGTCAGCGTCTGCGACTCGCTCACGTAGTGATCGTCGATCCAGCGCTCGACCTCGGCGTCGGTCATCGCCGCCACGACCTTCTCCGCGAGCTTGTTCATGTTGCGGTAGCTGCCTTGCAGCTTGAACGGCGGTTCCGTGCGGTACGCATCGGCCTGAGACGCGCTTCGGATGTACTCCGCGTTCACCTTCAAGAGCACGTCACGCACCTTGAAGAGGTGCCGCATCACGGTCTTCATCTCTTCGAGCTCGGCCGCCGCGTAGCCGTAGGAGAGCGCGCTCGCCGGCACCTCTTCGCCCTGCGCCATGCGCACGATCACGTGCACGTCCTTCGGATCGCGCATCGCCAGCGGCGCGAGCGCCTTGTTCGAGGTGATCGTGTTCTCGAGGTAGCTCAGCGCGAACACCTCTTCCTGACCGCCGAGGATGTCGCCGAGGTTGTAGGTGTCGGCGCGGTTCGCGAGCATGTCCGGGATTTGAAACGACTCGCCGCTCTCCGTGTACGGGTTTCCCGCCATCACCACACAGAACTTCTTTCCGCGCAGATCGTAGGTGCGCGTGCGGCCCTTCCAGACACCTTCGATGCGCCGCGATCCGTCACAAAGCGAAATGAACTTCTGCAGCAGCTCCGGGTTCGTGTGTTGGATGTCGTCGAGGTAGAGCATGACGTTGTTGCCCATCTCGAACGCGAGGTTGATCTTCTCGACCTCTTGGCGTGCGGTCGCGTTCGGGGCTTCCCCCGGATCGAGCGAGACCACCGAGTGCCCGAGGCTCGGGCCGTTCACCTTCACGAACACCAGCCCGAGCCGGTTCGCGACGTACTCCATCAGCGTCGTCTTGCCGTAGCCGGGCGGCGAGACGAGCAGCAGCAGGCCCATCAAGTCGGTGCGCTTGCCCGCGCCGGCCGCGCCGAGCTGCTTGGCGAAGTTGTCGCCCACGAGGGGCAGGTAAACCTCGTCGACCAGACGGTTTCGCACGAAGGCGCTCAGCACGCGCGGCTTGTACTCGTCGAGCCGCAGCCGGACCCGCTCGCGCTCCAGCAGCGCGTGGCGAAGCTCGCGGTACTTCCGGAAACCCGGCACCCGCTCGCGGGAGAACCGCCCGACGCGATCCAGCACCTCGTCGAGCCGCAGCTCCAGCGACCGGTCGCGGATGCGCGGATGCTGGCCGAGCAGGCCCGTGACCTCTCCGCGGGTGAGCGCGGAGGTCTCGCGGCGGTCGAGCGATCCGAGGTTCGACGTCGCCGCCATCGCGTCGGTGAGCAGAAGCGTCGCCGCCTCCAGGCTCGCGGGCGCGAGCGCGCGCAGCGTGTCGTCCTTGGTCCGCCGCAGGAACGCCTCCACCCACGCGCGCGACAGGCGCAGCCGCATCTCGAGGCTCCCGACCGCGAGGTCCTCCTCGAACGCGCGTCGCGTTCCGTCGAGATCGAGGTGCACCCGGAGCGCGTCACGGATCCGCAGCGCGTCTGCGCTCGTCACGAACGCGAGCGGCTCGACCGCGAGCTCCTCCGCGAGGTAGCGCCCCGCGAGCGTGGGATCGACGCTCGGCAGCCGCTCGCGCTCCGCGAAGCGCGCGACGGCCTCACCGAGCTCGCGCGCGAAGGTCTCGTGCTCTTCGCTCGCGCCGAAGCTCGCGCGCAGCCGCCCGAGGCTGCGTCCCCGTCGCACGAGGAGCGCACGTTCGTCGGGGCTCGCGCCCGCGAGGAAGAGGCACGCGATCGCGCGCGAGGTCGCCGGAAAGCGCAGCAGATCCGCGGACTCCCGCAGCGCGAGCAGGCGCTCCAGGATCTTCGTCGCGTCCACGTCGTGCACGCCGCGCTCGTAGCCCTCGTCGTAGCGACTCGTCGCCACCCGCCGCACCAGCTCCAGCAGGCCACCATCGCTGCGCTGCGCGTCGTGCAGCTCGGCGAGCGAGAGGCCTTCCACGTGCGCCTCCGCGCGCTCCAGGATCGACACCGCGAGGTACTCGCCGCGGTAGACGTCCGGTGTCTCCGAGACGAGCTCCTGCGACCAGAAGTCGCGCGTCGCCTCGAAGGCCGCGTCGTCGATCGCCTCGTAGAACTCGGTGCCCGTGAGGTGCAGCGCCATGCCGCTCTCGCGCGGCACCATCGTCAGCTCGAGCGGCTGCGTGTTCACGCTGAAGCGGTGCTTTCCGAGCCGCAGCAGGTCGCCCTCTTCCGCGAGATCGACCTTGTCGCGCAGCGCGCGAAGCGCGTCCTGACGACTGCTCTTCAGCTTCGAGTCGACCTCGTCGGCCTTCACGGAGTCGCCGAGCTCGCGGAGCTGGTCCGCGATCTGACGCACCTTCGTGATCATCGGATCGGACGCGAAGTACGCGTTGAGCTCGTCGACCTCCGCGAAGCCCCGCACGCGTCGCCCGATGCCCTCGAAGATGCGCGCCGCCGCCTGCATCAAGTTCTCCGCGCGGCGCTGGCGCGCGTCGAGGAGCTGCTGCTTCTTGGTGCCGAACGCCTCGTAGATCTCTTCGCGTTTCTCCACGAGCTGGCTCGTGAGCTCGTCGAGCTCCGAGAAGCGCGCCTCCAGCTCTTCGAGCTGCACCATCAGACGCGCGAGCTGCTCGTCGCAGCGCTCCGGAGTGTCCGTGAGCGCGAGGCTCGAGCTCACCGCTTGCGCGAGCAGCTTGAACTGCGCGCCGAACTCCGCCCGCCCCTCCGCGGTCGCGAGCTCCTTGCGCCGCGAGACCACCGTAGCGCGCGTGCGGTTCAGGTGACCGTACACCTCGCTGATGCCTTCGAGGATGCGCGTGCGCGCGGTCGCGTCGTCGACCTCGAGCCCCTGCACGACCTCGCTCACCACGTCGAGCCCCGTGCTCGTCTCGTCGAGCTCGGTCTGGATCGGCACGACGTCCGCGACCTTCTTCACCTCCTCGATGCGCGCGAGGATTCCGTCGAGCCGCGCGCGGATCGGAACGAGCGCGTCGTCGCCGAGCAAGAACGTCACGCACGCGCGGCTGGTGCGTTCGAAGTGCTCGATCACCTCCGCTTCGAGCGCCTGCAGGCCCGCCTCGTCGACGTAGCGGATCTCCTTCAGGGTCACGAGCGCGCCGCGCTGGTGCCGCAGCGAGGTCAGCGCGCGCATGAAGGCGTCCACCGAGTGGAAGTCCGCCGCGCGAAGCTCCGCGAGCAGCTCGGCTTGCTTCGCGCGCGCTCCGTCGAGCGCCTCGGTCGCGCGTTTGCGCAGCGCGAGCAGCTTCTCGAACTCGTCGACGATCAGCTCCGCGGTGCGCCGCAGCTCCTTGAGCGGACCGTCGAGCTGCACCTCCTCGTTCGCGAGCCAGTAGTGCGCGTCGAGGGTGCGCCCGATCGCCTTGATCAGCGCCTCGTAGTTCGCGCGGCTCGGCTCCGCGCTCTCGACCAGGCGCCGCACCGTGAAGCCGTCCGACACGCCACGCACCAGATCCGCGTTGCCGACCTTCGCGAGAAACGAGCCGTTCGTGGGCGCCTTCGCGGCGAACTCCGCGCTCGTGAAGGGCGTCTTCCAGATCTGGACCGGGTGCACGCGCGAGGGCTCGTCCACCGCGCGAAACACCAGCAGCTTACCGTCGTCCTGAATGGTGTAGCCGTGCACGCGGATGGGCGTCTGAAGCTCCTTGCGGATCACGTTGTAGGGCAGGAGCTGGTAGAGCCCCTCGTCGCGTCGATGGAAGACGTAGAGCACGTCCTCGCCGTTCGGCGAGGCGATCACGCGTTTGAGCTCGAGACCGGCGGAGTCTTCGTCGAAGACCTTGTGCTCCCCCGTTTCCAGGTAGAAGCCGCCCGGAAAGAGGATCCCCTGCTCGTCGGGCAACGTACGGCACGAGGCACCGATCGCGTCGAGGCGCGTGACGCGCGTGACGCGCGGGTTGTAGACGAAGTAGCGCTTCTTCGTCTCTCGAAACGGAAGCACCTCGATCAGGATCAATCCGCCGACTTTGGCGTAGCGCACCTGTGCGTCGTCGAGCGATTGGTTCTTGTCTTCCACCGCCTCCGAGTAGATTCCTTGGCCGGACTCGGTGTTGTTCTCGACCTTGATCGTGAGGTCGCCTCCCGTGGTCTCCAGGAAGACTTGGTCCAGAATCGAGAGGTGCGGGTAGCGGCCCTGCACCTGCCGATCGCGCCCCGCCGGGATCCACTCGAAGTCGTAGCGCTTCGGGAAGACGTGATCGCCCTCCCCGCGCGCGTCCATGAACGAGATCGTCCCGTTCGCGTCGATGCGCCAGCGGAAGACCTTGAGCTCGGTGGCCGAGGTCCCGATCTGGAAGACCGCGAGCAGCCGCGTTTCCGTCTTGCGGACCTGCAGGAGCCGCGTGTCCTTGAAGTACGCGTAGAGCGACGCGAGCTCCTTCTCGAACGCCGGATCGACGAGGAAAGGCGCCGCCTCCGCGAGCGGGAGCTCCGAGAGATCCCAGGTGCCATCGGCGTTCTGCACGCAGCGGTGCACGGAGAAGAGATCGCTCGCCCGCGTCTCCTTCTTCATCCCGAGGAAGACGTTGAAGCCGAGCAGCAGGCGCTCGCCCGCGCCATCCTGTTCCGTGCTGGCGGGGAGCGTGAGCCCGACCACGTCGCGCGGGACGCAGTTGTTCTCGGTGCGCACGCGCTCCTGCGCGATCACCTCCAGCTCGGTGCCGCCGAAGACCTCACGGCGCTTGGCGTTCAGGCGGTCGAGCCGCGCGCCGAGCTCCTTCGCTTGGGCGAGGAGCCGCGCGCGCACGACCTCGTAGTTGCCGCCTTCGAGCGTCTCGTTCGTAGTGTCGGACATCGCGTCTCGCTTCGAGCAGCGGAGCGTCGCCCTCGGGCGACGGAACCATCAGGGACTTGGAGAGCTCGCGGCGCATGGGACGACGCGCGCACGAGTGGGGTCGACGACGTGGGCCGCCGACGTCGAGATCGACGACGTGCGTGGTCGCCTCGTTCCGTGACGTCACCGTGGGACTCCGGCGTCACCGAACGAGGCCGCCCACCGAAGGAGCGCGGCTCACGCTCGTCGCGCACGTGATGCGCGCGACGAGCGTTTCACCACGCGTTCACCACAGGGTCACCACACGGGGGCTCACTCGAGCCCCATGTCCTTCGCGCGGTCGATCAGCTTCTGGAGCTTCTCCCGCGTGACCCCGTCCGCGCCCGACATGAACTTCGAGAGCACGGCCGAGATCGTGAGGTTGCGGATCGCGGTGGAGTCGAGCGCGGGCCGGCTGAGGATCTCCTTGAGGTCCGCGGGCAGGCTGCCGTTGCCCGTGAGGTACTCGCCGAGGAGCTTCTGGATGGTCTCGCTGTTGTCGATCATCCCGTCGGCCGACTGACCGAGCGAGACCGCCTTCACGAAGCGATCGAAGAACGCTCCGTCGCCGCCGACGATGTTGATCTTCGCGCTCTCCATCGCCTTGGCCATGACGCTCGCCTGCGCGTGCGCGATGTCCTTCTTCGCGTCGATCTGCGCGAGCTCCACTTCCTTCTCCTTCTCGAGCTGGATGCGGAACTCCTCGTGCTCGCGGCCCACGCCGTCGAGCGCCTTCATCGCCTCGGCCTTCTCGGACAGACCCTTCGCCTCGGCCACCAGCTTCTTCTCGATCGCCGCGGCCTCCGCGACGCCCTGCCGCTCGATCGCGGCCGCCGTCGCCTCCTTCACGCGCGCCTCCGCGAGGCCCTTCTCCTCTTCGCCGACCGCCTCCGCCTTCAGCTTCTCGCGCACGACCTCGGCCTCCGCGAGCCCGAGCTTCTGCACGGCCTGCGCGTTCGCCTCGTCGACGCGCACCTTCGCGAGGCCCTCCTTCTCGAGCGCCATCGCGTTCGCCTCGCGCACCTTCACCTGCGCGAGCCCGGGCGCCGCCGTCTCCGCCTGCACACCCTCCGCGATGCGCAGCTTCGCGCGCGCCGCCTTGTCCGCGACCTCCAGGTCCGCCTCGGCCAGCGTGAGGCGCTGC
The DNA here is from genome assembly GCA_025453555.1 of Myxococcota bacterium. Taxonomy (GTDB): domain Bacteria; phylum Myxococcota_A; class Polyangia; order Polyangiales; family Houyiibacteriaceae; genus JACKEH01. The sequence goes on along the minus strand of JALOQC010000270.1, from coordinate 3,189 downwards.
TTGGCCTCGAGCTTCGCCGCCGCTTCGAGCGCTTCGGCCGCCTTCACCTGCTTGATCAGGATCTCTTGCGCCGTCGCCTCGGCGGCGATCACGGTCGCCTCCTTGGTGCGCTTCGACTCCGCGATCACTCGCAGATCTTTGATGCGCTCTTCCTCTTCCGCGACCGTCTTGTCGACGACGATGCGCCCGCGCACGACGTCCGCGATCTCCTTCTTCTGGACCTCGACCTCCTTGTCCTTCTGGATTCGGCCGAGCTCCGTCTCGCGCTCCCGCGCGATCTGCTCGAGCATGCGCGCCTTCTCCACGCGCTCCGCCTCGACGCCGATCTCGCGCTCGCGGTTCTTCTCCGCCACCGCGACGCCGCGCAGCTTCGCTTCGTTCGCGATCGCGATCGCCTCCTCGTGCTTCTGTCGCTCGATGAGCGTCATGCGGTGCTCGAGATCCCGCACGCGGATCGCCTCGTTCTCCGCCTTCGATTGGGCCTCGGCGATCTCCTTGTTCTTCTTGGCTTCCGCCTCCGCGCGACGCTTCTCGAACTCGAAGACCGCTTCGTCGGCCTTCAGGTTCTCCGCCCCGACCCGCATGCGCTCGTCCTGGCGCAGCTCGTTGGTCTTGATGTTCTGCGCGGCCGTAATCTCCGTGATCTTCCGGATGCCCTCCGCGTCGAGGATGTTCTCCGCGTCGAGGAGCTCCATCGGCGTCTGCTCGAGGTAGTCGATCGCGGTGTCCTCCAGCGTGAAGCCGTTGAGGTCCTGCCCGATGACTGCCTCGATCTCCTTGCGGAACTGCTCGCGCTCCTCGTAGAGCGCGGCGAAGTCGAACTTCTTGCCCGCGGTCTTGAGCGCCTCGGAGAACTTCGCGTTGAAGAGGTTCTCGATCGTCTGCTGGTCGGACGCGCGCGTGCAGCCGATGAGCTGCGCGACGTTGAGCACGTCCTCCGGCGTCTTGTTCACCTTCACGAAGAACGTGACGGAGATGTCCGCGCGGATGTTGTCTTTGCAGATGAGACCGTCCTTGCCGCGGCGGTCGATCTCGATGGTCTTCACCGAGATGTCCATGATCTCTCCGCGATTGATCACGGGCCAGACGACGCCACCCGTGAAGGTGACCCAGGGCTCACCGCGGAGCGGGTTGATGATGAGCGCGCGTCCTTGATCGACCTTGCGATAGAACTTCGCGAGCATCCCCACGATGCCGAGCACGAGGACGACGCCTCCACCCGACAGAGCCAGAATCATGATGGTGTTCGAGTCCATGGCGCATCCTCTGGCCCGAGCTGCGGAGACGCTCGAGCACACGACGTCGTCGCGGCGGCCACACGAGCGCGCTCGTGACGCCACGACGACTCGACGCGCGCGATGGCTGATCGCGCGCGCCGCCCCTCCGCAAAAGCGGGGTCACGGTTGTGGATCGCTCGAGCCCGCGTCAAGCACTTCCGACATCGATTCGGCGACGAAGGTGTCGGTTTTCGCGTCGTAGTCGACGAGCAGCACTTCGGCGTCCTTCGGGAGCGCGGAGTCGGCGCGCACGCGGAGCAGGAGGTCGTCTCCGCCGATGCGCACGCGGACCTGCGCGCGCTCGCCCACGTCGGCCGCGATGCGCACGCGCGCGGTGTGCCCGAGCAGGTCGCGCTTGCTGCGCCCGACGTTCTTCGCGAACACGCCCGAGAGCGGACGCGTCGCGATCGAGGTCAACGGGATCGCGGGCACGAGCGCGCCGAGGAGCACGACGAGCTCGCCGAGCAACCCGGGAAGGAGCGGCGCGAGGTAGCGCGTGCCGAGGAACGATGCGGCCCACGCGAAGAGCCAGAGCATGGTGAGGGTGATGGTGAGCGGCGCGTGGCGCAGCCGAAGCGCGTTCAAGATCGACGCGACCGCAGAGAGCGCACCGCTCGCCCCGTCGACCTTCGCGCCCGCGGCTTCGGCCGCTCCGTCGGCTCCGTCGATCGCGTCGAGCGCTTCGGCGGCCCCGTCGATCTTCGCGCCCGCCGCTTCGACCGCTCCGTCGGTCCCGTCCAGCCCGAGGTCCCCGTCGACCAAGCCCATCAAGCTGACGAGCCAGTAGAGCATCGAGGCGATCGCGAGCCCCGTGTACACGCCGGTCGGAAACGAGAACACGATGGCGAGGAATTCGTCCACGGAGCCTCGGAGGCTCGCACGTTCGCGCCGCGATCGCAGCGCCCGGATCCCTGCCCGCCGACCGTTTGGGTAGTCCGGTGGGTTTGAGGGGAATCGAGCTCCCTGCCTCATGAGTGCGATTCACGCCACGGCATCCCAACCCCGATGAGGCCCCGAAAGGATCCGACCCCGATGAGGCCCCGAAAGGATCCACCATTTTTGCCAACCCGCGGAATCACGAGGGTTTTCGGCGAGCAAGCGGTTCGGGGGGCTTCGTGTCGGTCGTGTTGCAACCCCAACCCGACGAGGCCCCGAAAGGATCCACCGACGAGGCCCCGAAAGGATCCACCATTTTTGCCAACCCGATGAGGCCCCGAAAGGATCCACCATTTTTGCCAACCCGCGGAATCACGAGGGTTTTCGGCGAGCAAGCACCGACGAGGCCCCGAAAGGATCCACCATTTTTGCCAACCCGCGGAATCACGAGGGTTTTCGGCGAGCGAGCGGTTCGGGGGGCTTCGTGTCGGTCGTGTTGCCAATGCGTGACTCACGCGTGGGTTACGCCTGGATCCGACCTCGAAACGCGGTACGCTCCGCCGACCATGACCGCGAAGCTCCGAGACGTACAGCGTGTGGGCCTCGTTTTCTCCGGCGGACCCGCGCCCGGCGCCAACGCCGTGATCGCGGCGGCGGCGAGCTCGTTCGTCGAGGACGGCCGCGAGGTGGTCGGCTTCTTCCACGGCTATTCGAACCTGCAGGACTACCACCCGGTCACGCGGCGCCTGCTGCCGGACGAGCACTACCGCATCTTCGAGCCCCGCGACTTCTCCGGGCTGCGCAACAGCCGCGGCGTGCTCATCGGCACCGCGCGCGCGAACCCCGGCCGCGGCTGCACGTCGCCCGAGGACCTCGACGATCCGAAGAAGTCCGCGAAGCTCCGCAACGTGTACAACGCGCTCGTCGATCTCGAGATCGACGCGCTCATCAGCATCGGCGGCGACGGCACGCTGACCACCGCGAGCTTCCTCTACGAGTGGCAGAAGCGGCTGCCCGAAGAGGCGCGGCGCGTGCG
>JALOQC010000269.1 GCA_025453555.1 Myxococcota bacterium | reverse complement strand
CGACGAGACCTTGCCGAACGGCTACTGCACCGTCCTCAACTGCGACCCCGACTCCTGCCCGAACGGCGCGCGCTGCGTGGAGTGGCGCGGCGGCTTCGACCGCACCGCGATCCGCGTGTGCATGAAGCGCTGCAACGGCGAAGGCGGCTGCCGCGAGGGCTACGAGTGCATCGCCGAGGCCGACGTTCCGCTGGAGAACGGCGTGCCGGTCGCGCGCGTGGTGGATCTCGATCTGAAGACCGACACGCCGCGCTTCTGCTCCTTCCCGCCGAGCGGCGCGAGCACGGAGGGACTCTCGACGGATTCGCCCGCGCCCGGCGACGGCGACGCGAGCGTGGACCCCGACGCGGGGCTCTGAACGGCTGCCCTCCCGCGCCGGTGCGGCGGCTCACCCTCGAAAGAGCTTCGGGTCGATGCCGAGACGTCGGATCTCCTCGTAGATCCCAGCTCTTCGCATGCCGAGCGCGCGCGCGGCTGCGGTGACGTTGCCCCCGTGAGCGCGCAGGGCATCCTCGATTCGCACGCGTTCCTCGTCTCCTCGACGGTCGGGGGGACGCAGCGCCTCGAGGGAGGGCAGGTCTCGGAGCTCGACGACCGCTCGACCTTCGCCGCGGACGATCCCAACCGCGACCGTCACGACGTTGCGCAGCTCGCGCACGTTGCCAGGCCATCGGTGTCGAAGGAGCGCCTCCATTGCGAGCAGATCGAACAGCACGTCGTCCGCGAACCGCTCGACGAGCCGCGGGACGTCCTCGATGCGCGCGCGAAGCGACGGCACCTCGAGCGTCGCGGCCGCGATCCGGTGATAGAGGTCGATGCGAAATCGGCCCTCTTCGACGTGCTGCGCGAGGTCGTCGAGCGATGCGCCGATCACACGAAGATCGACCTGGACGCCGCGGTCTTCGCCGACCGGTCGGACGACACCGTCCTCGAGGACCCGCAGGAGCTTCGCTTGGGCTCCGAGCGGAAGCTCCGCGAGCTCGTCGAGGAAGAGCGTTCCGCCGTCCGCGCGCGCGACGAGCCCGCGGCGCGCTCGGTCGGCGCCGGAGTAGGCACCCCGCGCGTGCCCGAAGAGCTCGGACTCCACGAGCGACTCCGGGATCGCGGCACAGTTGACCGCGACCAGCTCGCCTCGACGATGGCTGAGCTCGTGGAGGCGGCGCGCGACCAGCTCCTTCCCGGTGCCGCTCTCGCCTCGGACGAGCAGGTGCAGCGCGAGCGGCGCGAGCTGACGGACGCGCGCCCGGAGCGCCTCGAGGCTGACGCCGCCGACGAGCTCGCCTTCGGGCTCCTTCGTGGTCGCGTCGGCATCGCGCACGACCACGAGCAGCGAGCGACCCACCCGGATCGACGCGCCGATCTCGGCGTTGGCTTCCCCGACCACCCGCGCGCCACCGACGAAGACCCCGTTGCGGCTGCCGAGATCGCGAACCCGCAGACCCGTCGGTGTGGGGGACAACGCCGCGTGACCCCGCGAGACGGAGTCGTCGTCGAGCCAGAGCCCACACGAAGGCTCGCGTCCGAGCACCAGCTCGCGTGACACCACGAGGCGCCCCACGGCGCGGGCGGGACCGAACACGCCGGCGACGCCGAGGACGGGGCGGCTCTCGAGGGGAGAGCTCGGTGAGTCGAGAGTCTCGGTCGGACGGGACATGGCTCTCCCAGTCACGGCGCGTCGAGCACCGGGCGCCACGTCGGTGCGGAACGAACCTGCGCTCGAGACGAGGCGCGCGGCTCGGGCGACGCCATGCTGGAAGGGCTCGGCGACGGGGGAGGGCTCGCGGGAGAGGTCGGTCGCGCGGAAGGCGTCGAGCGTGTGGCCTCGGCCGGTGCGACGGGACCGCGGACCGGCGCGGGCGAGGCTGTGCGCGAGCCTTCGTAGGCGAACGCCGCGAGCACCAAGAGCAGGAGCATCGCCCCGAGCCAGCCCACGTAGCGACGCTTCGAGCCGTCGATCCGAGCCAGCGCGGCGTCGACGGTGGGTCGGCGCCCGAGCTCGGCGGTGAAGCTCTCGGCCAGCGCGCGGTCGGACGCGGGCGCACGCTCCACGGCAGCGAGGAGCTCGAGCCAGACCACGCCGACCGCGTACACGTCTGCGCGCCCGTCGACGTACGCGCCGGCGAGCTGCTCGGGCGCCATGTACCCGGGCGTGCCCGCTCGGGTCGCGAGCCCCGCCTGCAGGCGCGCGACGTCTCGTGCGATGCCGAAGTCGAACAGCGTGACGAAGTCGTCCGGCCCCACGAACACGTTCGAGGGTTTGACGTCGCGATGAACCAACCCCGCGCGATGCAACGCTCGAAGCGCCACCAGCAGCTGCCGCACCACGATCCGGGCCCGCGCTGGTGTCAGGTCGCCGTCCTCGAGCAGCTCGCGGAGCGTGCGTCCCTCGAGGAGCGGCGTCACGACGTAAGGACGACCCTCGTGCACACCGACCGAGAACACCTCGAGCAGATGCGGGCTCCGAACCTTGCGCGCGAGCGCAGCCTCCTCGAGGAACCGACGCGCGTCCGAACGATCGGGGTGACGGATCAGCTTCACCGCGACTGGCCCGAGGTCGAGGCCCGCTTCGACGTGGCGAGCTGCGAACACCATCCCGAAGCCGCCCGCCGCGAGCCGACGCACGAGACGATGACGACCTTCGAGGTACGCGCCGATCCAGGGGTCGACGGGAAACGGGCCCGTCGCCCCACAAGCACATGCAGACGCGTCGCTCGCGACCGGGCCGTCGCACGCCGGGCAGTAGTGAGCGCGTTCGCCACTGCCCTCGTCTCGCGTCACGTCGGCGGTCGACATCGTCGTCGAGCGTCGACCCGAGCTCGACGTGCGGTCAAGGCTCCTCGCAGACCCGCGCACCCACCACCCGCAGTGCACGGTCGCGAACCGACGAGCCTTCGGCCACGAGCGCCATCCACGAGCCGTCGAACCCACCCGCCGTCGCCTCCGCGGCCGACACGTCCAGGCCCGAGAGCCGACCCTGCGGAGCGCTCAGCAGCTCGATCGCGTCGCCACGCGGCGCGAGGGTCGCCGCATCGAGCCAACGGCCGACCACGACGTCGCGATCGCCTCGGCGCGCGACCGCGGTCACGAGGAGCCCACCTCGCCAACGCACGAGCGCGAGCTGCTGCACGTCGCCGACGTCACCGAGCTCGACGTCCACGCTCGCACCGAGCGCACAGGACGCCGCGCAGTCGGCAGGCGCGATCGCGACGCCGTCGGAGGTCGTCCAGACCACGACGTGTGTGTCTCCCGCGAGCCGCTCGATCGCCGCGACGCCGCCGCGCATCCCGATCGGATCCGCCGTGAAGAGGTTCGACGTCCCGGTCGGGTGCCAGCGCACGCGCCGGTCGCCTTCGATCAAGGCGATCACGTCACCGCTGCTTTCGAGGAGGCGCGACGCCACGGTCGACGGCACGGCGACGCCGACGTAGGAGAGACGGTCGCCGCCACGATCGGCCGATCCGACGCCGGGGCCCGTCGGATCGAGGAACGCACGACGGAAGGTTTCTCCGGTCACGGAGGTCGCGAGCACGCCGGCGCGCCCCGACGGCGTGTCGGTACGCAGCGGCGTGCAGGTCCCGCCGAACTCGGTGAGCTCGCACGCCCAGCCGAACACCAGATCGTCGTCCGAGGCGTTTCCGAGCGCGTTCACGAGGAGAAACTCGCCGTCGTCGCGCATCGCGACCGCACGCGCCGCCTCGAGCGACTCCGCGCCCACGATGCGTGACAGGTCTCCCTCTGCGCGTTGGGCGGCGAGCGCGTCCACGCGGCTGTCGACGAAACGCACGACGCGCGCGCCGTCGTCGAGCTCCGGCACGTAACCCACCACGATGCGTCGATCCGACTTCACCAACAGGTCCGGCGCCGCCTCGAGCGCGACGACCTCGCGACCGTCCGGGAGCTGCGAGCCGGTACCGACGACCGTCCACGGCGCACCGCGCCCGGCCTCCCCGGTCGGGACGCCGAGCGCAGTCGCCAGCATCGGGTCTCCACATCCGTCGAGGCGGCCGTTGCCACAGATCACCGGCGCGCCGGGGTACACGTTCGGCGCACGATCGTCGCAGTCGTCGCCTCCACACGACGCCGCACGATGACCGTCGCCGTCGGCGTCGGGGCAGCTCGCCACTGCTCCCGCGAGGCTCGACGCGCGGAGCTCTCCCGATGCGCTCGTCGCGATCCACGGCGCGCTCGTGGGATCGGGGCGACCCACCGCGAGCGACACCACGGCCGAGCTCGGCTCGGTCCGCAGCAGCTGCCACGCGCCACCCACGAAGCGCTGCACGGTCCACGACGTGGACGCCGCCGCGACGACCTCGATCCTCCCGTCACCGTCGACGTCGTCCGCGACGAGCTCGGTCGCGTCGGAAGCCGTGCGCACGGGAGCCTCGTCGACGCGCCCCGAGCGTCCGCGAAGCAGCCGCAGCTCGCCGCCCCCGAGCACCACGAGATCGTCGGCGCCGTCGGCGTCGAGGTCGGCCGTCGCGAGGCGTTCGACGGGACCACCGACGGAGAGGCGCTGAACCCTCTGGGCGATCGGATCGGCGGCGCGCCCGTCGGCGACGCGGTGCAGCGACGTCTCGCCGTCGGCTCGCGCGGTCACCACGATCGCGCCGCTCGGCTCGCCCCGCAACGCGGCGACCGCCACGAACGGCCCCTCGAGATCCCACGTGCACACGAAGGTGCTGCTCGCGTCGTTCCACTTCGCGACCACCACGTCGCCGTCCTCACGCACCGCGACGACCTCGAGCGTTCCGTCGGCGTCGAGGTCGGCGAGCTCGAGGTCGACCACGACCCCGACGGGCGCTCCACACGCTTCCACGAGCTCGGCACCGACCGCGAAAGGCTCGGCGGGTAGACCACGATTCTCGAGCAAGACGAGGCTCGGCTCGGGGTCGGAGACGTTCAGCACGAGGTCGAGATCCCCGTCCGCGTCGACGTCACCCACCACGATCGCGGTGACGGCGCCCGAGACGGGGAGCGCGGCCGGCTCCGCCCACGATCCGTCTCGGCGGACGTGCAGGCGCGTCTCGCTCGTGGCGCCGTCGCCACCCGTCACCACGAGGTCGTCGTCGCCGTCGTCGTCGTGGTCCAGGAAACGAACGAGCCGCGCGTCGTCGACGTCGGGAGGCACCTGCACGATGCCGTCGCCGCCGTCGACGAGACCGCCGTCTTCGGGGCCCGCGTCGGGCGGGAACCCGTTCGGCACTTGCACGCACGCGCCGACCAGCAGTGCTCCGACGATCCACGCGCGCACGCTCCAACGCAGCGGCGCTTCACCCGAGACGCGGGGCACGTTCGAGCCGGAGCTGGTCATCGGAACCTCACCCCCACCGCGGGCGCGATCGCCAGCAGACCGAAAGGGTTGAGCACGGTGAGCTCGATCGCCAGCGGGACGACCACCAACCCCACGCTCCCGACCGGTACGTCGAGCTGCAGCTCGAACCGCACGCTCGCGCCTTCCAAGATGCGGTCCGGCGGCTCGGAGCCCGCACGCGCGGGATCGAGCGCCGGCAACCAACGCTCACGATCCCCACGCCCCAACACGGCCAACCCGAACGCGCCGACGAACCGGAGCTCGATCGGGCCGAGCGTCCCTCCGACCGCGCCGCGGAGGCTCATCGCGCCCGTCCAGGTCGTGCCGTCGCCGAGGCCGATCACCCCCACGCTCGCGTCCAAGCCCACCACGCCCCAGGTGGGGCCGCGGCCGAGACGCAGACCGAACCCGATCCGCCCCCGCGGCGCGAAGAGCGCGCTCCCGACGCTAGTCATCCGGAGCTGAATCGCGGGCACCAAGAAGAGATCGAGCTCGAGCGAGGCGGCCGATGCGGGCTCGATGTCGGTGGAGGGCGCCGATCGCTCGAGAGCGACTTCGGTGCGCTCGCCCCGGACCGCCGTCACTCGGGCGGTGGCGTCGGCGATGCGGACGGTGTGAGGGCCCGGAGCGACCTCGCCTTCCCACGGGCCTTCGCCCACCGAGACCTCGTCGACGAACACTTCGCCTTCTCCGACCACCACGAGACGGGTGGGGAGAGCTCGCAGCGTGAGGGCGATCTCCGGTCGCTCCCCGAGGCGCACGTCGATCCCACGATCGGCCGGCTCGTGCCCGTCCGCGACGAATCGGACCACGTGGTGTCCCGGCACGAGCGAGAGTCGCGCGGGGGTCGACGCGACGGGCTCTTCCGCGCCGTCGAGCAGGATGCGCGCGCCGAGCGGCTCCGAGGTCACGCGCACCTCCACCGGCGTGCGACGCAGGCGCTCCACCCGCGCGCGCAAGGACGTGGCGTCGGAGACCGGCGGCCCCGACGCCAAGTACGCCTCGAGCCAACGCACCGCCTCGGCCGCGTCTCCGAGGCGCTCGGCCGCCAATCCGAGCGAGAGCATCGCCATCGGGTAGGGGAAGAGCTCCAGCGCGGCGCGGAACCGATCGCGGGCTCGCTCGAAGTCTCCTTCGGCGTAGGCGACGCGGCCCTCCTCGTGGAGGCGCGCCGCGTCCCGCTCCGTGGGCTGCGCGTGGCCGGGTCGCGCGACCAGCGCGCCGAGCAAGAGCCCGATCCCCCAGAGCCTTCCCACGTGGGCCGTGAGGTACACAAGCGAGGGTTCGCGGTCAAGATCGACGTCGCGAACGCGAATCGGGAACGGCGACGCATGGGAGGAGCGCTCAAATCGGGAAGATCTGCGAACATGTGCACGTTTCGTACCTCGCATCACGGCGAGATCTCGTGACCTCCAATCGACTTCGTGCGACGGGGCAGCCGTTCTCGAAGCGACGACGCACGACGCCGCACGACGTCGGGACGAACGCTGGGTTTCGTGCATCGAGACGCTCCGGCATCGAGGCCTCGCGGCGTCGCGCGCTCACTTCACTCCCGAGGTCCGTCGCGGCCCGAGCATGCGCCGCCACCCCGATTCCGTCCGGACACCGTCCGGACGGAATCTGGAGGTCCCGAGCCCGACCAATCTCCGATAACACAAGGATTTCCAACATCTGCAACCGGGCACGGCACATGCTCAAGAGGCGTCCATGCCGAACCCGCCCCTTCGCATCGTGCTGTGCGTCGCCGTCCTCGCGAGCCTCGCCTGCGGCGACCCCGACCCGTCCAGCGTCGCCACCTACGCCTCCGACGGTGGCATGGGGGACGGCGCGCTCGAGCAGACCTCGCTCGCGTCCACCGCGCCGGGGGAGCCGCTGTCTCCGGTCGAGTGTCGCTCGACACACTGGACCAACGCGCTCGTAGTAGTACCAGGGAGTCCGACCGATCAGCCCGATCCGAATTGCGATCACACCGTCACCGACGATGAGGTCGCGTGGAACATCGTTTGTTCCATGGACGACCTGACCTCGCGAAACACCGCGACGCAGGCGTGTCGTGGGGCCTGGCGAACGACCGACTTCCCCGGAACGCCCTCGCTCTACGCGTCACGGGCGGTGGTCACGCGGACCGGGGTCGCTTGGACCCTGACCTCGCCCGCGTCCTACTACTTTCCGCACGGCATCTGGACCCCGACCGCGCCCAGCGACGTCTGCAACGCCACCCGCGACACCCACCTCAGTCGCTTCCGCAGTCGGTATCCCTTCTCCACCGTCGTGAGCACCCGAGCCGCCCCGACTGGACGCGTGGTGATGGATCGACACCCCAACGCGACCACGACCGCGACGTTCGACTGCCACGTCGTCTCCCACTTCCGCACCGGCCTCGGGAGCCAGCTGGCGCAGCCTCGATGGGTCGCGCCGGGCCGCACCCGCGCGGACGCGATCGCGTTCCTCGCGTCCGACTGGGCGTGGACCTACCAGGACAACGACCGGTTCACGCCGGTAGCGGCGGCGATTCCGACTCGTCCGCGGCCCGTCGGCGCGACGTGGACGTGCTCGACCTGCGACGATCTCTTGGCTGCGGGATCGACGCCCACGCTGCCGAGGCGCGCGCCCCCCGCCCACGCCTGCCTCGTCGCCGAGCACGCGCGGGTGCCCGCCTCGGACCTCACGACGCGTCGGGCGATCGCGAACCGCGCGCTGCTCTCGTTCGAGGCGCACGGCCACGACTTCACGCCCGCTGAGCGCGCGGAGGTACGCGCCATCCGACGCGCAGACCCGAGCGTGCTGCCGTGGTCGTCTTTCAACATCTTCGGCCCCTCGACGTGTGGTCCGTACGCCGCCGTGGGCTCCGACGGTCGCTCCGTCGCGCCATCGGGAGCCGCGTCCGTTCCTGCCTGCACCGACGCCCGCTTTCGCGCCGACTCCTGGCGGATTCAACACTGCGCGCGCCTCGCGGCGTCGCACGTCCAGCCGCAGCTCTGGGACGCGGAAGCAACCGGAGCCCGAGCGGAGCTGCACGAGTGCCTCGACGCGTACGCGATGCTCGCGGACGTCGAGGAGCGCGGGGTGTGCGACGTGGCGGTGCATCGGACGACGGTCGATGCCGCGCTCGGGCGCATCCTCCGCCGCGCGATGACACGCTTCGACACGGAAGCGGCGAGCGCGACCGCGGGCTCGACCGTGAACCGCGAGACGATGGTCGCTGCGCTCGGTCGCCTGCTGCGTCTGCTCGACGACGTACTCGCCGCCGCGGGGCGCCACGACGAGGATCGCGAGCGGATGCTGCTGGAGTCCTGGCTCGGGCACTCCTTCGCGCGCCACGAGCACGTGCGTGGCCTGCGCGACTACCGCATCACGGAGATGCCCGACGCGGGCACGCCGGAGCTCGTGACGCAGCTCGCGGGCGGTTCGTTCGCGCTCGAACAAGACCTGATCGCCGCTGCGCTGCAGGGCTCGCCCGAACGCCCGTACGAAACCGTGCTCACCGCCGACGACCGCAGGCGCGCGCGGCCTGCGCTCTCCGGGGCTCGCCTGCTCGCGGCGCTCGGTCAGGGCCTGGCACCCCTCGGCCGACGCCTCGAGACCTTGGCCGACGCCCACGACGTCGCGTGCAGCTTCGCCGCCTGTGGGCCAGGCACGCCCACGCCCTCCGCCCGCGCGTGGGGCATCCTCGCCGCGCTGGACGACGCCGCGGAGCTGCCGGCAAGCCTACAGGGCGTTGTGGTTGATGGTTGGGAGGACGGGTTCACGCTGCTCCACGACCGACGCGCGTTCGTGGTCGAGGCCGCGCGCGAGGCGGTCGGCGCG
>JALOQC010000268.1 GCA_025453555.1 Myxococcota bacterium | reverse complement strand
GGATGGGAGTCGGCTTGGGCACGATCGAGGATCCATTCTCCGCCCGTTGGTACAGAGATATCCAGAGGAGCCTGTCTCACCCGACGTTGGCACAGAGGGGGTCAGCCGAGCACAGGTCAGCCGAAAACACTGGGACGCTCTTCGAGACCGCGCTGGATCATGCTCTGGATGCTCGCCTTCACCACCCAGACCTTCTCTTCGATGACGGCGTCGTCGTCGTCGGGATCGCCCTCGAAGCGGAGCGGCTCGCCGAAGTAGAGCCGGTAGCGCACCGGCAGCGGGGCGAGCATTCCGAGGAAGAGCTGCGGGATGATCGGGAACGCGGGCATGCCGAGGATCTTCGCGAGGCCCTTCAAATCCGCGACCGAGACGTATTGCTCTTCGGCTCCGACCACCGCGACGGGCACGATCGGGGTCTTGGTCTCCAGCGCGAGTCGCACGAACCCGAGCCCGAAGTCCGTGAGCTGATAACGCTGATCGTAGGTCTTGGAGATCCCGCGCGCCCCCTCCGGGAACACCACGAGCGCCTGCTCCTGCTGCAGCAGACGTCGCGCGTTCTCCGGCGCTCCGACCACCTGACCGAGGCGCGGAAAGAGGACCGACACGAACGGCAGCTCGGCGGTCCACTTCTCCACCATGCTGCGCGGAAACCGCGGCGGCTCGGCGTCGAGCATCAGCGCGGTGCCGATGATCAGGCCGTCGATCGGGATTTGGCCGGAGTGGTTCGCGACCACCAGCACGCGACCCTTCGGGACGCGCTCGATGCCGTCGACGATCGTGCGGAAGTAGCGGCGGTGGAGGATCGCGGCGAGCGCGAGCGCGTAGCGGGCGGACTCCGGATCGAAGCCGAAGGGATCTTGGCCGATCTCGTTCGGAAACAGAGGGATCCGCGACACTCGCGCGTCGAGATCCTCCCCCGTCAGCTCTTCGGCGGCGCGCACGAGGCGGTCGCCCGCGCGGCGCATCCACGAGGGGAGCGCGGCGCGTCGTCCGGGGCGTTGTCCGAAGCCCGCGAGCGGCGTGCGAGCCGCGTGGACGTCGAGAGGGCGGGAGTCGGGCTCGGTCATACGCAACGGAGCGTCCGCAGCTGACCCTGCGGACGGGTGGGTGGAGGGGGGCCCCAGTCGGGCTTTGCCCGATGGGGGGAGGGGCGCCGGAACGCCCCTCCGAGAAAAAAGATCAACGCACCACCACGCCGGGCCACACCGTGCGGCGCTGACCGGGCATCGGGACGGCGACGTTCACGACGACGTTCCCGTCGAACTGCACCTGAACCTCGCCGCCGTCGCCCCAGTACGTCCACACCGGCGCGTCGAGCGAGGGAGTGCGGTGCTCGGGCGGGTAGCCGACGGCGAGGATCACGCCCTCGCGGGTCATGCCGGGCATCGGACGCCCTTGCTGGATCCCCGATTGATCGGCGGGGCTCATCGAGGCGACGTTCGCGCACGCGCCGCCGAAATAACGATTGACATGATCCTCGATCGGCAGAGCGGTGCTGCGGTGGAGCACGTAGCGGTTCGTGCGGTTCGTGCCAGTGACCTGGAAGCGGATCTCGCGGTCCCGCACGAGGGTGATCGTGACGGGGGTGCAGATGGGCAGGACGCCGGTGCCGCGCCAGGCCTGCAGCGAGGTCGCGTTGCCCCGCGCGTCGACCCGCAGGTTGGTGAGCAACACGAGCTGCGCGTTGCCTTGGATGACGTACTCGGTGCCGCCGCCACACGAGGAGGCCGAGAGAACGAAGCCCGCGAGCGCGAGGGAGAGGAGGAGCCGCATCGAGCGGAAGGTTCGTACGGGCTCGCGGCGCTGGCAAGACGGACGGTTTATGTTCGCTACGCGCGGTGCGCTTCGCTCACGAACGGGGGAGGTGTGTCCCCCTCGAGATCCATCCCTTCGTCAGCCGCCCCCTGGCCACAGGGGCCAGCCCCGGATGTGTGAAGCCCTCGGGCCCGCGACTGGCTCGACTCCTCTTGGAAGCCAACCCGAGCGACGGCGTACGACAGTCTCGAACGACCCCCGTCGGCTTGACGGAACGCGTCGGGTGCGCTGCGTTACGCGCCATGCGCGCGCTCGGCCTCTCTCTCTTGCCCCTCGTTGCTCTCGGAACCGCGGCCTGCGGAGCGCCGGCTGCCCGCACGCTCCCCGACGAGTCGTACGACGACGTCGCGACCGTGGATCGCTCGCACCTCGCGGGATCGCGCCCCGCCGGGCCCGAGCTCGGTGGCTCGCGATGGACGTTCGTGGAGGCCGCGTGCACCGAAGGCGTGCCGCCGTTGATGCGCGAAGGCTTCGCACGGAGCTTGTCGATCGCGTCGGATGCGACGGGCCTCGTGCTCGTGATCGACGACCGCGTCGGCGAGGCGTGCACCGAGACGGTGGCGCAGCGCGCGACGCCGGGGGCGAATGCGGACGCCGCGTGGGGGATGCACGAAGAGGCGCGCGTCACGGTCGGTGAGTGTCCGACGCGCGTCGAAGAGGATCGGCCCGGTGACGTGCGCGTCCGCGGTCAGTTCCTCGAGGTCTACGTGCAGCGCTCGGTGTGGTGCAACGGGCTCGAGCTCAAGACGGTCTACGCGCCCGCTGCGCCGAGCCCGCGCACCGAGGACGAGGTGATTCGTCACTACACGCTGCACTTCAACCGCCGCGACCCGGCCGCCATCACGTCGCTCTTCGCGGACGCGGGCTCGCTCGTGGAGCCCTTCCTCCGCACGGCGGAGGATCAGCCGACGCGCCACGAGGGACGGCGTGCGGTCTTCGAGTGGTACCGCGAGACCCTCGCGAGCACGCCGTGGCTCGCGCTGAAGATCGTCGAGGTGAGCCAAGGCCTCACGCCGGGCGCGTGGGTCGTCGATTGGCACTACATGGATCCGCGCCTCGACGCGCCGTTCGCGGGCCGCAACCGCTTCACGCTCGCGGGGGGCGAGATCTTCGAGGCGAGCATCGAGATCACGGCGCCGCAGGTGGAGGTCGAGGGCCTCGACGCGGTCGACGGGCAGAGCGCGCCCGCCGCGACGGGCGAGGTGCCGGTGCAGGACGCACCCACGGCTCCTGCGAGCGACGCTCCCGCGCCGGTCGCCCCCGCACCGAGCGGTTCCCCCGCCGCGCCGTCCGAGGCATCCTCCCCGACGCCGTGAGCGCGTCGCGCTCATGGGGGGTGCGATGAGCGACGACGACGAGGACCGACGACGACCGAGCGCACGACGCGAGAAGCGCCGCGCCGAGCGTGAGCGAGACGGGGAGCGGGCGCCGCGCGAGAAGAAGCGGCCGTCGACCCGCAGCGCGAAGCCCGCGGCGGCCCGCGAGGCGCGACCATCTGCGCGTCCGAAGTCGGCGCTGCCCGAGGCGCCCTTGGAGGCGACCGAGCGTCCGCGCGTCCGCAGCGAGCGCCGAGACGCCGCGACGCGGGCGGAGGACCGGGCCGACGCGCCGACGCCGACGCCGCCCGCAAACGCGCCGACACCGACACCGACGCCGACGCCGCCGACGACCCCGACCCCGACACCGGAGTCACGCCCCCCCGAGTCGGTGTTCTTCGACCCACGTCCGAGCCAGAGCCCTCGCCGTCGCCACGACGAAGCCGAGGAGGGCGTCATCGTCGTGACCGGAGTGGTCGGTCGCCTCGGCCAGCTCCTCACGCGCGTGCTCCATCGCTCGCGGACCGTCGTCGGCATCGATCGCCGCGACTTCTCGAACCGTCCGAAGGACGTCGTCCACCACCCCCTCGATCTTCGCCGCAAGAAGACGCGCGACGTCTTCCGCGCGCAGAAGGTCGACGCCGTGGTCCACCTCGGCGTGATGCACGATCCCCGCGCGAGCGATCGCGATCGGCACACCTGGAACGTGGTCGCGTTCCAGAAGCTGCTCGACTACGTGGCCGAGTTCGAGGTGCCGAAGCTCGTCGTGCTCTCGAGCGCGAACGTCTACGGACCGCAGCCGGAGAACCCGCAGTTCCTCACCGAAGAAGCGCCCCTCCTCGGCTCGCAGAGCTTTCGCTCCATGCGCGACCTCGTGGAGCTCGACATGCTCGCGCAGTCGTTCTTCTGGCGGCACCCGACCACGGAGACGGTGATCCTCCGCCCCGTGCACATCCTCGGTCGCGTGAAGAACGCGCCGAGCAACTACCTGCGCCTCGAGCGTCCGGTCTCGATCCTCGGCTTCGATCCGATGGTGCAGGTGATCCACGAGCGCGACGTGGTCGAGGCCATCGAGCGCGCGCTCGAGCCGGGCGTGCGCGGCATCTTCAACGTGCGCGGGCCGGGCGAGCTCCCGCTCAGCCGCGTGTTCCGCATCCTCCGCAAGACGCCGCTGCCGATCCCCGCGTTCGCCGCGAAGGCCGCGCTCGATCGGCTGTGGAACTTACGGCTGACCTCGTTCCCGTCGCCCGAGATCGACTACATCCGCTACGTCTGCATGGTCGACGACGCGCGCGCGCGCGAGGTCCTGCGCTTCCGACCGAAGTACGGACTCGAAGAGACGGTGCGCGCGGTGAGCTGCGAGCGCTGAGCGCCGAGCGCGCGCGGCGACGAGCGCTCGAGTCGGCGCTTGCTCCGCTCCGCGCGCATCGCCATCCTCCGCGCCGATGGCGTCCAAGAAGAAGAGCGGGTTGTTCGCGCCGGTGGCGGGCTTTCGTTTCGCCGGCATGGCGGCGGGGATCAAGAAGAAGGCCGGCGCGCCCGATCTCGCGCTGATCGTCGCGGACGACGAGGTGCCGGTGGCGGCGGTCTTCACGACCAACCGCGTGAAGGCGGCGCCGGTGAAGCTCGCCGCGCAGCGCACCAAGCGAGGTCGCGCGCGCGCCGTGATCGTGAACGCCGGCAACGCCAACGCGTGCACTGGCGAGGCCGGCATGGCCGCCGCGAAGGAGTCGACCGCTGCGGTCGCACGCGCGCTCGGAGTTCCCGCGGCCTCCGTGGTTCCTGCATCGACCGGCGTGATCGGCGTGGTGCTCCCTGCGGCGAAGATCGTCGACGCCGCGCCGACGCTGGCGGAGCGCGTGTCGCCCGACGGCGTCGAAGACTTCGCACACGCGATCCTCACGACCGACCGCGGTCCGAAGCTCGCGCGCGTCGCGTTCTCGATCGGCGATCGCGAAGCCACCGTGCTCGCGATCGCGAAAGGCGCCGGGATGATCCACCCGAACATGGCGACCACGCTCGGCTTCGTGGTGACCGACGCGCCGGTGTCGAGCGATGCGCTCTCGGCCGCGCTTCGTCGCTCCGCAGAGCTCACGTTCAATCGCATCAGCGTCGACGGCGACACGAGCACCAACGACACGATCGTCGCGCTCGCGTCGGGCGCGGCGGGCGGCAAGCCGCTCGCTGGCAAGTCGCTGGTCGCGTTCGAGCACGCGCTCCGCGAGGCGCTCGAAGGCGTCGCGCTGCAGATCGTCGCGGACGGCGAGGGCGCCGAGCACGTCGCGCGCATCGTCGTCAGCGGCGCGCGTTCGGACGCGTCGGCGCTCCGCATCGCGCGCACGATGGCGACCTCGCCGCTCGTGAAGACGGCGATGCACGGCAAGGATCCGAACTGGGGACGGTTGCTCGCGGCGGCCGGTCGGAGCGGCGAGCGCTTCGATCCCGAGAAGGCGGAGGTTCGCCTCGGCGGCGTCACGGTGTTCCGCGCGGGTCTCACCACGATGGACGCGAAGGTGGAGGCGAAGGCCGCCGCGGTGATGAAGCAACCGCGCTACGACGTCGACCTCGTGCTCCAAGAAGGCGCGGGCAGCGCGTTCTACTGGACCTGCGATCTCGGCCACGACTACGTGAGCTGCAACGCGGACTACCGGAGCTGAATGTCGACCCGGGAGCTCGAGGCGCTCTTCGGCGCCACGGACGTCGACGACCTCGACGCGCTCGTCGACGCGCGCATCGCGGCCCTCGGGCTCGTGCCTCCGCGCTCGTTGCTCGAAGCCGCCCACGACGAAACGGAGGGCGACGAGGACGACTCGGCTGACGACGACGACGAGCCCGTCGACGCGCGCGAGCTGCTCTGGTGGCTCCTGAAGATGGCGGCGCACACGCACCGTCGTGAGCGCGCGCTGCGGCCCGAAGCGCCGGCGCTGGTCGCCGCGTTCGACGCGCTCGTCGCGACGCGACCCGAAGCCGACGAGACGCACGCGCAGATGGTGATCGACGCGACGTCTTCGTTGGCACGTGCTCGTGCGATTCGAGCGCGCACGTCCGGATCCGTGCTCGCGGTGGGCGACGACGACGCGACGGTGCTCGCGCTCGCGCTCCTCGATCGCGAGGCGCGTCGAGACGCAGCAACCGCGCCTGTCGACACGAGCGCAGCCGACACGAGCGCCGCCGACACGAGCACGGCCGACACGAGCGCAGCCGACACGAGCGTGGCCGACGACGCGAACGTCGAACGCGCCCCGACCCTCGCGGTGGCCGACGTCGACGCCGGGGTGCTCGCGTTCCTCCTCGCAGCGGGTAAGTCCTTCGGGGTGTCGTTCGACGCGCGCGTCGCGGACGTCTTCGACGACGCGCGGCCCGAAGAGTGGCGCGAGAGCTTCGACGCCGCGGTCACCGATCCGGTGCGGAGCTACGACGCCTGCCTCGCGTTCCTCGACTTCGCGTGCGCCTGCGTGCGGCCCGGCGGGCTCGTCTTCCTCGCCGATCATCCCGATTGGAACCTCGAGCTCCCCGAGGTGCTCGACACCTGCGCCGCGCGAGGTCTCCGGCTCGTCGAGACCCTCCCGCTCGTGCACGCGTACCCCATCGACGCGACCTGGATCCCCGATCCGGACGCGAAGGTCGAGGAGCTCGCCGCGCTCGGGGTCGAGGTCGACGCGGTGTGGCTCCGGCGCCTCGTTGCGGCCACACGTGGGTGCACGAACCTCTACGTGCTCGCGCGCGTGTGACGAAGTCGTCGGAGAATCGAGCCTTCTCGATGAGCGTGACCTCGCGCTGGCGTCGCTCGTCGTGATCGTGGCGCGAGCTACAGCCGACAGCACGAGCACCACGCCGCCGGATTGACGACCGCGACGCGTGCGTCAGCTTCGCGCGATGATCGATCATCCGATCACCTCCGCCATCCGCGTGCTCCGGGCCGAGAAGGTCGCGTACGAGCCGTTCCTCTACCCGTACGAAGAGCGCGGCGGCACGCGCCACAGCGCCGCGATGCTCGGCGTCGACGAGCACGGCGTGATCAAGACGCTGATCTTCGAGGACGACGCGAAGAAGCCGCTGATCGTGCTCATGCACGGCGACCGCGAGGTGTCCGCGAAGAACCTCGCGCGCCTGCTCGGCGTGAAGTCGGTCCAACCCTGCACGCCCGCGGTGGCCGACAAACACTCGGGCTATCAGGTCGGCGGCACGTCGCCCTTCGGCACGAAGCGCGCGATGCCGGTGTACCTCGAGCGAAGCATCACCGAGCTGTCGCACGTCCACCTCAACGGCGGGAAGCGCGGCTTCCTCGTGCGGATCGCGGTGCCAGATCTCGTGCGCGTGCTGAAGCCGATGCTGGTGGACGTCGCGGTGCCGCGCTGACGGAGACCGAGACGGAGACGGAGACGGAGTCCGAGACGGAGACGGAGTCCGAGACGAGACGGAGTCCGAGACGAGACGGAGTCCGAGACGAGACGGAGTCGGAGACGGAGACGGAGACGGAGACGGAGAGTCGCTACGGAGAGTCGCTACTCCATCCGGTCGCGCACGAAGAGCACGCCGTGCGGCACGACGCGCCCTTCTTCGTCGACCGTTGCGACGCGCTCGAAGCGCGACATGCGGCCGTCGCCGTCGAGGTCCCCGGTCGCGCGGAGCACGAAGAGCGACTCACCCGGCCGCACCCGCACGTCGCAGCCCGCACGCAGTGGGATGAGCTCGTAGCGGTAACGCAGCGGCCGTGTGAGCTCGAGCTCCAACGCGGCCCACGTGGCCGCGCCGGGGATGCCTTCCGCGCCGAGCTCGACCTCCACTGCGTCGACCGACGTCTCGGCGGGTGCGGGCCCGGCCGGCTCCGGGAGGCAATGCGAGAGCGCGCCGTGCTTGCGTGAGTAGTACGCCGCCGTGCGCTCGTGCAGCAGCGTCAGCACCGCGGACGCTTCCTCCACCTTCGAGGTCCGCAGCTCGCGCACGAACGTCGGGATCACCACCGCGAGCACGATGCCGAGCACGGAGCCGATGGCCGCCGCCTCCACCAAGGTCACACCCGCGCGTCGCTCGCTGCGCACGCGCGGAGGATGCCTCGCGACCGAAGTGTCGCAAGCGCTCCGCGACGTCGCCTGCTGCAACGGCGCGTACGACCGATCGAACGGTGGGCACGAGCGCGAGAGTCGTCGCCGGGTTCGTCGTATCGTCCCCGCGTGGACGAACACGACGATCCGAAGCTCGAGCCTCCGACCACCCGCGACGAGCTCCTCGTCCTCGCGGGCCTCGTGCGCGTGATGCTCACCGCCGACGGCCGCCTCTCGCACCGCGAGCTCGAGCACGCCGACGAGCTCCCGCGCCACCTCGACCTCTCCGCCGACGAGTGGCAACGCCTCTGGGAAGAAGCGACCCGCACGCTCCCGAACGCCACCCGAGTCCGCGAAGCCGCCGCGCGCCTGCGCCCCGAGGTGCGCGACGCGGTCTACGAGCGCCTCTACCACCTCGCCGACGCCGACGGGCTCGACGACGCGGAGTGGGATCTCCTGGAGTGGCTGGACGAGACGTGGCTGGCGGCGACGGGTCGCTGACGGTCCAGCGCATCGACGCCAAACCGCTTGAGCTTCCGGAGTGTTCTCTTCCACCGGCGCGTCACCGCACGACGCGCTGTACTCTCTCGACTCCGTGAGCAGCCCTCCGCGACCCTGGTGGCTCTTCGCGCTCGCGCCAGTCCTCGTGTGGAACGCGAGCGCGGGACCGCACGTCTTCGACGCGGGCGAGCTCGTTGCGGCCGCCTGGCAGCTCGGAGCATCGCATCCGCCAGGGCAGCCGACCCACGCGCTGCTCGGACACCTCGCCACGTGGCTCCCCGTGGGGCCCATCCACTTTCGCGTCGCATTGCTCAGCGTGGTCACGGAGCTTCTTGCTGCCTACTTGGTCGCGAGGCTGACCCACGATCTTCTGCGAGCGAGTCGCCCGTCGAGGGCGCCTTCGGACACCGCTTCGGACACCGCTTCGGACACCGCTTCGGACACCGCTTCGGACACC
>JALOQC010000685.1 GCA_025453555.1 Myxococcota bacterium | reverse complement strand
CGCGACGTCTTCCGTCGCCGCGAGCCGGAGCTCTCCGCCGATGCGAAGCTCGACGATCCGCCGCGACGCGAGCAACGCGTCGATCCACGGATCGATCGCGCCTTTCGAGGGATACGCGTGCAGTTCGGCGCGCGAGAGGTCACCCAGCGCGAGCAGGAGATCGTGCACGTCGTCCGCGCCGTCGAGCGCGCGATCGAGACGCAGGAGCTGGCGCTCGACCTCGCGCACGGCGTCCGCGTCGAGCAGCTCGCGCAGCTCCGGCTCGCCGAGCAGCGCGCGGAGCTGCGCGTGATCGAGGGTGAGCGCGTGCGCGCGGCGCTCCGCCAGCGGTGCGTCGCCCTCGTACATGAAGCTCGCGACGTAGTGGAAGAGCAGCGAGGCCGCGAAGGGCGAGGGCGCCTTCGTCTGCACCGCGCTCACCCGCACGCGTCGATCGCGCACGTCGCGCAGCAAGGTCTGCAGCGACTCCGTCGCGACCTGCAGGAGCTGCGCGCTCTTGCGGCGCTGCGCCCAGAGCGGCGTGCGTTGCCCCGGACGGCGCCGCGGCAGGAGCAGCGCGCGCGCGGCGTTCTCGCGGAAGTGCGACGCGAAGAGCGAGGTCGAAGAGAGCCTTTCGGTGACGAGGCGCTCGACCTCGTCGGGATCCGGCAAGAAGAACGCGTCCTCGGGCGGCTCGTCGGTGTCGACGAAGCGGAAGACGATGCCGTCGTCGCCGTGCAGCACGTCCGCCTCGATGCCGCGGCGCTGGCTGAGCATCGCCTGCACCGCCGTCGCCCAGGGCGCGTGCACGGTCTTGCCGAAGGGCGTGAGCACGGCGACCACCGGATCGCCGAGCTCGTCGACGAAACGTTCGATCACGATGCGTTTGTCGGTCGGCACCGCGGACTCGCGCTCCTGGTCGCGCAGGTAGCGCACGAGGTTCTCCGCCGCGCGCACGTCGAGGCCGTGGTGCTCCACGAGGCGCGTCGTCGCTTCGTCGTCGCCGAGCTTCAGGAGCGCGCGCGCGAGCTCGCCGATCGCGCGTCCGAAGTCGACCGGGCGCCCCGGCTGATCGCCGCGCCAGAAGGGCATCTTGCCCGGCTCGCCCGGCGCGGGGCTCACCAGCACGCGGTCGTGGGTGATCTCTTCGATGCGCCACGAGCTCGCGCCGAGCAGGAAGATCTCGCCCTCGCGCGACTCGAAGACCATCTCTTCGTCGAGCTCGCCCACGCGGATCGATCGCGGTTGACGCTTCGAATCGCTCGTGCCGGACGAGGGATTCGCGTTCTTGCCGCCCGAGCGACCGTCCGCGAGGAAGACCCCGTAGAGCCCACGATCCGGGATCGTGCCCGCGTTCGCGATCGCGAGCAGGCGCGCGCCCTTGCGTGGTCGGAGCACGCCTTCGAGGCGGTCGTAGGTGAGCCGCGCGCGCAGCTCGCCGAAGCGCTCGCTCGGGTAGCGACCGCTGAGCATGTCGAGCACGCCCTCGAAGCTGCGCCGCGGGAGCTCCGCGAAGGGCGCCGCGCCACGAACGAGCGCGTGCGCGTCGTCGACGGTGATCTGCCCACGCTCCACCACGAGCGCGACGAGCTGCTGCGCGAGCACGTCGAGCGGGTTGCGTGGGTAGTAGGTCGCTTCGACCTTGCCTTCCTGCAGGTGCTGGACGACGGCCGCGCACGCGAGCAGATCGCCGCGGTACTTCGGGAAGATGCGCCCGCGGCTCGTCGCGCCGACTTGGTGCCCCGCGCGTCCGATGCGTTGGATGCCGGACGCCACGCTCGGCGGGGCTTCGATCTGGATCACGAGATCGACCGCGCCCACGTCGATGCCGAGCTCGAGGGAGCTGGTCGCGACGATCGCGGGGAGCTGTCCGCGCTTGAGTCGATCTTCGACCTCCGCGCGCAGCTCCTTCGCCATCGAGCCGTGGTGCGCGCGGCACAGGCCCGGGTCGCCCGCGAGCTCGTTGAGCGCTTCGGCGAGCCGCTCCGCGAGCCGCCGACTGTTCACGAAGATCATGGTCGAGCGGTGCGCGCGGATCAGCGCGACGAGCCGCGGATGGATCGCCGGCCAGACGCTGATCGGACCTGCGCCGCGTCCGCTCGCGTTCCCCGAGTAGTCGAGCGAGCCGAGCGAAGCGTCGAACGTGTCGAGCTCGCCGAGCACCTCGTCGAGCGACGCGACCTCGTCATGCAGGTCGCCGACACGGTCTCCGTCACCGACACGGTCTCCGTCACCGACATGGCCTCCGTCACCGACACGGTCTCCGTCACGGACACGGTCTCCGTCACGGACACGGTCTCCGTCACCGACACGGCCTCCGTCACCGACACGGTCTCCGTCACGGACACGGTCTCCGTCACCGACACGGTCTCCGTCACCGACGACACGGTCTCCGACGACACTGCCGCCCGGCAGCACCTCCAGCTCCAGCCGCGCCAAGTCCTCCACCGGGACTTCGACCGTGACCTCGAACGCCTTCGGCGACTTCGCGTCGACGATCGTGACCTCGCGCGGCACGAAGTGATCGCCCTCGCGTCGAAGCCCACCGAGGAAACGCGCGACCTCGTCGAGCGGTCGCTGCGTGGCCGACAGCCCGATCCGCTGCAGCGGCACGTTCTTTCCGGGGTCGGCGGGGTCAGCCGCCGACTTCTTGCCCTGGTCGGCGGGGTCAGCCGCCGACTTCTTGCCCTGGTCGGCGGGGTCAGCCGCCGACTTCTTGCCCTGGTCGGCGGGGTCAGCCGCCGACTTCGAGTCGCGAATCGCCTCCAGCCGCTCCAGCGAGAGCGCGAGGTGCACGCCGCGCTTGCTCGGCACGAGGTTGTGGATCTCGTCGACGATCAGCGTCTCGACGGA
>JALOQC010000014.1 GCA_025453555.1 Myxococcota bacterium | reverse complement strand
GGGCTCGAGGCGCGGCACGCGGTCGAGCGCACGATCGAGCGCGGCTTCGAGAAGGTCGACGACGTCGCGCAGACCTGGGCGGAGCTGCTCACGGATCTGCCGCGATTGCAGAAGGCGTTCGAGGAGCAGGCGCCCGACGCGTTCACGGCCTCCGAGCTCACGTCGGCGCACGCGTGGTGTGCGCGGCGCATCCCGGCCGCGATCCAGTGGCGCGACGACAAGCAGGAAGAAGACCGCGACCGCGCCGAGGGCGAAGAGGCGCGTTCTTCCGAAGACGGCGAGGACGTAGTCGGGGTCGACGGGGCGCTCGAGGTGGAGGTGCCGACGCTCGACCGCGAGGACGACGCGATCCTGCTGCGCTTGCACCAGCGTCTGCGGGGGCCGCTCTCCGCGAAGAAGGATCGCGTCGAGTACGAGCACATCTTCGTCGACGAGACCCAGGATCTCTCGCCGCTCGAGCTCGCGGTCGTGGTCGACACGACCTCGAAGGGCAAGAGCATCACGCTCGCGGGCGACGTCGCCCAGAAGCTCTACATGGACAACGGGTTCTCGAGCTGGGACGCGGTCCTCGCCGACCTCAAGCTCGACCACGTCCAGATCGAGCCGCTGAAGCTGAGCTACCGCTCGACCCACGAGATCCTCGAGTTCGCGACGGACGTGCTCGGGCCGCTCCGCAACGAGGTGAGCGGCGAGGCCACGCGCCACGGCGCGCCGGTGGAGCTCTTCCGCTTCTCGACGAGCGGTGAGGCGGTCGCGTTCCTGGGCGAGGCGCTCAGGGATCTGGCGCGCGCGGAGCCGCTCGCGAGCATCGCGATCATCGCGCGTTATCCCGAGCAGGCGGACGAGTATTTCCTCGGTTTGAAGCACGCGGAGGTCCCGAACCTGCGCCGCATCGCCGAGCAGGACTTCCCCTTCCGCGCGGGCGTCGACGTGACGGACGTGCGGCAGGTGAAGGGCCTCGAGTTCGACTACGTGATCCTGGTGGACGTGAACTTCGCCGCCTACCCGGAGGACCACGAGTCTCGGCACTTGCTGCACATCGCGGCGACGCGCGCGGCGCACCAGCTCTGGGTCACGACGACCGCCACGCCGTCGATGCTGATCTCGGAGAAGCTGCGCGATCAGGTCTGACGCTCCGCGCCTCCCATGCGGCCGCGTTCGACCGAGGAAGACGAAGCGTTGCGCGCCCTCGGTGCGCGACGGCGTCGGCTCTTCCCGGACTTCGACGCCGCGCGCGTGCTGCACGACGCGGGCGGCGTGGTGGTGATCGACAAGCCGGCGGGTGTTCCGTCGCAGTCTCCGG
Source organism: Myxococcota bacterium (assembly GCA_025453555.1). Lineage (GTDB taxonomy): Bacteria > Myxococcota_A > Polyangia > Polyangiales > Houyiibacteriaceae > JACKEH01. The sequence goes on along the minus strand of JALOQC010000014.1, from coordinate 35,192 downwards.
ACGCCGACCTTCGCGAGGACCTCCCGCATCGGCTCGGGCTCTTCTTCGTGACCCGCGGAGAGGCGCCCTACGTCGGCGTGCATCAGCGCCTCGACCGCGACACCAGCGGGGTGATCGCCTACGCGCGCGACGAGGGTGGCAACCGTTTCCTCGCGGCGCAGATCGAGGGGAGGCGCGCCGAGAAGACGTACCTCGCGTGCGTGAGAGGGTGGCGTGGCGGCGCGCGCACGCTGAAGCACGCGCTCGTGAAGGGCGCGCACGGGATGGAGGTCGCGTCGCCCCGCGATCCGCGAGGAAAGATCGCGATCTCGCACGTGGAGCCGATCGAGCGGGTCGGAGATCGCGTGCTCGTGCGTGTGCGCATCGAGACGGGGCGCACGCACCAGATCCGCGTGCAGCTCGCCCACGAAGGCGCGCCCGTCGCGGGCGATCCGATCTACGGCGGCCCGCCCGCACCGCGGTTGATGCTGCATGCGTGGCGCCTCACGTTCGACGCGCCGGCGAGCGACGCCTCGCGTGAAGCGTCTCGACGCTCGGCAGGTGACTCGGCGCGGGACTCGGCGCGTGACTCGGCCGGCGACTCGGCGCGTGAGCCGATGATCGCGCCGACGATCGCGCCCACGACGTTCGAGGCACCGCCGCCTCCGTCGTTCGCGCGTTGGATGCGCGGCCTCGAGCGCGTGGACTACACGGATCGCGCGGCGATCGACGAGGCGCTGCGCGACGCGATGGAGCGGCGCTGGGGGCTCGCGCGGGCTTGCGTCGCCGACGCGACCTCGATCGCGGGGCAGCCGACGACGACGTTCCGGCTCGTGCACGGCGAAGGCGACGGACTGCCCGGCCTCACGGTCGACGTCTACCACGACCACCTCGTCGCGAGCCTCTACGACGAAGCCGCACCTCACGAGGACACGATCCTCGACGCGCTGCATGCGCTCGGCTTCGTGGGCGTGTACGTGAAGCGTCGCCCGAAGCAGGCGAGCACGATCGTCGATCCGCGGCGCGCGGAGGTCGCTCCTTCGGAGGCGGTGCGCGGCACGAGCGCGGCGCCGTCGTTTCTCGCGTGGGAGAACGGCGCGCGTTTCGTGGTGAGCCTCGGGGACGGGCTCTCCACCGGGATCTTCCTCGACATGCGCGACGTCCGTCGCCGCGTGCGCGACGTCGCGTCCGGTCGTCGCGTGCTCAACCTCTTCGCGTACACGGGGCCGTTCAGCGTGGCCGCCGCGACGGGTGGCGCCGCGGAGGTCGTGACGGTCGACGTCGCCACGCCCGCGCTCGCGACCTGCGAGGCGAGCTTCGCCGCGAACGCGCTCGACGTGCCACACCGTCTGGTGAAGACGGACTGCTTCGTCTTCCTCGACAAAGCCGTGCAGCGCGGCGAGCGCTACGACCTCGTGGTCTGCGATCCACCGACCTTCGCGACCACGAAGCGCACGCGTTGGACGAGCGGCAAGCAGTGGATCGAGCTCGCCGCGCAGTGCTTCGTGATCGCGGCGCCGGGTGCGATCGTACTGCTCTGCACCAACGACGCGCGCCTCGATGCGGAGGTGTTTCGTCGCCACGTGCGCGCCGCTGCGACACGGGCCGGCGTGGCGCTCACGGTGCTGCGATCGCTCCCGAGCCCGTGGGATTTCCCGAGCGCGCCGGGGCAGCCGCACCCGTTCAAGCGCCTCTGGTGCGAGGTCGGTGGATCGGTCGGCCGGTGATCAACGCCCGAGCTGCTGCAGCAGCCGCAGCGCGTCTTGGAGCGCCTGGTCTTGATCGACGTTCGGCTGCCCCGCCGGGCCGCTCGGGCCGACGCCGGGCAACGGCGGCAACTGCGGCACCCCGCCCGCGCCTCCGCCGCTCGTGAGCCCGCGGAGCATCTGCTCCATCAGGCCGCCGAGGTTGCCGAGGCTTCCGTCGGGCATCCAATCGCCCATCATGCTCGTGAGATCGGGCGGGCCGAGGTCCTCGTCGCCGTGCGCTTCGTCGAGCCAGCGTCGTTCGATCGCGCGGACGTCGCTCTGGTGGCGACCCGTCGCGAAACGATCGAAGAGCGCGCGCGGCGGGGCGTCGCCGAAGCGGTGGGCGTCGACGTACGCGCGAACGTGTCGGAAGAAGGCCTCGTCGCCGAGCTTCTCGCGCACCTTCTCGTACGCGAACGCGCCCTTGCCGTACACGAGGCCCGCGTACGAGAGCTCGCTCCCGAACGCGGCGACCGGTCGATCGACCGCGCCGTCCGCCGCGCCCGAGAGGCGCATCGTGTGGTAGTTGGCCGCGACCTGACGCCTCGCTTCGCGGCGCGCGCGCTCCTCTCCGTGACGGTCGCGCAGGTATTGGATCGAGCTGAACTGCGCGAGGCTCTCGTCGACGAAGGGGTGTCGGCGCGCGTCGCTGCCCACGAGCCCGTGCCACCACTGGTGCGCCACCTCGTGCGCGACCACGAACTCGAGCATCGACTCGCGCATGCCGAGCTGACCGGAGCTCCCGCCCGCGAGCATCGGTCCGAGCGAGCCGAGGCCCATCCCGCCGCCGCTTCCGTAGAACATCTTCGCGAGCGTCACGAGCCCGCTGAACTCGACGCCGCCCGCGCCCCCGACCAGCGGCGCCTCCACGAGGTCCAGATCGCGGTAGGGGTACCGACCGAAGCGCCGCTCGTAGATGCCCAGCGCGGCGACGGCGTCCACGAGCACGCGCTCGGCGTCCGCGCGATCTTCGGGCAGGTACCAGCTCCGCACCGTCACGTTCCCCGCGCGCTGCTCCACCGCTTCGAAGCGCGGGCTCACGATCATCGCGAAGTTGCGCGAGAGACCGGAGACCACCTCGACCTCGTGCGTCCCCGGCGCGCCGTTCTGACCGAGCTGCGTCTCTTCGCGCAACACCACGCCGCTCGCCGCCACGCGAGAGCCCTGCGCGCACACGAGCCGCGCGCGGAAGTGCGCGATGCGACCCGCGCCGAGATCGCCCATCGTGCTGTCCTCGCGCGTGACCCACGCGTCGTCGCGGCGCGGCGCGAGGGTCGCGTAGAAGTTGCCGAGGCTCGCGATGCCCTCGCTCTGCGCGAGCAACCCGTAGTTGCCGTGCAGGCCGGTGCTCGCGCCGAGTCGGCGCATGCCCTCCATCGCCTGCGCCATCATGCCGGTGCGGCTCGGCTCGAGGTGCTCGAGCACACCTCGCAGCCGAACGCGCAGCTTCACGCGCCCGTTCGGAGGAAGCGGCTGCGCGAAGCGGAAGAGGATGGCGCTGCGACCGTCGTGATCGACCTGGCAGGGCGTGCCGACGCACTCCGCGCCTTCGAGCGTCACCGGCGGGGTCTGCGCGACGTCGTTGGCGTGGATGCGCAACACCACGTCGGGCAGCCCCGCGCCGAGCGTGTTGGTGAAGTAGACGTCTTCGGTGAGCGTGAAGCTGCGCTGATCGTCGGCGAGCCAGACGTCGAGGTCGTAGAGGGTCACCGCGTCGAGCGGCCCGACGCGACGCCGCGCCTCGCGCTGATCTTCGGGGGAGAGGTTCGCGAGCAGCGGCGCGGGATCGTACCAAGCAACCTGAGCGTTCGCTTCGTCACCGCACGCGCTCGCGAGCGCGAGGAGCGGCAGCATCGAGAGGGCGAAGAGCACGCGCATCGCCCACGAGGATAGCAGCGTTCGTGCGCGAGCCGTGGTCGACACGATCGCGGTGGGACTTCAGAGGTCGTCGTCGTGGTCGACCGGTGCGAAGGCGACGGACGGTCGCCGCCGCAGCAGCGCCACGAGCGGACGGTTGACCCGTTGCACGAACGGCTCCGTGAGGAGAACGCCGTGGGTTCCAGGGACGATCTCGATGTGTGAGCTCGGTGCGACGAGTCGCCGCCACGTCGCCTCCACCTCGCCGAGGCGTCCAGGGTTCTCGTCGCGAGCGAGGTAGATCACCGCGCGACCCGCGTAGGGTCGAATGGTCGGCTCGTAGGCATCGAGTGCCTCCGCATACGCTCGGTCGCGTTGGTCGGCTCGTTGCTCGTCCGAAGTCTCGCCGTCTTCGGAGACACGATCACGGAAGCGTCGCAGCTTGCGGCCTACGAGCCCGAAGAGCTGAGCCGCGGCCTCCTTCCGATCGCGTCGCGCGACCGCGACAAGATCCAGGAAGGGATCGAACGGTCGACGTTCGAGCATGCTCGGAAGGCGAGGATCCAGCAGCACGATCAGGTCTGGGCGCTCTCCTCGCGCATCCAGCTGTCGCGCCATCTCGAAGGCGACGAGCGCGCCGAACGAGAAGCCCGTCAGCAGCTTCGGTGGCGCGCCCGATCGTCGCTCGATCGCCTCGATGTAGCGACTCGCGAGCGTCTCGACGCGCAGGTTGCGTTCGGCGAACGCCACCTCGTCGGGAAGGAAGACGCCGTACACGGGCCGGAAGAGCGCGCGCGCGATCGTCGAGTAGAGGTGGAGCCCGACGACGCCGTAGAGCGGTGTCGGACCGTCCGGCATGCCGTTCAGGCGCACCAAGGTGTCGTCGACCGCGCTGCCGTCGTGGGAGTCGAGCCAGGCTGCCAACGCGCGTGGCGTGGGGTGCGCGACCAGGGTGGCGACGGTCGGCTTCGTGTCGCGAACCTCGAGGCGTGAGACCACGCGCAGCGCACGCAGCGAGTTCCCGCCGAGATCGAAGAAGTCGTCGTCGAGACCCGCGGGCGTCTCCAACACCTCCGAGAACACCTCTGCCACCCGTCGCTCCAGCGGCGAAGCACCCGACAAGTCGACCGCTTCGCGGGGCACGAACGAGGCGTCCAGGGCGTTGCGATCGACCTTGCCTCCGACCCCTCGCGGCAACGCCGGCAAGATCAGGATCCGAGATGGAACCGAGGCGGCGGGCAGCACGTCGTGCAGGCGACGCTTCAGCGCGTCCTCCGAACAGCTCCGATCGGAGAGCACCACGAAGGCGGCGAGGAAGGGCTCACCGGTCGGTGGCGAAACGAGCTTCGCCACGGCTTCGGTGACCGCGGGATCACGCTGCAGCGCGTGCTCGACCTCGCCGAGCTCGATCCGAAAGCCACGGACCTTGACCTGTTCGTCCGTGCGTCCCTCGAACACGATCTGATCCTTGCGGTCGACGTACACGAGGTCACCCGTGAGATAGACGAGCCGGCGTGCTCCCTCGTTCGCGTCGCGTGGGTCGGCCACGAACTTCGCCGCCGTCATCTCCTCTCGCGCGTGGTATCCGAGCGCGACTTGGGCACCTCCCAGGGCGAGCTCGCCACGCACGCCGACCGTCGCGGTGCGGCCGCGCCAATCGAGCACGAACGCCTCGCACGCGCCGAAGGGGCGCCCGATCGGGATCGGCTCGCGAACCTCGCGAGGCACGTCGTACACGACGGATGTGATGGTGACCTCGGTCGGGCCGTAAGCGTTCACGAGCCGCAGGTCTGGTTCGACCGAGCGAAAACGGCGACACGCGCTCGCGTTGGCCCGCTCGCCACCGATCACCACCAGACGGATGGACGATGGGAGCGAGTGATCGCGCCGCACCAGCTCGGTTGCGAGCTCGTTGAAGAACGCCGTGGGCGATTGGAACACGCTGATGTGCTCTCGCGCGAGGGTCGACAACAAGGCGTCGAAGGAGTCCGCCGCGGCTTCGTCTCGCACGACGACCGTTCCTCCCGCGACGAGCGTCGGGACGACCTCCTCGAGGTAGACGTCGAAGCTCGGCGACGCGAACTGGAGGACACGATCCTCGGAGGTGAGCTCGTAGGTCGCGATGGCGGCGTGCGCGTGGGCCGCCAGCGCGCGGTGGGGGATCTTCACCCCCTTCGGCAGCCCCGTGCTTCCCGAGGTGTAGAGGAGGTAGGACACCCCTTCGGGGTCGACGCGCGGGGCAACGAAGTCCGCGCCCGTGTTGCTCGGGGCCGAACGAGGGTCGACGTGCTGGATGCCCGCGGGTTGGCCTTGGAAGGGCGGACCGAGCCAGTACCGCGCTCCACAGTCGTCGAGCACGAAGCGTTTGCGGTCGTCGGGATGGCGCGGGTCGATCGGCACGTAGGCCAACCCTGCGATTTGCGTGGCGACGAATGCCACCACCGTGTCGATGTCGCGACTCGCCGCGACGGCCACCGCGTCGCCGGGTCGGGCGCCGGAGCTCGCGAGGCGCGCGGCGAGGGCCTCCGCGCGGTCCCACAGCTCTCGGTACGTCAACTGCTCCGCGGTGGACGCCCTCTTCAACGCGACGCGATCCGGGTATTGCTCTCGACTCGCGCGCAGCAAAGCCGTGACGGTCTCGGGCTCCGGGGACGGTCCGCCGTGGACCACGGCGGGACGTCCCGGGGCGTCGAGCTCGACGATGCGAGCAAACGGGCGCCGCGCGAGCTCTTCCACCCAAGCGACGAAATCGTCCGCGACACGCGCCACGTCCGACGCGTCGACCCGTGTCGGCTCCGCTTCGAAGACGACGTCGGCACCCCCGTCGACGGTCCGGTACACGGCCACCGTGAGGGGCGCGCTGCTCTGCCCGTAGAGCGCGAAGGACCACCCTCGAGCCTCGGGAACCGAGGCTTGCATCCGAGCCTGGAGCGTGTGGCCTTCGCAGACGAGGATCGTGCGGACGAGATCCGAGGCGCGGACGCCACACACCGAGGCGGCCTCCTGGAGACCGAGGGTCTCCGCCTTCCGCAACGCGAGCGAGTGGGATCGCACGCGAGCCAGCAGCTCGACGACGCGCTCGCGCGCCTCGAGCGCGACGAAGAACGGAACGGTGTTGATCAAGCACCCCACCGCGTCGAGGCTCGTCGGGACGAGATTGCGGCACGCACGCGTGGAGCCGAAGACGACGTCGCGGCGATTGGCGCGCTGCGCGAGCACGAGCGCCCACGCCACGTGCATCACGGTGGCCCAGGTGAACTGGAAGCGCTCTCCGAGCGTGGCGAGCGGCAACAAGACGTCGGGACGAATCCGGACGAGCCGCTCGCGCGCTCCGACTTCGCGGCTTGGACCGACCGGCATCGGTGTGGGCTCTCGCAGCTCTGCGAGCGCTTCTGCGAGGTGCTCACGACCCGCGCGGACGTGAGCTTCGTCGAGCGCGGCCGCGACGTGGACCGCCGGGTCCGCTGCCGGGCTTTCGACGGAGCGTCCGAGCACCGTCGACACCACTTCCTCCAGCACGCGTTCGATCGAGCGCCCGTCGAGGTGCGCGTGGTGGAAGGTCCAGAGGATGGCCGAGCCTTCGGCTGCTCGGAGCGCGTGGAGCCGGAACACGGGCGTGTGCGAGACGTCGAGCGCCGTCTCACGATCGCGTGCGCGAAGCTCGGTCATCGCCTCCGCGAGGGGCGCGGACGTGTGGTGCTCGATCCAAGGGATCGGGGTCGACTCGTGGACGGTCGACACGAACTCTCCCTCGACGAGGGCAAAGGTCGTCCTGAGCATCGGGTGGCGTCGACACGCGCGCTCGAACGCCTCGCGGACCTGCTCGAGCGCGACGTCGCTCGGCAGCGAGACGACGACTTGCTCGATCTCGGCGCCGACGCGCTCACGCGCTCCGAGCAGCATCGCGAGCTGCGTCGGGAGGATCCCCCTTGCCATTGGAGGCAGCGTCCCTCACACGAAGCCGACGTTCAAGCGCGTGGCCTACCTCATATTGGGTACGTAGCGACACCGTGCCGAAACCGCCAACCCGGTGGTCGACCTTCCGTACGGGCACCCCGATACTTCCTCCGCGGGAGATGGCGCAATTGGCCGTCCGCATCCCATCCCGCGTCGGCGTCGGCGGTCAGCGCCGGCAGGCCACGGCGAGGGCAGCCACCAACTCGCGCACCGCACGTACCGACGACGCGACGTCGGGGGCGCTCGCGATCGCGCGCACGATCGCGCTGCCCACCACGACACCGTCCGCCTTCGCGGCGACGAGCCGCGCGTCGTCGGGCGTCGCGATGCCGAAGCCGACCGCGACCGGCGCACCCGCCTTCGGGCGAAGCGCCGCCGCGCGCTCGGCGGCTTCGTCGAGCACCGCGTCCTTCGCGCCCGTCACGCCCGTCATCGAGACGTAGTAGACGAAGCCGTCCGCGAGCGCGGCGGCCTGCGCGATGCGCGACTCCGTGCTGGTCGGCGCCACGAGCGGGACGTAGCCGAGCCCCGCCGCGCGCAGAGGCTCGACGAGCGGATCGGCTTCTTCCGGAGGGAGATCCACGACCAGGAAGCCGTCGACGCCAGCTGCCTTCGCGTCCGCGACGAGCTTCGCCTCGCCGTAGCGGAGGATCGGGTTGTAGTAGCCGAAGAGCAGGATCGGGACCGCGCTCCGCTCCCGCACGCGACGCACCACGTCGAGCACGCCGCGCATCGTCGTGCCACGCGCGAGCGAGCGCTCCGACGCTTGCTGGATTGCGACTCCGTCCGCGGTCGGATCGGAGAACGGAACCCCGAGCTCGATCACGTCTGCGCCCGACTCCGCCGCGGCGACGACGAGGTCGACCGTCGCGTCGAGCGAGGGATCTCCCGCGCAGAGGTAGATGACCAGTGCGGCGCGGTTCTCCGCGGCGGCGCGATCGAAGGCTTCGGCGATGCGTCCCATCCGTCGTGTCTCTTTGCGGGCGATTCTCGAGCGTTCGTCGTGATCGACGTCGCGGGTCAATGGCTCTTCGCGGCGCGCTCGGCGAGCGCGGCTTGCACCGTCTCGAGGTCCTTGTCGCCGCGGCCCGAGAGGGAGACCACGATCGTGAGCCCCTCTCCGTGCTTCTCCACGATCTTCGGCAGCGCCGCGATCGCGTGGCTGGTCTCGAGCGCGGGCAAGATGCCTTCGAGGCGCGCGAGCTGTTGGAACGCGGTCAGCGCCTCGTCGTCGGTGACCGCGAGGTACGTGGCGCGCCCCGTCTCTTTGAGGTGCGAGTGCTCCGGGCCGACGCCGGGATAATCGAGGCCGGCGCTCACCGAGTGCGCCTCGGCGACCTGCCCGTCGTCGGTCTGGAGCAGGTAGCTCTTGGCGCCGTGCAGCACACCGACCGTGCCCGCGGTGAGCGGGGCGGCGTGCTTGCCGTTCAGGCCTTCGCCCGCGGCTTCGACGCCGATCAGCTTCACGTCGCGATCTTCGAGGAACCCCGCGAACGCGCCGATCGCGTTGCTGCCGCCGCCCACGCACGCGACGACCACGTCGGGCAGGCGCCCCTTCTGGCGAAGCACCTGCGCGCGCGCTTCGCGTCCGATCACCGATTGAAGCTCGCGCACGATGAGCGGGTAGGGGTGTGGACCCGCCGCGGATCCCACGCAGTAGTAGGTGTCGTGGACGTTCGTGACCCAGTCGCGGAGCGCCTCGTTCATCGCGTCCTTGAGCGTGCGCGAGCCGCTCTGGACCGCGTGCACCTTCGCGCCGAGCAGCTCCATGCGGCGCACGTTGGGCGCCTGACGTCGCACGTCCTCCGCGCCCATGAAGACCTCGCACGGCAACCCGAAGAGCGCGCACGCGGTGGCGGTCGCGACGCCGTGCTGACCCGCGCCCGTCTCGGCGATCACACGCGTCTTGCCCATGCGCTTGGCGAGCAGCACTTGGCCGACCGTGTTGTTCACCTTGTGCGCGCCGGTGTGCGCGAGATCTTCGCGCTTGAGCCACACGTCCGCGCCCACCTCGGCCGAGAGACGACGCGCGTGGTAGAGGGGCGTCTCGCGCCCCACGAAGTCGCGCAGGAGCGCGTCGAGCTCCGCGCGGAACTCGGTGTCGGCCCAGGCCGCGATGAACGCCTTCGTCAGCTCGTCGAGGGCGGGCATCAACGTCTCGGCGACGAAGCGCCCGCCGAACTTGCCGAAGCGACCGGTCACGGGGTCGAAGTCCGGCGGCAGATCCAGCGTGGCTCGCATGCGCGAGAGGTAGCGCCCTTCGAGGTGTGAGGAAAGCGACGATCTCCACGATCTCGTTCGGTCAGCCAGCCACGATCGTCGCGCGTGCGCGCCTCGACGCCGGACGAGCCTCGCGACGACGACGGTCTTCCGCGAGAACCCGGACCCAACGTTGACGCTCGTGCGTGCCGGTGCCAGATAGCACCCCTCCATGGAGCTCACGCGCATCCTCGCGACGAATCTCCGCGTGCTCCGCGAGCTGCGCGGTCGTCTCGGTCAGCTCGAGCTGGCGCAGAAGATCGGCGTCTCGCGTCGCACGATCGCGCGCCTGGAGAACGCCGAGGTCGCCGATCCGGGCGTGGAGCAGCTCCGAAGCCTGGCGCACGCGCTGCGCGTGCCGCTCGATCTCCTGATCTCGCGTCGGCTCGTGACGGTCGCGCTTCCCATGCCCTACGACGTGCGCGATCGACTCGACGGCGACGAAGGTCCCGCGCTGCTCGCGAAGATCATCCAGCTCGTCGACGACACCCCGCGCCCCGACAAGCGTTGAGCTCGTCTCGCGCGCTGCGCGTCGGAGGTGGCGCGTCGATCGTGACGTGCGGTCGTGCGGCTCGGTCGATTCGTCACGCCGCAGTCGGCGGTAGCCCGAGCCGCTGACCTGCGCGCCCTTCGAGCTCACTCACCCGCGTCGATGCCCGCGTCCTCGTCCGTGCCCGCGTCGGTGCCGGCGTCTTCCGTACCCGCGTCGGTTCCCGCGTCCTCTTCCGGCTCGCCCGAGTCCGTCGGCGCGTCGACCGGCGGAGGACCCGAGTCGACCGGACCCGAGTCGACCGGCGGCGGGGGCGGCGTCGGGGCTTGCACCTCCCGGCACGCCGAGGCGACGCACACCAGCTCGCCGCGACAGTCTCGGTCGACGCGGCAGTAGGTCCCCGCCTGACCTCCGTCATCGATGCAACCGACGAGGCCGAGCGAGGCGACGAAGAGGGCGAGGGTGGCACGCATCGCGTCGGAGGATGCCACAAAGGCCCTCGAGGCAGGAAGCTTGCGCGTCCGGAACCGCCTGGCGTTCCTCTCCTTCGAGAGGAGCGCGAAGCCACGTCACCACGAGAGTCTTGCGGGCGATGGCCTCCGCGAAGGATGCTGGAGGCCGTGTCCGAAACGGAGGAACCGAAGCGTCGTCAGCCCGATCCGGGGCTCGTCGGTACGACGCTGATGGGGCGCTACCACCTCGTCCGCATGTTGGGCGACGGTGGGATGGGCGCCGTCTACAAGGCCGCCGATCAGGTCCTGCGTCGCTTCGTCGCGATCAAGCTCCTGCACCCGCAGACGGCGGAGAATCCGTCCGCGGTCGAGCGCTTCGTTCGCGAGGCGCGCTCGGCCGCCGCCATCGGTCACCCGAACATCATCGACATCCTCGACTTCGGCTACGAGAAGGGGCGCCCCTTCCTCGTGATGGAGTACCTGCGGGGGCGTGCGCTCTCGGAGCTCATCGCGGAGGAGCGGCGGCTCTCGATCGAGCGCTCGGTGAACATCGCGACACACAGCCTCGCGGGGCTCGCGGCCGCGCACGATCGCGGTATCCTCCATCGCGATCTGAAGCCCGCGAACCTGATGTTGATCGCCATGCTCGGCGACAACGACTTCGTGAAGGTCTGCGACTTCGGCTTCGCGGCCCTCGTGCAACCCTCGCAGCGCATCGAGGACGGCAAGAGCCTCACCCCCGCGCGCACGCTCGTCGGCACGCCCGCGTATGCCGCGCCGGAGCGTCTGCGCGGCGACGACGCGCGCGATCCGCGCATGGACGTCTACGCGATCGGGGTCGTGCTCTTCGAGATGCTCGCAGGCCGCCGTCCCTTCGACGCGCCGACCTTCCGCGAGCTGGCGAAGAAGGTGCGCTTCGATCCGCCGCCCAAGCTCCGCCACATGCGCACCGACGTGCCCAAGGGGCTCGAGTACGTGGTCGAGCGCGCGCTCGCGAAGGAGCGTGAGGATCGCTGGGCCTCGGCGGAGGAGCTCGCGGCGGCGCTGGTGCCCTTCGGCGGTCGCATGATCTTGCGCGAGGCGCTGCCGAGCGACTCGTTCACGATGGATCTCTTGCGCCTCAAGGCGCGCGAGACGCAGCAGCAGAAGGTGATCTCGCCCGACGAGGCCGAGCAGATCCTCGAGATGCGGCGGAAGTTCCGCGCCGAGCGCAAGGAGCGCGAGAAGGCGAAGAAGGACGAGGCGGCGCCGCGGGGAGAGGACGCGGCCAAGCGCGAAGCCCTGAGGCGCGACGAAGCGAGGCGCGACGACGCAAAGCGCGCGCGCGAGCCGAGCTCGGTGGACAGCGACTCGCTCTCGCTCGAGATCGACGAGGCCCCGGTCGAGACGAGCGCGAGCATCCTCCGCTCGACCGACATGCACGAGAAGGCACCGACGGTGCCGGCCCCCGCGCCCGCGATGCCGGCGCACGCGGTGGCGGCTGGGCACGGCGCGCTGCTGCCGGATCAGACGGAGCCTTTTCAGGGTGTGATCCCGCCCGCCGCCGCGGTGCCGATGGACGCGACGCGCAGCTTCGCGGGCTCGGTCGCGATCTCGGTGCTCCGCTTCGTGTCGCGGCGCTTCGGGGAGCGCGCGTTGACCGAGCTGCTCGCGTCGTTGCCGGAGGCGCCGCGCGAGGTCTTCCGTTACGGCGTCGCCGCGACCGATCGGGTGCCCTTCGACGCGATGACCGCGCTCGTGCAGGCGATCGACGCGAGGCTCGGGCGCGACGATCTGCACTTGGTGGTGCAGTGCGGTCGTGCGGCCGCGGAGGGTGCGTTCGAGCTGATGCGCGACGTGCGTCCGCCGTCGCCGCCGCCCGAGGTCCTGCTCGCGGAGATGCCACGCGTGCTCGCGCAGCTCGTGGTCGGACCGGAGCTGCGCGTGGGACGCATGGGCCGCGGCTACGGGCGCCTCGAGCTCGACGAGCGGGGAGAGCCTTCGCTCGCGTTCGACGTCTTCGTGATCGGCTTCCTCGATCGCGCGCTCGATCGCTTCGGCGCCTCCGAGGTCGAGGTGAACCTCCTCACGAGCCCGGCCCTCGGCGACTCGGAGTGTGTGTACGAGGTGAGCTGGATCGGCTGAGGCGCGCTCCCGGAGCGACGACGCGCACGATCGATCGCTTGGGCCATCGAGTCGCCGCTCGAATCAACCGAGCAGCGCGAGGAAGGCCGACCAGTCGATCACCTTCGCGCCCTTCTTGGCCGCGTCGTCGGTCTTGGTCTTGCCGACCTTCTCGCCTGCGAGCAGGTAGGTCGTGCCCTTCTTCACGCTCTTGTGCACCTCGCCGCCCGCGGCTTCGATACGTTCCCAGATCGCTTCGCGTTTGTCCTCGAAGCTCCCGGTGACGCAGAACGAGAGCCCCGCGAGCGGGCCGCCCTCCGCGCGCGCGGCCTTCATCGGCTGCTTCGCCACGACGCCGAGCGCGAGCATCTTCTCCAGCATCGCGTGCACGTCGGGATCGGCGAGGAAACGCGCGACGCTCTCGGCCATCTTCGCGCCGATGCCGTCGATCGTCTCGAGCTCCTGACGCACCTCGGAGGGGTCGCGATCGAGGAGCCCGCGCAGGTCGCCGTAGCGCTCCGCCACGAGCTTGGCCGCGACGCTGCCCACGAGCGGGATGCCGAGCGCGGTCAGGAGCTGATCGAAGCGGCGACTCGTCTTCGCGTTCTCGATGGCGTCGACGAGCGACTGCACGCTCTTGTCGCCCATGCGTTCGAGGCCGAGCAGTCGATCGCGCTTGCCGGGCAGCGCGAAGACGTCCGCGAGATCGGTGACGAGGCCCTCACGCACGAGCTGCTCCACCAGCGACTGCCCGAGGCGATCGACGTCCATCGCGCCACGGCGCGTGAAGTACCAGACGGCGGCTTCGAGGCGCCCGGGACAGCGCGCGTTCACGCAGCGGAGCGCGGCCACGCCTTCCTCGCGTTCGACTGGGCGACCGCACGACGGACACACCGTCGGAGGTTGCCAGGGCACCGCGCTCTCGGGCCGCCGCTCGGGCACCACGCGGAGCACCTGCGGGATGATCTCGCCCGCCTTCTGCAGCACCACGGTGTCACCGACGCGGATGTCCTTGCTCGCGATCTGATCGAGGTTGTGCAGCGACGCGCGGCTGACGGTGGTGCCGCTGAGCTGCACCGGATCGAGGATCGCGACGGGAGTGAGCGCGCCGGTGCGGCCGACGTCGCAGGTGATCTCGCGCAGGACCGTCTCCGCGGTCTCGGCCGCGTACTTCCACGCGGTCGCCCAACGCGGGAAGCGCGCGGTGAAGCCGAGCTCGTCGCGGAGCTGCAGGTCGTCGACCTTGAGCACGACGCCGTCCGTCTCGAAGGGCAACGCGCGGCGCTCGGTGTCGAAGCGCGTGATGAACGCGATCACCTCGTCCACGCCGCGGCAGAGGTGCTCGCGGCGATGCGTGGGCAAGCCGACCGCGGCGAGGTGCGCGAGCATCGCGTGGTGGTGCTCGAAGTAGCGCTCGACGAGATCGTAGAAGACCGCGCGCAGCGGGCGCTCGGCGGTGAGGCGCGCGTCGAGCAGGCGCAGCGATCCGGCGGCCGCGTTGCGAGGGTTCGCGAACTCGGGATCGCCGTCCGCGCGGCGGCGCTCGTTGATCGTCTCGAGGTCGATGGGGCGGATGAAGATCTCGCCGCGCAGCGTGAGGGTGCGCTTCTCGGGGATCTGCAGCGGCACCGCCTGGATGGTGCGCACGTTGGTCGTGACGTCCTCGCCGACCGCGCCGTCGCCGCGGGTGGTCGCGAGCACGAGCACGCCGTCCTCGTAGGTGACCTCGATGGACGCGCCGTCGATCTTCGGCTCCGCGACGTAGACCACGAGCTCGTCGTGGCCGTGGCCCTCGCGCACGCGCCGATCGAACTCGCGCAGGTCGTCCTCGGTGTAGGCGTTGTCGAGGCTGTACATCCGCGTGGCGCGCTCGACCTTGCGGAAGCCTTCGCGCGGAGCGGCGCCGACGCGCTGCGAAGGCGACGTCGGCGCGACGAGCTCGGGGTGCGCGGCCTCGAGCGCGAGCAGCTCGTTGTAGAGCGCGTCGTACTCGGCGTCGCTCACGCTCGGGAGGTCGAGCACGTAGTACGCGTGCGCGTGGCGCGCGATCTCGTCGCAGAGGAAGCGGTGACGTTCGGCAGGCGTGGACACGCGCGCACTCTACTTCACTTCTCTCGTTCGCTCGCTCGCTCGCTCGGCGCGGCGGGGAAACTTCCCTGCCCCGTGAGCGAAGCGAACAGAACACCGGGTTCGAAGGGGCGAAGCCCCTCGCCCGCGGAGCGTCCGAGCGCCGAGCCGGAGCGAAGCCGCAGGCGAAGCGCAGAGCTCGGTGTGAGGAGAGGGGCCGGCGGGGAAACTTCCCCGCCCCCGTGAGCGAAGCGAACACCACACCGTGTGTACGTGGCGTCGTTCGCGGGGGCGGTTCATAGAGCACCGTTTCGGGCGCTCGCTCGCGAACGCTCGTATGCTCAGCCCTCCGCGCGTCCGTTGCGTGCGGCGAAAAACTGAACGATCGTGAGGACTTCGCGCATCCTGCCGTTGGTCGGACCGGCCATCGTGCTCTACCTCGTGGCCGACGCGGCCGCGGGCGGTGGAGGGCTCGATGGCGCGCGCCGTGCGCTCGCGGCGGTGGCGTTCGCGCTCACGCTGACGCCCTTCTTCGTCGCGGGGCTCGTGCGGGACGAGGTCGTGGGTGCG
Organism: Myxococcota bacterium; assembly: GCA_025453555.1. GTDB lineage: Bacteria > Myxococcota_A > Polyangia > Polyangiales > Houyiibacteriaceae > JACKEH01. Next base: position 19,710 of record JALOQC010000014.1, on the reverse strand, counting down.
CGCGCGGTGGGAGCGCTCGGCACGCTCGGCGGCATCTCGCTCGCCGCCGTGCTGCAGCCGCTGCAGCTCTCGGGGCTGCGCGAGGTGACGCTCGCGATCACGCTGCCGCTCGTCGCGTTCGCGCTGGTCGAGCTCGCGTGGAAGGCGCCCGACGTGCTCGCGGTGCGCCGTCGCGCGCGCCCGCTCCTCACGCTCGCGACCGGCGTCGTGCTCGTGCTCGCGGTGGTGGCCTCGATGCCGCCCGTCACGCTCTTCGGCGACCTCGTGCTCGTGCCCACGTTCTTCGCGCAGCTCCCCGCGCGCTCCGTGATGGTCGCGCTCGCGCTCGCGCTCGTGCTCCGCGGTCTGCGGCGTCGGCTCGGCAGCTCGCCCGAGGCGCTCGCGGCGAACGCGTGGGCGCTGCTCGGTCTCGTGCCCGCGCTCGCGCTCGTCGGGGTCGTCTGGCAGACGCACGACATCCCGGGCGGACTCGAGCTCTGGGCGCTCGGCACGCTCACCGCGGCGGGCACGGTCGTGCTCTTCGGTCACCTCGCGCTCGTCGATCCGCGGCGTCGGTTGCGCGCCGGTCGCTCCGTACGTCGCTACGTCGCGCACGGCGCGACCGCGATCGCGGTGGGCGCGGCGGGCTTCTTCGCGCACGGTCGCTTCCCGAACGAGCCCGTGCCGCTCGCCGTCACGCTCGTGCTCGCGTGGCTCGTCGCGATCGTCTTCCACGCGATCACCGAGCGCACGGTCCATCGCCTCCTCGCGCCCTACGGCGGACGCCTGCTCGATGCGATCGTGCGTGCTCGCGCGGAGCTCGTGCGCTCGTCGCGGCTCGAGGAGCTCTCGGACGCGGTGTTGGTTCCGCTCCGTGAAGCGTCGGGCACGCCGGAGGCGATGCCGCTCCTGCTCACGAGCGATCCGGGGCGCGAGGTGCGGCTCGACGCGGCCGGGAACGCGCGTGTTCGTCCGACCGAGCTGCCCGCGATGCTGCGCGACGTGCTGGAGAGCGCTCCCGGTCGCGTGGTCTCGCGCGAGATCACGACGCTGATGGTGCGGCGCGCGGAGCTGCGGCCGCTCGGCGAGTGGATGCTCTCCTGCGACGCGCTCTGCGTGGTGCCGCTCTCGGACGGCGAGACGCTCGAAGGCGCGCTGGTGGTGCCGCGCGGTCGGCGCGGCGCGGGGCTCGCGCTCGAAGAAATCGCGGCCCTCGAAGCGCTCGGACGCGAGGTCGGCGCGTTGGTGGCGCTCTTCGCGAAGAACGAGCGCGCGCAGCGACGCGTCGGCGAGATCACGCGCGAGCGCGATCGGATCGCGCAGGCGCTCGAGGTCAGCGAAGAGGCGCTCGATCAGACCCGCGCGGAGGCGACGGCGCTACGGGCCGGACGGGGCGCGAGCCGACGTGCGGCGCCCGCGATCGCGTACTCCGGGGTGATGCAGGCGCTCGAGGCGCGGCTCTCGGAGCTCGCGCCGACCGAAGCTCCGCTCGTGCTGGTCGCGGAGCCGGGCAGCCCGGTCGACGCGATCGCGCTGCGCGTGCACGAGCGCAGCGGTCGCGCCGCGGGGCCCTTCGTGGTCGCGGACTGCGCGAGCGTGCGTGACGACGCGGAGCGCGCGCTCTTCGGGAGCGCGGAGGAGTCGCGCGCGAGCGTGGAGCCCGGCGCGAACGTGTCGTCGAACGCTTCGAGCACACCCAACGCGACGCCCTCGATGCCCGGCTGGCTCCGCCTCGCGCAGACCGGGACCTTGGTCCTCGCGGACGTGCCCGCGCTCCCGCTCGGCACCCAGCACGCGCTCGCGGAGGCGCTCGCGCAACGGCTCGCGCGCGCCGAAGGAGGCGCGGCGCCTTACGCGGTCGACGTGCGCATCGTGGCGACCAGCCGCGTTCCGCTCGAGCCGCTCGTGGCGGCGGGGGCGTTCGACCCGGAGCTCGCGCGTTGGCTCGGGACCTCGGTCGTGGTGCCGCCGCTCCGGGAACGCCGCGACGATCTCCCGTCGCTGGTGCTCCTCGCGATCGATCGCGCGTGCCGGGTGCTCGGCCGGGAGACGGTGGGCATCGAGCAGCCCGCGATCGACGCGCTGCTCGCGCACGACTGGCCGGGAAACCTCCGCGAGCTCCAGCACGTGATCGATCGCGCGGTCGCGCGCGCGGAGGGACCGAAGGTGCGGCGGAGCGATCTGCCGGCGCTCTCGGGCAACGCGATCGAGGCGGTCGATCCCTTCGACGGCACCTACGCGGACGTCGAGAAGCGCATGCTCGAGCACGCGCTCGCACGCGCGGCGGGGAACAAGAGCGAGGCGGCGCGTCTGCTCGGGCTCAAGCGCTCGACCTTCGCCGACAAGCTGCGCCGCTACGACCTCGATCCGGAGAAGCCGGTCGAGGCGTGAGCTCGACGCGCGCGGGACCGCACGCGGGGGATCTCCCGCGCCGAGCGCCCGTAGACTCGCTGGCCTCGGCCGTCCGGTCCGCCTACCTTACGCGCTCGGTCTCGGTCGGGGTGGTGCCGCGAGATCGGTGGGAGCTTCGCATGAATTGGACGGTGTGGACGTGGGCGGCGCGGGCGTGCGCGCTCTCGGTGTGCGTGGGGATCGGCCTGGGCTGCGCGAGTGAGACGATCGAGCCGATCGGTCACGCGTCGGCTGCGGTGGTGAACGGAAGGGTGAACACGGGCGATCCGTGGGCGGTCGCGGTCGTGAACCTCGGGCTCACCGGCCAACCCGGGCTCTGTTCCGGCTCGCTCGTGGGCAACTACGGCGTCGTGACCGCGAAGCACTGCGTCTACCGCGAGCGCAGCGACGGACGCTGGGAGGCGACGCCGATCGGTGAGCTCCTCGTGCTCGTCGCGACCGACGTGAACGTGAGCAGCGGCGTGATGCAGCGCGCGCTCGTGCACTCGGTGCGCAGCACGTCCGGCGTCTACACCGACTCCGATCTGAACGACGGCGACGACATCGCGGTGATCCTGTTGCGCGATCGCTTCACCGGCGTGACGCCGATCCCGGTCGCGACGAGCCTCCCCGCCGTCGGCTCTTCCGCGCGCATCGTCGGCTTCGGTCGCACCAGCGACACCAGCGACGCGAGCGGCGTGAAGATGACGGGCGACACCACGATCCTCCAGGCGGGCAGCGCGCTCACGGAGGCCGGTCGCGGCTCGTGGACCTGTCAGGGCGACAGCGGTGGACCGCTCCTCGTGGGCGAGCGCCTCGTCGGCGTCACGAGCTTCGGCATCGGTGGCTGCGGCACCCGGAGCCGACACTTCTTCGTCTCGGTGCCACGCCACGCCGCGATGATCCGCGAGGCGCAGACCTTCGAGCCACCGTGCGAGCCGACGACCGAGGTCTGCAACGGCGTCGACGACGACTGCGACGGCGACGTCGATCCCGGTTGCCTCGCGCTCGGCGAAGCCTGCACGCGCGACGAGGACTGCGGCACGGGCATGTGCACGAGCGTCGACGGCGCCTCGATCTGTGTCCGCGGTTGCGATCCGCGCTCGCCCGTGGCGGCCTGCCCCTTCGGGTTCCACTGCGAGACGACCGGCTGCGGCACGGGCCTGTGCGCGCCGGGCGAGGGCGCGCTGCCCGACGGCGAGGCCTGCACGACGGACGTCGATTGTGCGTCGGGGCGCTGCGCGACCGTGGGCGGCGTCGCGCGTTGCGGGCGTCAGTGCAACGTCGGCGCGGAGGACTGCGCGAGCGGTCTCGCGTGCGAGCCCGAGGCGGGCGGCTGCGGCACTTGCGCGCCCTACGACGTCGTCACCGTGCCGCTGCCCTTCGGCGCGCCGTGCGAGGCGAACGACGACTGTGCGAGCATGCAGTGCGTGAGCGGCGAGGGCGCGGGGTCGAGCTTCTGCTCGCGCGCGTGCGGCGTCGAGATGGGCTGCGGGAGCGGCTTCCACTGCCGCGCGGGCACGTGCGTGCGCGGCGACCTGCGCGCGCCGGGCGACCCGTGTGTGCACCCCGACGACTGCGCGGCGGGTGCGTCGTGCGTGACGGTCGGTCCCGAGCAGTTCTGCGCGACCGAGTGTGGTGCGAGCTGCGAGGAAGGCTTCACCTGCGAGACCACGGACGCCGGCTCGCGCTGCGTGCCGGAAGGGCTCGCGCTCGGCGACCCGTGCGCGAGCTCCGACCAGTGCCGCAGCGGCATCTGCGCCGGCACCTGTACGCGTCTGTGCGATTTCCTCGCGTGCCCCGAGGGATTTGCGTGTCTTCCGGCGGGCGAGGTCAGCGGTTGTTTCCCGGAGGCCGAGCCGCCGCCGCCCGAGATGCCGAGCGGCAAGGGCGGCTGCGCGGCTTCTCCGGGGTTCGTGGGCTCCGCGTGGCCCGTCGCGACGCTCGGTCTGGTCGGGCTCGCGCTCGTGCGTCGGCGCCGCCGCCGCTGAGGCTTCACGATGCGTGTCCTTCTGCTCGACGTGATGGACACGCTCGTCCGCGATCCGTTCTACGAGGACGTGCCCGCGTTCTTCGGGATGGATCTTCCGACGTTGATCGCGACGAAGGATCCGCACGCGTGGCCCGCGTTCGAGCGCGGTGAGATCGACGAGCACGAGATGCTCGCGTCGTTCTTCGCCGATCGCCGCGCCTTCGATCACGACGCGTTCCGCGCGCACGTGAAGGCCGGCTACGCGATGCTCCCGGGCGTCGAGGTGCTCCTCGGCGAGCTCGCGGAGCGCGGGGTGCGCATGTACGCGCTCTCGAACTACCCGACGTGGTCGGAGTGGATCGACGAACGCGTCGGGCTCAGCCGGTTCCTCGACTGGCGCTTCGTCTCCTGGCGCACGGGCGTCCGCAAGCCCGATCCGGAAGCGTATCGGGTGCCGCTGCGCGAGCTCGGCGTCGACGCGCACGAGTGTCTGTTCGTCGACGATCGGGAGAGCAACTGCGTCGCGGCCCGTCGCGAAGGCCTATCCGCGCATCGCTTCGAGAACGCGGAGGGACTGCGCGCGGAGCTGGTGCGACGTGGGCTCCTCGACTCGTCGCGCTGAGCCGCGCCTCCTCCCGAAGCGGTCCTTCGAAGCGATGACGCTCGCGCCGACGGGGCGAGCAGGTTCGCGCGGGCCGGAGCGACGGTGCCGACGCGTGGTTCCTCACTGCCGTTGACAACCACGTAATGCAGGCCCACCAGGGCGCGACTGTCTCTTGCCTTCGGGGTCGCCCACGACCCCCGACGCCTGCTCGGACCCCACGCTCTGCGGTGGTCCGCGGGTGGCTCGGATGCCCGGATCTCCGCGCGTCCTTCATGCGGGTGCGTCTGCTCCTGCGCTCACGGTGTCCCATGTCTTCCTCGAACGACGGCGCTCCCGACGCCGCCGCGTCCTTCCAAGACCCCGAACGCGAGCTCGGTTGGGCTTCGCATCCGGGGACCGAGCTGCTCCGGCTCTCGTGGCCGATCGCGGTCTCGATGATCTCGTACGCGGTGATGACGGTCGCCGACACGCTCTTCGTCGGGCACATCGGCCCGGCGGCGATCGCGGGCGTGGGCCTCGGCGGCGTCACCGCGTTCACCGTGATCTGCTTCGTGATCGGTCTGCTCCGCGGGACGAAGGTGCTCGTCTCGCAGGCGGTCGGCGCCGGTCGACCCGAGGACGCCGCGCGACACTCCGGCGCGGGCGTGGTGCTCGGCGTCTCGCTCGGTGTGCTCTTCGGCGTGCTCGGCGTAGCGGTGGCAGAGCTGCTCCCGGCGATCGCCGCGACCTCCGAGAGCGGCGAGGCCGCGCGCGTCTACCTCGTGGTGCGCATGGTCGGAACGCCGATCGTGATGGCCTACGTCGCGCTCCGCGAGGTGCGTTACGGGCTCGGCGACTCGCGGCGCCCGATGGTCGCGTCGGTCGTGGGCAACCTCGTGAACGTCGCGCTCGACGCGCTCTTCGTGTTGGGTCTCGAGTGGGGCGTCGCGGGCGCGGGCTGGGCGACCGTGATCGGACAGTCGGTCGAGCTCGGTGTGCTCGTCGCGCTCGGCGGCGGTCGTCCGTTCGCCAAGCCGCGCGTGCGCGAGCTCCGCGCGCTCTGGCGGATGGGGGTGCCCACGGGAGCGCAGTTCTTCCTCGAGGTCGGCGCGTTCGCGTTGCTCGCGGCGCTCCTCGCGGCGCTCGACGAAGCGCAGATGGCGGGTCACCAGATCGCGCTGCAGGTCCTGCACTTCGGCTTCTTGCCGGTCTTCGCTGTCGGTGAGGCGGCGTCGGTGCTCGTCGGCCAAGCGGTCGGGGCCGCGCGCGATTCGCTCGTGTCGGTGGTCGCGCGCGCCGCGACGAAGGTCGGGCTCGCGTACGCGTCGTTCTGCGCGCTCGTGCTCGTCTTCGGTGGCCGCACCATCGTGCGCGCGTTCACGGACGATCCGCATCTGATCGAGGTCGCGTCGACGCTGCTCCTCGTGGCCGCGGCGTTCCAGATCTTCGACGCGCTGAACATGGTCGCGCGCAGCGTGCTCCGCGGCACGGGCGACGTGCGCTGGCCGGCGGTGGTCGGCGTGGCGACCGCGTGGATCAGCACGCCGCCGCTCACGTGGCTGCTCGGCTACGTCGCGGGGCTCGGCGCGCTCGGCGGCTGGATCGGCCTCTGCGTGGAGGTCGTGGTGGGTGCGGCGCTGCTCTGGCATCGCCTGCTGCGCGGCGACTGGAAACGTGCGGCCGCTGAAGCGCGTCGCGTCAGCCGCGCCGAGGAAGCCGCGCGGATCTCGCTCGTGCCCGCTTGATCGTCGCGATCTCGCGCCACCACACGAAGGGCCGTTCGATCGAGCGACGTTCGATCGAGCGAGCCCTTCGTGGGTGTTGGTTCGTCGGACCCGGCGTGACGAGCGGCCTCGCGATGCGGGGACGATCGAGGCCCTGACGAGCGAAGCTCGTCGTGGGGTGTGTGGGGTGTGTGGAACCTCGACGGAGGCTCGCGCGGTCGCGCGCCACGCCGGGTCCGACGATCGTTTCTGGAGGGGCGAGCCTGGGTCGGCTCCGTGCTCGCGCACGGCCCGACACTCTCGTGGAATCGTTCGGCTGCGTGGGCTGCGTCCACTGCGCTTCGAACGATTCCACTTCGAATCCACGCTCACGCGTGGCCCGATAGTCTCGTTGAATCGTGCGGCTACGTGGACTGCGTCCACTTCGCTCCGCACGATTCCACTTCGGCAGGGCGGCTTGCTGCTTGCGACGTGAGGTCTGCCTGGTTCGAACGACCGGGTCAGCCCATCGAGGAGCCGCCGTCGACGTCGATGGTGCGGCCGGTGAAGAACTCGCACTCCACGACGAAGCGGACGGCCACGAAGATGTCCTCCGGATCGCCGATGCGGCCGACCGGGATCGTGGCGACCAGCGCGTCACGCGCCTTCTGGTTCATGCCGCGCGTCATCGGCGTCTCGATCATGCCGGGCGCGATGGCGCCCACGCGGATTCCGAACGCCGAGAGCTCGCGCATCCACGTGACGGTGTTCGCCGCGAGGGCGGACTTCGCGGCCACGTAGTTGGTCTGCCCACGGCTGCCGTGCCGCGCGATCGAGGAGATGTTCACGATCACGCCGCGTTCGCCGCGCTCGATCATCTTCGCCGCGCACTCGCGCGCCATGAGCGTCGCGCCGACCAGGTTCACGTCGAGGACGGCGCGGAGCTGCTCGAGCGGGAGCTTCGTGAGCTCGCCGGTCTCGCGGTGCTTCTTCACGAGCAAGCCGTCGCGGATGATGCCCGCGTTGTTGATGAGGCCGTTGACGCCGCCCATCTGCTCGGCCGCCCACGCCACGAAGGACTCGCAGTCCGCTTCGCTCGAGACGTCGAGCTTGCGACGGTGGATGCCCGCCGGCAGCTCCGCGAGGAGCGCCTCGTTGACGTCACCCGCCGCGACCTGCGCGCCGAGCTCGTGGAATCGACGCGCGAAGTGCGCGCCCATGCCGCCGGCCGCGCCCGTCACGACGACCTTGAGATCCTTCAGCTCCATCGTTCTCTCCGAGAGTCACCGGCGACGATCGTCGTCCAGTTCGGTTCGCGTGCCGCGGTCGCGACGACGCTGGGTTCGATCGACGTGCACGCGTCGCGCTCGTCGCGACGCCGCCGTCGGGTTCGGGGCGCGAGTCTCGCGCTCACCGGAGGTTTCGGGAAGGGCTCGTAGCGCGGGGCTCCGTGCGCTCGCGAACAGTGTGCTCGTAGGGGCGCGCGTCGTGCGCCTTCCGTTCGAGGTCGCGGCTCGAACTCGGCGCTCGGCCGACGTCGAGTGCTGCGGCCCGAGCCCGTGCACGAACGGCGCGTGCACGCGTGGCTCGGGGCCTCGAGGGGCTCTCGCTCAGACCGCGGGGCGGAAGGAGCTCGCGCTGCGCGCGGCTTCGACGGCGACGCGGCGCCACTCGTTCTGCATCTGCAGGCTCGCCTTCAGGCTGGCCTTCGCGAGCTTCGCCGCTTCGTCGACCGCGGTGGTCATGCGCTCGACCGACTCGCTCTCCATCTTCGCGAGCTGATCCATCGCCTCGTTCCACTGCTTGAGGTTCTTCTCGACGCTCTCGGTCCAGAGGCTGACGAAGGGATTGTGCATCTGCGAAAAGGGGTTCGTGGTCATCGGTGTTCTCCGTTGTCGCGCCCTCAGCGGGCGATTCGTCGTTGGCGAGCCGGAGAATAGGCTCGCGCGACGAGGTGTCAACGAAGAAAATGTTGCGACGCACAAGAATCGATCGGGCGCTCGATCAGCGCCCCTTCTTCTTCATCGCGCGCTCCAGAGCTTCGAGCTGGGCGCGCAGCGCAGCCAGCTCGTTCTGCGTGCCGCTCGGTGCGTCGTCGCCCGCTTCGTCCGGCGCGTCGTCCTCCGGCTCCTCGTCGTCGAAGTCCTCCGGCTCTGGCTCGGGCGGCGGGGTCGGGCGTGCGGAGCGGACCGGCGGCGGCGCGATCGGAGCCGGCGCAGGAGGCGCGAAGCCAGGGAAGCCCCACGGACCGAAGTTGCCCAACATCCGCGCGAGCGCGTTGGTCGCTTGGAAGGGCACGCCCGCGAAGGGCACGTAGGGTTGGAGCTGCGAAGCCCCGCGTTTTGCCTGGAAATAGAGCTCGAGCGCCCAACCCATGTAGCTGCCGAGGAACTGCGCGAGGTCCTCTTCTTCCATGCGGATGAGCTGCGTGAGCAGCGGAACCGGCAGGAGCTTCCCCGCGCCGCGGCTCTCCAAGATGATCTGGGTCAGCGTCTGCTGCGTGAGGTCGGCGTTCGTCTTGGCGTCCACCACCCGCACGTCGGCGCCGCCACGCACGCGATCCGCGAGCTCTTCGAGCGTGATGTAGCGGCTCTCGTCCGTGTCGTAGAGGCGGCGGTTGCTGTACTTTTTGACGATGACCACGGCCTCCACGTACCCCACGGAGGGCCCAGCTCGCAACCGCCTCGCGACCGCAGTGCAGTCAGGGCTCGTGTTGCGATGCAGCATAGTCGCCTTGACAGGTCACTGGGAGCCCTTTAGAAAGACGACCCGCGAGCGTCTGCTGCGTTGCGATGCGGTTCGGGCGAAGAACGTGTTGCGGTGCAGCGAAGCGGGGAGGGGTCCCCGACGACGCAAGGCGAGCGAAGGGTGCGGGGTGTGATGTCGGGGTCGAAGCTCATCGCGGCGTTGTGGTTCTTCGGATGCGTGGCCAGCGGCTGCGCGGCGAGCGGGAACGGCGGCGCGCGCTGTGTGGTGGGTGCCGACTGCGCGTCCGGCGTCTGCCGTGCGGACGGAACCTGTCTGCCGGTGAGCGACGACGCGGGCGTCGACCGCGACGGCGCGACGGAGCGCGACGCGGACGTCGAGCGCGACGGCGGCGTGATGGACGACGCCACCGTGGACGCGGCCTTCGACGCGGGCTCGATCGGCTGCGCGCCGAATCGCGACGGCACCATCACCCGCGCCGAGGTCCCCATTCGTGCGGGCCTTCGCGCGACCTTCCGCACGGCGACCGACGCGATGGTCGACCTGACGGGCGAGGTGTTGGGCGACGGCTCGCGGCGCTGGAGCTTGGTCGGTCCCTTTGCCGGCGATCGGGACGTGCTGGTCGAGCTGCGTGAGCCGGACGGGCTCTGGTTCGCGGACGACTTCCCAGGCGCGACCTACGTGACGGAGCTGACGAGCGACAGCGATCTGCTCGGGGTGTTCGAGGTGACGGGCGACGCGCTGCTCTTGCGTGGGGTCGGCTCGCCGGAGAGCGGCTTCACCGAGACTCGTCTGATCAACGACCCCGCGATCGGCACGCTGCGCTTCCCGATCGAAGAGGGCGATCGCTGGACGGAAGAGGTCGACGTGACCGGGCGCGCGCTCGGCGTGATCACGACCTACGACGAGACCTACGAGAGCGTGGTCGACGCGGCGGGCGAGCTCGAGACTCCTTTCGGGACCTTCGAGGTGCTGCGTGTTCGCACCGAGCTCGTGCGCGACAACGGCTTCGGCGTGGTGCTCTCGCGCGTGCGCACGTACGCCTTCGTGAGCGAGTGTTTCGGCACCGTCGCGGTGGTGCGCAGCGGCGAGAGCGAGAGCGCGACCGAACGTTTCGTGGCCGCGGAAGTGCGGAGGCTCGCGCCGTGAAGCTTCGTGTCCTCACGGCGCCGCTGCTCGCGGCGCTCTGCGCGAGCTGCGTCTCGTACCACGCGGGCGCGCTGCCGAACGAGCCGCAGGACGGCGCGTTCGCGAACGTGCGCGGTACGCGCGTCCACTACGTCGACGAAGGTCCCGAGGGCGCGCCGGCGGTGGTGCTGGTGCATGGCTTCGCGAGCAGCCTCGGCGTGTGGGCGGGGATTCGCCCCGTACTGCGCGAGCGCTTCCGTGTGCTCTCGCTCGATCTGAAGGGCTTCGGCTACACGGATCGCCCGGCGCCGACGAGCGATCACGACTACTCCGCCGACGAGCAAGCGCGCATCGTGCTCGAGCTGATGGAGGCGCGCGGCATCGAGAGCGCGGCGGTGGTGGCGCACAGCTACGGCAGCAGCGTGGCGCTCGCGATGGCGCTGCAGGCGCCCGAGAAGGTCACGCGCATCGCGCTCTACGACGCGTGGGTCTACCCCGAGCAGCTCCCGACCACGTTCCATTGGGCGCGCGCGTCGGGGCTCGGCGAGATCATCTTCGGTGCGTTCTACGATCAGCGCAGCGAGGACAAGATCGCGCTCGCGTTCTACGACCCGGAGATCATCCCGCAGGCGCTGATCGACGTGGTCGAGGAGCAGGTCTCGCGGCCGGGCACGAAGGCGGCCGCGCTCGCGGCGGTGCGCGCGATGCGGTACGAGGCGCAGGCCGCGCGCTACCGGGAGATCCAGCAAGAGACGCTGCTGCTCTGGGGCCGCGAGGACGCGGTGACGCTCCTGGAGTTCGGCGAGCGGCTCAGCAACGAGCTGCCGAACGCGCGATTGAACGTCTTCCCGCGCTGCGGACATTTCCCGATGATCGAAGCGGCCGTTCCGTCGACGCGGGAGCTGGTCGCGTTCTTGTCGGTGGAGGCCGCGGAGCCCTCGACGAGCGGGCGCGCGTCGGTCGGTCGGGACTCGGGCTCGGACTCGGTCCCCGGCTCGGACTCGGACTCGGTCACCGACTCCGTCACCGACTCGGACTCGGTCACCGACTCGGACTCCGGCTCCGACTCCGTCTCGGACTCCGTCTCGAACACAGGCGCCGGTTCGAACGGCACGCGAGGTGGCTGGTGAACGACACCACCCTCACGCGCGCGGTGCTCGCTGCGATCGCGCTCGCCACCCTCGCGTCGTCCGCGCGCGCGCAGGGCTTCCGCGATCTCGGCAACGACATCGAGGCCGCACGGCAGACCGAGGTCGTCTTCCACGGCGCGCTCCGCACGCGCTTCGAGACGCTGACGAACCTCGATCTCGATCGCGGCCCGCAGACGAACGGCGAAGCGATCTTCCCCGTGCCGCTCTCGGATCTCGACGCGCAGACGCTGACCCACGCGGACTTCCGCCTGCGCACCGATCTCGCGCTGCTGGTGCCGAAGGCCGGCATGGCGGTGAAGCTGCGGATCGACGCGCTCGACAACCTCGCGCTCGGCTCGCAGCCCGACGGCGTGCCGAGCGTCGCAGTCTCGCAGCGCCCCGCGAACCAACCCTTCGTGGTGCGGCGGGCGTACGGCGAGGTGCTCACGCCGCTCGGCCTGCTCGCGGTCGGTCGCATGGGCAACCACTGGGGCCTCGGCATGCTCGCCAACGGCGGCGACTGTTCCGACTGCGACAGCGGCGACGCCGCGGATCGCATCGCGTTCGTGACGCCGCTGCTCGGGCACGTGTGGGCGGTCGCGTTCGACTGGACCTCGATCGGTCCGTCGACCGATCGCGCCGCGCCGGGCCGCGTGGTGGGCCTCGATCGCGCGGACGACGTGCGGACCTTCACCTTCGCGCTCTTCGACTTCCACACCGATCTGGCGCGTCGTCGGCGCGCGCGCGCGAACCGCATCAGCGTCGAGTACGGCGCCTACGTCTCGCACCGCTGGCAGGACCGCGACGTGCCGGCGGACTACCTCCCGACCGCCAATCCGATCCCGCTCACACGCGCGCAGTCGCAGCAGCGCGGCTTTCGCGCCACCGCGGTCGACGGCTGGCTGAAGGTCACGCTGCCCTTCGGGCGCATCGAGCTCGAGGCCGCGTACCTGCGCGCGCGCATCGATCAGCCCTCGTTGCTCGCGGGCGTCGAGCTGCGCGACGCCTTCACCTCGTCGCAGATCGGCGCCGCGCTGGAGACCGACTTCGGTCCGCGCCACGGCGAGGGGAAGTCGCCGTGGAGCCTCGGGCTCGACGCGGGTTTCGCGAGCGGCGATCCGGCGCCCGGCATGGGCGCGCTCTACGGGAGCAACGATCGCGGCACCTCCGCGCCCGCGCCGCAGCCGGGAGATCTCGACGGACCGCAAGCGCGCGCGCCCTTCGACACCCGCGTCGACAACTTCCGTTTCCATCCGGACTACCGGATCGACCGCATCCTCTTCCGCGAGATCGTCGGGACCGTCACGGACGCGATCTACGTGCGGCCCCACGGGCGCGTGCGCCTCGCGGACCTCGGCCCGGGGCGCCTCGAAGCGCAGCTCGCGGTGATCGCGAGCTTCGCGGTGGAGCCTTCGAGCACGCTCAGTGGCGAGCGTGGGCTCGGGATCGAGGTCGATCCGACGCTGGTCTACGCGACCACGCAGGGCTTCCTCGCCTCGCTCGAGTACGCGGTGCTCTTCCCGCTCGCAGGCTTCGACAACCCCAGCGCTGGCCTCGACGCGCAACCCGCGCAGCTCTTCCGTGCCCGCCTGGGTCTACAGTTCTGAGGAGATTCATGCGCTCTTCGATCCCGCTCTCCTCGTTCTCCGAGCGTTCGCGCTCGGCTGCGGCGACAACCGCACCTTCCCGACGCGCGAGCCCTACCGTCCCGGCGAGCCCGGCCCGCTCGACTGCGTGCCGAACCTCGACGGTCGCATCGACTCGGTCGAGCTCGCGCCCGCGCTCGGCGTGAGCGTGGGTTTGCTCGTGAGCCCCGCCGGCACCGAACGATCCGTCGATCTCGTCGGCGCGGTGATCGAAGAGCGCCGCGTGTGGGACTTCTCGCTCGACTTCGCCGACGATCAGCTCGCCCGTCTCTCCGCGAGCGCGCTCGAAGAGCACTGGTTCGCGGACGACTTCGCCGCGATCACCGCGGGGCTCTCGGGCGAGATCTTCGTGAGCCCGGTGGACGCGGGCGGACGCACGCTCGGCGTCTACCACCACGACGCGCAGGCGCTCTCGCTCCTCGGCACCGCGAGCGCGGCCGAGGATCCGCCGGAGGGCCGCACGCTGCTCGTGTACGGCGCGCCGGTCGCGCTCTACCGGTTCCCGATCGAGCCGGGCGCGGAGCACGTGAGCGTGGGCGAGGTGCGCAACGGCACCTTCCGCGGGCTGCCCTACGCGGGGCGCGACGTCTACGAGGTGAGCGTGGTGGCCGCCGGTCGCGTGGAGCTCCCGGATCTCTCGTTCACGCAGGCGCATCGCGTCGACGTGCGCGTGACGGTGGAGCCCGCGGCGGGTGCTCCGAGCACGCAGCGCCAGACCAGCTTCCTCTTCGAGTGCTTCGGCGAGATCGCGCGCGCGACCTCGCGGCTCGGAGAGTCGGCGGAGGACTTCACGACCGCGGCGGAGCTGCGGCGTCTCTCGCTCGAGTGACCCGAGCGCATCTCGAATCCGCTCTCGGCATCGCGCGCTGCTGCGACCGAGAGCCCGAACGAACCGAAAACGACGTGGCGATCGAGAGACGATCGCGAGGGAGCCAGCCATGAACCCGTTCGAGCTCGGATGGAGCCTGTGGAAGAAGAGCTTCGACGCGTGGGACCAAGCGTCGACCGGCGTCTTCGAGACGTGGATGAAGTCGCCGCTCTTCCTCGGCCCCGCGGGCGGGATGCTCGCGGCGATGAACAAGCTGCAAGCGCAGCAGAAGCACCTGCTGGCGCAGTGGTGGAGCGGCGTCGGGATCTCGACCCGCGAGGATCAGGAGCGCCTGCTGCATGCGCTGCACGATCTGCAGACGAAGCTGCTCGATCTGGAAGATCGGCTGGCGGACGCGGAGAGGGGGAAGTGATGGACGTCCAGAAGTACTTCCAACACGCGGGCGGTGCGCTTCGGACGCCCGCGCAGATCGTGTTCGACTTCTTGCCGGAGCGGAGCACGCGCCCGCGCTTCATGGTCGCGGAGAACGGCGACTGGAAGGCCGTCACCTGGCAGGCCTTCGCCGACCAGATCCGCGACGTCGCGCTCTACCTCGGCACCGAGATGCACACCGCCGATCGCGCGTGCATCTTCGCGCCCAACCGGGTGGAGTGGATGAGCGCCGCGCTCGCGATCCAGGCGATGGGCGGCGTGATGGTGCCGATCTACGGATCGAGCACCGCCGACCAAGCCGGCTACGTCATCGAGCACAGCGACGCGAAGGTCGTCTTCGTCGACACCAAGGCGATGCTCGCCCGCGTGCTGGAAGCGTGGCCGCAGCTCGACGCGGTCCGCCGCGTGGTGCTGATGGACGACGCCCTCGATCCGCAGGCGCTCGCGGGTGAGCTTCGTGCGGCCGGCAAGAGCGCGCCTTCCCCGAAGGAGCTCGATCAGCGCTTCGTGACCTGGTCGCGCGCGCGGGCACTCGGCGCGGCGCGGCATCGGGAGGACGAAGGCGCGTTTTCGCGCGTGCTCGAGGCCGTCTCGCTCGATCAGCCGGGCGTGATGCTCTACACGAGCGGCACCAGCGGGCGCCCCAAGGGAGTTCCGCTGACCCACCGCAACGTCGGCACCAACGGGCGCGATTGGTACGAGGTGCTCGCGCCGCTCCTCGACGAGGGCATGGTGGACGTGCTCTGGCTGCCGATGAGCCACATCTACGGATTCGGCGAGGCGGGCATCGGCAACCAGCTCGGCTGGGTCACCTACCTCGCGGACGCGCGCGAGGCGCTCGAGCTGCTCCCGAAGATTCGACCCTCGGTGTTCATGAGCGTGCCGAGCTATTGGGACAAGCTCGCCTCGCAGGCGCTCGCGGCGGGCTCGGAGCGCAAGACTCAGATTGCGAAGCTGCGCGAGCTGACGGGTGGACAGTTTCGGTTCTGTCTTTCGGGTGGCGCGGGCCTCAAACGAGAAGTCAAGGAGCTGTTC
Organism: Myxococcota bacterium; assembly: GCA_025453555.1. Lineage (GTDB taxonomy): Bacteria > Myxococcota_A > Polyangia > Polyangiales > Houyiibacteriaceae > JACKEH01. The sequence goes on along the minus strand of JALOQC010000014.1, from coordinate 4,176 downwards.
CACGACGCTGGTCTGCTGATCGTCGAAGGCTACGGGCTCACGGAGTGCTCGCCGACCCTGACGATGAACCGTCCCGACTCGTTCCGCTTCGACAGCGTGGGCAAACCCTTTCCATCCGTACAGCTCAAGCTCGCGGAGGACGGTGAGATCCTCGCGAAGGGTCCGAACGTCTTCTCCGGCTACCACAAGGATCCGAAGGCGACCCAGGAGTGCTTCACGGAGGACGGCTGGCTCAAGACCGGGGACGTCGGCCGCTGGACCGACGACGGCTTCTTGCAGATCGTCGACCGCAAGAAGGACATCCTCGTGACCGCGGGCGGCAAGAACGTCGCGCCGGCGAACATCGAGATTCGCTTTCGCGACGACGCGCTCATCGACCACGTGGTGGTCTTCGGGGACGGAGAGAAGTTCCTCGTCGCCGGCGTGTGGCCGAACCGTGCGGCGGTGCACGCGGCGCTCGCCGAGCAAGGGACCGCGCCGAGCCCGCAAGCCGTCGAGGCGCTCCTCTGGAAGCGCGTGGAGCGCGTGAACGCGGAGCTCGCCAGCTACGAATCCATCAAGAAGATCGCGGTGATGGACGAGCCGCTCTCGATCGAAGGCGGCCTGCTGACGCCGACCCTGAAGGTGAAGCGCAAGGCGGTCTACGAGCGCTTCGGCAAGACCTTCGCGGCGCTCTACGAGGCGCGGCCGTGCTGAAGACGCTCTCGAACCTCGTGAGGCTGGTGCGGCATCCGAGCCCCGAGGTCGGACGCACGCCGCACCAGGTGGTGCACTCGGAGAACAAGTGGCGCTTGCTGCGCTTCTCCGCGCCCAGCGGCCGTCCGCCCTCGCGCCGGCTGCCGCTCCTGCTCGTGCCCTCCATGATCAACCGCTGGTACGTGCTCGATCTGCTTCCGGGCAAGAGCCTCGTGGAGTGGCTCGCGGAGAAGGGGTGGGACGTCTACGTCATCGACTGGGGCACGCCGGGACCCGAAGATCGACATTTGACCTTCGACGACGTGGTCGGACGTTATCTCGGTAGAGCGCTTCGTCGGGCTTGCGAGAAGAGCCAAGCCCCGGCCGCGCACGTGCTCGGCTACTGCATGGGCGGCACCCTCGCGACGATTCACGCGGCGGCGTTCCCCGAACGCGTCGCGTCGCTGACCACGCTCGCGGCGCCGGTCGCGTTCGGAGACGATGGCATCCTCGCGACCTGGACGCGCTCGCCCGCCTTCGATCCGGACGCGCTCGTCGACGCCCACGGCAACGTCCCGTGGCCGCTCTTGCAGGCGAGCTTCCTGATGCTCCGGCCGACCCTCACGCCGAGCAAGCTCGCGTTCCTCGCGGACAAGCTCGTGACGGGCCGCGGCTTCGACGAGGCCTTCCTCGACTCCTTCCTCGCGAAGGAGAAGTGGGCGAACGACAACGTCGATCTGCCGGGCGAGGTCTTCCGCACGTGGATTCGCGCGCTCTACCGCGAAGACCAGCTCGTGCGCGGCACCTTCCGCCTGCTGGGCCGACCGGCGCGGCTCGAGGACGTCACGATGCCGCTGCACGTGCTCTCGTTCGAGCACGACTACATCGTGCCCAAGGAGAGCGCGGCGCCGCTCGCGGAGCGCGCGGGCGGCCGCGACATCACCCACACGCACCTGCCGGGCGGCCACGTCGCGGCGGTGGTGAGCGAGAGCGCGAAGGATCGGCTCTGGCCGAAGCTGGAGGCGTGGTGGGTCACCCACGATCGCGCGCTCCGCGCAGTCAGCGCGGCGGAGTGAGCGGCTTCGTGGCGTCACGCGCGTGCGTGCTCTTCGTGACGCTCGCGGTCGCATGCGCAGGCTCGGGTGCTGCGTCCGGCGTCGATGCTGGCGCGTCGCTCGACGCCGGAGCTATCGATGCTGGGCCCGTCGATGTCGCCGACGCTGCGTCGGACGATGCTGCGCTCGCCGATGCCGACGTCGAGGACGCCGCCGCTCGGGTCGACGCGTCGTTGCCCACACCCCTCTGCGAGGTCGACGCGCGCCGCATCGCGTGTGTCCGCCGCACCTCGGTGCTCGACGTCGACGGCGTCGAGCGCGCGGTGCACTTCCAATGGCCGAGCACGGATCCTCCTGCAGGAGGCTTCCCGACCGTGCTGCTCTTTCAGGGCAGCGCCTCGCCCGCGGGCCTCGCGTGGGTCGGCGAGCGCGGCGGCGCGTTCGGCGCGTACTTCCAAGCCGACGTGATCCGCGCGCTCCTCGCGGCCGGCTTCGCGGTCGTCACGCCCGAAGCGAGCTTCGGCGGCGCGGGCGCGTGGAACACCAACGTCGCGCCGTGGAACGTCGCGTGGGAGAGCTCGCCCGATCACGCATTCGTGCTCGCGCTCTTCGACGCGATCGAGCGCGGGGAGCTCGGCGAGCTCGATTCCGACACGCTCTACGCGGCCGGTCTCTCGAGCGGCGGCTACATGAGCTCGCGCGTCGCCGTCACGTACGAAGGCCGCTTCCGCCGCATCGCGATCGCGAGCGGCAGCTACGCGACCTGCGCGGGCAGCTTCTGCACGGTGCCGACCCTCGACGCGACGCACCCACCCACGCTCTTCCTCCACGGCGGCCTCGATCTCGTGGTGCCGCCGTCGACCATGCGCCTCTACGCGGACGAGCTCTCACGCCGCGGCGTCGAGCACGAGATCGTCGTCGATCCCGCGGTCGATCACGCGTGGATCCCGACCTCCGCCGAGCACGTGGTGTCGTTCTTCCGGCGTTGATCCCACGACGTCGAACGCTTCGCGACGGGACGCTCGTTCGTAGGAGCTCGAACGCTCACTCCGCGCGCGGCGGGTAGACCTCGCACTCCTCGACGCCGTGCCCCTCCACGTCGAGCACGCGGAAGCGCACCCCGCGCCACTCCACCACGTCGCCCACGAGCGGCGGACGGTCGAGGAGCGCGAGCACGAGGCCGCTCACGGTGTCGACCTCTTCGTGCTCGAAGTCTTCCAGACCGAGCTCTTCTCCGACCTCGTCCACGCGCGCTTGGCCCGACGCGCGAAGCCGTCCCTCGACGCGACGCAGCGGCGCGTGGCTCTCGGGGCGGTCCGCGATCTCGCCCACGACCTCTTCGAAGAGATCTTCGATCGTCACGATGCCCGCGGTGCCGCCGTGCTCGTCCATCACGATGACGAGCTGCGTCTTCTCCGCGCGCATCTTCTGGAGCACCACGTCGAGGCGCGTCGTCTCCGGCACGAAGGGCACCGCGCGCACGTGGCTGTCCGCGAGCGCCACGTCGTCGACGAGCACGTCGAGCAGATCGCGGATGTGCACGAAGCCCACGAGATCGTCGAGGTCGCGCTCGTAGACCGGATAACGCGTGTGGTGCGAGCGCGAGAGCACCTCGCGCAGCTCCGACGGCGAGCTGCCTCGCCGCACGCCGACGACCTTCACGCGCGGGGTCATCACCTCGGCCGCCGTGAGCTCACCGAACGCCAGCAGCTCGTCGAAGACACGGCCCGGCATCTCCGCGAGGCGTCCGCCTTCGACGCTCTCGTCGACGATGAACGCGAGGTCCTCCGGCGTCGGTGCTTCGGCCGGGCCTTCGGTCGACTTCACGCCCACGAGCCGGAGCAGCCCGCGCCCGAGCGCGTTGAGCACGAGCACGAGCGGCAACATCAGCCGCAGCATCCAGCGCATCGGCGCGCCGATCGCGATCGCGGTCGACTCCGGCTTCGAGAGCGCGAGCGTCTTCGGGATCATCTCGCCGAGCACGATGTGCAGGTAAGTCAACGCGGCGATCGAGAGCACGCTCGCGAGCGTGTGGACCGAGACCCACTGCGCCACGGTGGTCGCGGCGAGCTTGTCGCCCAGCCACTCCGCGAGCTCGTGCTCGCCGTACATGCCGAGCCCGAGGCTCGCGAAGGTGATGCCGAGCTGCGCGGTCGCGATGTAGCGATCGGTCTCGCGCGGGCTCGTGAGGATCGCGACGACGGTGCGTGCGCGCGCGCTGCCCTTCTGCGCGAGGTTCTCGAGGGCGGGCTTGGACGCGCCGATGAGCGCGAACTCCGCCGCGACGAAGAGCCCGTTCAAAGCGACGAGCACGAGGACGATCAGCGACGGAATCATCGCGATTCTCCCTCGAGGCGCTCGACGCGTTTCACCGAGAGCCAGCGGATCGCGGTGGGGCCCATGTCGAGCACCTTCACGTGCACGCCTTCGATCACGTGCTCCTCGC
>JALOQC010000267.1 GCA_025453555.1 Myxococcota bacterium | reverse complement strand
GGGAAGATGCGCTCCACGCCGACGCCGTACGACATCTTGCGGACCGTGAAGGTCGAGCGGAGGCCAGCGCGGTGCTGACGGATGACCACGCCCTGGAAGACCTGGACACGCTCCTTGTCCCCTTCGCGGATGCGGAAGTGGACCTTGATCGTGTCGCCCACTCGGAAGGGCGGGAGCTCGCGAAGCTGGGCCTGCTCGAGGGCCGCAATCTGCGGGACCGTGCTGCTCATGGTTGGCCTTTGGAAAAGAAGCCCCTCGGGGAGGCGGAAAAGGGAGCGGGTTGTTAGCACCCACCCTCGGAGCCGTCAACGGCGCCGGAGTGGAAACGGTGATCACCGAAGAGACGGTCGAGGATGATCGCGACCGCGGCGCGCACGCTGAGGTGGTTGTAACCCCCCGGTCGGATCGGCAAGAGCAGCGCGTCCGCGCCTTCGAGCACCGCCTCGGTGAGCCCGTGGCCGGTGCCGAAGAGAAGCAGCGTCGGCGCGTCGCTGGAGGCGATCGCGAGGGCTTCGTCCGCGAACGATCGCAGCGTGATCCCGGTCGAGCGCGCGGCGGTCGCGATCACGCGTGGCGCGTGGCCGTGACGATCGCGCAGCGTCGCGACGACCTCCTCGATCGATCGCGCGGGCTCCACGATCGAGAGCGCCTCCGCCCGCGGCGGCACGCGCTTGGTGCCCGCGCCGTCCTTCCCCCAATGCGCGAGGATGCGGCCGAGCAACACGTGCTGCGCCTCGATCGGCGTGATCACGAAGTAGCCCGCGAGGTCGTACGTGCGCGCGCTGCGCGCGATGTCGTGCACGTCGAAGTTCGTGATCGCCGTCGTGACGATCTCGCCCGTCTTGTCGCGCACCGGGTGATGCACGAGCGCCACGTAGACCGCGCCCATCAGGACTCCGAACGCTCGTCGGCCGTCGCGTCCGACGTATCTTCCGCGGCTTCGTTCGCGGCTTCGTGCGTGGTGTCCCTCGCAGCGTCGGCGGCGACTTCCGCAGCCGCTTCTGCGTCGAGCTCCGCGATCAGCTTCCGATCGAGCTTGTCGAGCTGCAGCTCCGCGAACAGGTCCGGCCGCCGGGTCCGCGTGCGGCGCAGGCTCTCTTTGCGACGCCAACGCGCGATCGCCGCGTGGTTGCCGCTCAGCAAGATCTCGGGGACCGCCCGCCCACGAAACACCGCCGGTCGCGTGTACTGCGGGTACTCGAGCCGGCCCGCCGAGTGCGACTCCTCGACCGCCGAGCCCGCGTTGCCGAGCACGCCCGGTACGAGCCGCGCGGTCGCCTCCACGATCGTCAGCGCCGCGATCTCGCCCCCGAGCAGCACGAAGTCCCCCAGCGAGATCTCTTCGTGGACCTCGTCGCGGATCCGCTCGTCGAAGCCTTCGTAGCGCCCGCAGATCAGCGTGAGCGACGGAAGCGTCGCGAAGCGGCGTGCCGTCGCCTGATCGAAGCGCGCGCCCTGCGGAGTGAGCAACACGCGGTGCGTCGGGCCGCCGCGCGTCGCGTCGAGCGCCTCGAGCGCCTCGATCACCGGGCCGGGCATCATGAGCATTCCGTCGCCGCCGCCGTACGGCGCGTCGTCCACGCTGCGGTGGCGATCGGTCGTGTAGTCGCGCGGGTTGTGCGCGGCGACCGTCACGAGCCCCGACTCGATCGCCTTGCCCAGCAAGCCGACCTTCAAGGTCTCGAGGATCTCCGGGAAGAGCGTGACGATCTCGAAGCGCATGCGAGGGAGGGCTCAGCGGACCGGGATGTCGTCCCACGGGCCGACGACGACGTGGCCGCGTTCGGGGCTCACCTCGATCACCCACGGATCGAGGATGGGCAGCTCGCGCACGCCGTCGGCGCAACGCACTTCGAGGCATGCGACGCTCGGGTACTCGAGCACTCCCTCGATGCGCCCCACCTCTTCGCCGTCGCGCAGGACGGGCAGCCCGACCAGGTCGACGAAGTAGAACTCGCCGTCGTCGAGCTCGGGGAACACCGAGCGCGGCACCGCGACCTCCACGCCGCGCAACGCCTCGGCCCCCTCGCGCGTGTCGACACCTTCGAGGGTCAGCACGACGTGTTTGTTGGGCGCGACGCGCAACGACTCGATCGCGAGCTCGCGGGGGCCGTCGGGGAGACGCAGGAACAGCGTCTCGACCTCGTCCCACAAAGGCGAATCGAGATTGAAGGCGTGCAGACGGAGCTCCCCACGGATGCCGTGGGGCTTGGTCAGCACGCCGACGTTCACCAGATCGTCGGGGACCGAAGGCACGACCGCCTCACTCGAGGATGTCGAGGACGGCGCGCTTGCGACCCCGGGTCGCCATGGTGGCGAGCAGGGTCCGGAGCGCGCGGGCGGTGCGGCCTTCTTTGCCGATCACCTTGCCGAGGTCGCCTTGCGCGACGCTCAGCTCGAAGACGTAGGCGCGGTCCTCTTCGACGACCTTCACCTCGACGGCGTCCGGATCGTCCACCAAGGCCTTCGCGAGGAAGACCACGAGCTCGCGCATCGCCTCCATGGGGCTCACGCGCTCGGCTGGGTCTTCGAGTGGTCGCGAATGACCTTGGCGACCGTCTCGCTGAGCTGGGCGCCGACGCCCTTCCAGTACGCGAGGCGCGCGTAGTCGACCTTGGCCTCGGCGATCGGACGCGAGGGATCGTAGTGACCGATCTCTTCGATGCAGCGGCTGTCGCGCGCCTTCTGATGGTCGGTGACGACCAGGTGGTAGAACGGGCGCTTCTTGGAGCCCGCGCGAGCGAGCCGAACCTTGACCATGATGAATTCCTCGAAAACTTCGGCGAAAACTTCGACGTGACTTCGGTGACGCGACTTCGGCGACTCGACTTCCGCGAGTGGGCCGGGGTCGGGTCGGAAGGCCTCGCGACGGAGGGCTGCGCGTTTTAGCGGTCACCCCCAGTGCCGTCAAGGCTGCGACGTGCCGTCGAGGCTGCGAGGTGCCGTCGAGGTGGCGAGGGTCGCTCTTGCTGCCGCTCGGACCGGATGCCCCCAGCCCAGCGCTCGGGCCGACGCTGGCCAAGGGGCGCGGACGGAAGCTATGAGGCCGAGATGCGCACGTTCTCGTGGCTGCTGCTCGTCGTCGCGTGTGGGGGGAGTGAGCCCTCCTCGCCCGCGGAGCCCCGCCCCGACCTCCGAATCGTCGCGATCACGGATCTGCAGGGATATCTCGAGCCCTGCGGCTGCACGAGCCGACCGCTCGGCGGCATCGATCGGTTGGCGCAGCGGTTCACAGCCCTCTCGGCGGAGACACCGACGCTCTTCGTCGCGGCGGGCGATCTCTGGCTCTCCCCCCAGGCGCACGGCCCCGGCGCCGAGACCCAGGAGCGTTGGCGCGCCGAGACCCTGAGCGAGATCTTGAAGGAGCTCGGGCTCGACGCGTTGACCCCCGGACCGGCCGATCTGCGCGAAGGTGCCGATCGTTTCTTCGCGCACCGCGAGCGCCTCGGTGCCCCGGTGGTGGCGGCCGGGGCGCGGGTCGGCGAGGAGGCGCTCCCCGCGATCGCCTCGGTGTCGGTGGGCGATCTGCGCATCGACGTGGTGGGTTTGGCGCGACTCGACGTCGATCCCTTGCCCGCCGCGCGCGAAGCCCTCGCCGCGCGCACCGATCGCCCCGCGCTCACCCTCGCGCTCGTGGTCGGCGATCGTCGCCTCGCGCGCGATGCGGCGATGCTGCCGGAGGTGGACCTCGTGATCCTCGGCGGCCTCGCGCGAGCCGAGCCGCTCGCGCCCCAAACGACCGACGGCGCGCCGATCCTGCACGCGGGCCGACAGGGACAGGGCCTGCTCGTGGTGGACCTTCGACGTCCGAGCGCCGAGGGCGCGTGGCTCGATCGCTCCGAGTGGTCGATCGCCACCCGGCGCGACGCGCTCGACGACGAGATCCGCGATCTCGAAGCACGCCTGGAGGCGTGGACCCGCGAAGGACGCGCCGCCGTGGACGTGGACGCCCAGCGCGCGCGGCTCGCGGGGCTGCGAACCGAGCGCGATCGCCTCCGCGTGCCGCCGCTCGCGGACGGACGTCGTGGGTTCTCCGCGCGTTGGGAGGAGCTCGATCCCGACGCACCTCGCGCGCCCGCCGTTCGCGAGCGCCTGACAGCGCTCGATCGCCGCATCAACGACCACAACCGCACCGCGCTCGCCGAGCGCACGCCACCGCCCGTCGCGGAGGGAGAGCCGCACTACGTCGGGTCCGACGCCTGTGCGAGCTGCCACGCTCCGGCGCACGCGTGGTGGCGCGCGCACCCCCACGGACGCGCGTACGAGACGCTCGCCTCGCGCGACAAGCAGTTCCACCTCGACTGCGTCGGCTGCCACGTGACCGGCTACGAGCGACCGGGCGGATCGACCGTGACGCAGCTCGGCGACGGAGGCGTGCTGCGCGACGTCGGCTGCGAGAACTGCCACGGGCCCGGCAGCGCGCACCTGACGGCGCCGACCGCGGCGACGATCACGCGCGACGCGCCCGAGAGCCTCTGCGTGCGCTGCCACAACGAGGAGCACAGCGATCGGTTCGTGTACGACGCGTACCGCGCGACCCTGTTGGTGCCGGGACACGGCCGCCCGGTGAGCCCATGAGGTTGGTCGCGCTCGTCGCGGTCGTCGTGCTCTCGGGCGCGTGCGGTGGCGCCGCGCCCTCCGCGACCGCTCGCCGTGCCCCCGAGCACGACTCCGAGGACGACGCCGGATCCTCGACGCTGGCCCGCGAGCACGGACGCGACGCGGGAGCACCGGACCTCGGCGGACCGAGCGACCCCGCCGAACGAATCGTCGACGTGCGCGAAGGCCGCGCGAGCTACTACTCGGATCGGCTCGCCGGTCGCAGCACCGCGAGCGGCGAGCCCTACCAGCCGACCGAGCTCACCGCCGCGAGCCGCGACCTCCCGTTCGGCACCCGCGTGCGTGTACATCGCCTCGACGCGGACGGCCGATCCGTGGCGTCGGTGGTGGTGCGTGTGAACGACCGCGGGCCCTTTCGCGATCACGCGCGGATCTTGGATCTGAGCCGCGCCGCCGCGGAGGCGCTCGACATGATTCGCGCGGGTGTGGTGTCGATCCGCGCGGAGGTCTTGGCGGATTGATCGCCGACCGAGGGCGCGCCGCATCGCGGCTCGCCTCCACTCCCATGCGCCTCGCCCTCCACGCTCTCTCTGCCGCCTCGCTCGTGACCCTCGCGTCGCCGCTCGCGGCGCAGGTCACGACCCCAATCGAGCAGGCCGAGACGTACGTGCGCCGCGCGTGTTCGAGCGACGAAGTCGCGCGCGCTCCTCACTCCTTCTCGAGGGCCTCTTTCAACCGCTCGAGCGCCTTGGTGTGCAGGCGGCTCGCCCAGCTCTTCGAGATTCCGAGCTCGTCGGCGACCTCGTCGAAGCGGCGACCGTCGAAGTAGAAGCCCTGCACGAGCGCGAGCTCTCGCTCCGGCAACGACGCGAGCGCGCCTTGCACGCGCGTGCGGGTCTCCTCGTTCAAGAGCAACTGTTCGGGGGTCTCGGTCTCTTCGTCTTGCCCAATCGACGCGAGCAAGAAACCCGCGGTGAGCTTGGTGAGGGTGTCGTGCAACGCCTCCGTCGTGCGGGCGACGTCGCCTCGCGCCGCGGGGTCGGCGACGCGCTTCTCGCCGACCTCCTCGCCGATCGCGAGCGCCGCTTCGGCCGCGCGGAGCTGGGCGTACGCGCGGCGGCTCACGTAGGCGCTCTTGCGGACGCCGTCGATGATGGCGCCGCGGATTCGGTAGTACGCGAAGGTGTTGAACTGGACACCGCGCGAGGGATCGTATCGATCTCGCGCCTCCAACAACCCCCGGTATCCCTCCGCCATGAGATCGTCGAGATCGTTCGTGAGGTCGTATCGAGCGCGCAGCTTCACCGCGATGCTGTACACCAGCGGCCGATACTCCTCGATGAACTCTCGGTCGCGTTCCACGGCGTTTTTCGTCACTCCCCGGGGCCTAGGTAGCCGCGGGGGCGCTTCGCCGTCAAGCACGTGAACCGCGCGCAATCGGAGCGTTCGGGCTTCGGATTCGTTATGACTCCCGCCCATGGGCGATCAGGCGCGGATCGGACCGGGGCTCGCGACGGCGGACTGCCGACGTGCGCGCGTGGCCGAGCCTTCGTTCGACGCCTGGGTTCGTCGGGCGGCCAACGATCCGGACGTGGCGTGCACGCTGGTGGAGGTCTTCGTGAACCTCGCGCCGGTGGAGCGTCGCGCGTTCCGGGCTGCCCTGCGCAAAGACGCGCTGCGCGACGCGAGCCACGCGCGGACCCTCGCGCTCGTCGGCGCGCTGGACGCGGATCCGAGCTTCGAAGCTTGGGAGAACGACGGCCGGTTGACGATCGCGGCGCGCGGCGCGGGCGGGCTCACGCTCGACGGGGGGCGCGTGCGCTGGTCGCGTCGCTCGACCCCCGAAGGAGCGCGGGTGCCGATCTCGATCGCCGTCGATCGGGTCGCCCGCGCGCTCTGGGCCGCGCGGCGCGCGGGTCGGCGCTGGCCCCGCGCGCTCTCGGCGTTCGCGGATCTCTTCGACGTACCCTTCCACCCCGAGCTCTGACGGACTGCGAGCTCCGACGGACTGCGAGCTCCGACGGACTGCGAGCTCCGACGCGCGCCACTCGGTCGTCGGACGACCTCGACGGTCTGGCAACTCGTCGCGCGCCTCGACGAAGACGCGCGGATGTCGCGACTCCGCTTCGCCGTGCCTCCGCGTTTGCTCGATCCCGACGAAACCCCGCCGGGGCTAGCCGATCTGCCCACTCCCCCCGAGCGATTGTTCGCGGTCGGCACGGTGCCCGCGGCGCGCGCGGTCGCGATCGTGGGCACGCGTGCTGCGGATCCGGAGCAGCTCGCGTTCACGCGACGCCTCGCGGCCGAGCTCGCGGGCGCCGGGCTCGTGGTGGTCTCCGGCGGTGCGCTCGGCATCGATGCCGCCGCTCATCGTGGCGCGCTCGACGCCGACGGCGTGACCGTCGCGGTGCTCGCGTCGAGCCTGGTGCATGCATACCCGCCCGAGCACGCGGCGCTCTTCGAGCAGATCGCGGAGCGCGGGGCGCTGCTGTGCGAGCACGAGGACGTGCCGGCGCACCGTGGTCGGTTCCTCGAGCGCAACCGGCTCGTCGCGGCGATGAGCGACGCGACGGTGGTGGTGCAGGCGCCCGTCCAGAGCGGTGCGCTGTCGACCGCGGCGATCGCGCGTCGGCTCGGTCGACACGTGCTCGCGGTGCCGAGCGCGCCGTGGGATCTTCGTTCGGCGGGGAGCACCGCGTTGCTCGCCTCCGGCGCACGTCTGTGTCGAGGCGCGAACGACGTGCTGGACGCGCTGGAGCTCGCTCCGCCGGAGCCGCGTGCTCGACGCGCGAAACGTTCGCGACCGCGCGAGGTCCACGAGCAGGCGCCCACGACAGAGCTCCACTTCGAAGGCGACGCCGCGCACCTGCACACCTGCCTGACCGCCACCCCCGCGCACCGCGACGAGCTCGCGCTGCGCACCGGCCTCGACGTGCCTCGGCTCCAACGCGCGTTGCTGGAGCTCCTGCTCGCTGGCGCCGCGAGCGAGCACCCCGACGGTCGAATCGTGCGGCTGCGGTAGCGATGCGCGCAGGTGCCCCGGGCGAAGCGCCGGCGCACGACGCCCGCCGTGGTCACGAGCGCTCGACGCTCACGCCCCGCGAACGACGTCGCCCTCGACCAGAACGTCGTCGCCGAGCACCCGCACGCGGACGCGCCGAAGCCGCCAGCCCGCCGCGATGGTGTCGATCACCCCCGCACCGGACGCGAACCCCGGCGCGGCGTCGTCCCCGAGCACGCGAGGCGCCACGAACACGGCCATGCGGTCGGCGTGCCCACCCGCGAGGAAGGCGCCGTGCACGCGCGGGCCGCCTTCGACGAGGAGCCTCACCACGTCGCGGCGGCCGAGCGCGCCGAGGGCCACGTCGAGCGAGAGCACGTCGTTCGCGAGCGGCACCTCGATCAGCGTCGCGCCCGCCCGCGAGAGCGCGTCGCTTCGCTCGGCGTCCACGTCTGGACCGTGCACGATCCACGTCGCGCCCGGCAGCGCCAACATCGCGGCGCTCGGCGGCGTCCGCAGGGCGCGGTCGAGGACCACTCGGGTCGGGCTCCTCCCGTCGACGAGCCGCACGTCGAGGCGCGGATCGTCCGCCAGCACGGTGCCCACGCCGACCAACACCGCGTCGCTCCCGTCGCGCATGCGGTGCGCTTCGGCGCGCGCGAGCTCGCCCGTGATCCACTTCGAGTCGCCCGTGCGGGCGGCCATCCGTCCGTCGAGCGTGACGGCGGCCTTGAGCGTCACGAACGGGCGGCCGGTCGTGATGTGTTTCGTGAAGTCGGCCAACAGCGCCCGGCACTCGTCCGCCAGCACGTCCGTGACGACCTCGACCCCCGCCGCACGCAGCTTCTCGACTGCACCCGGCACGTGGGGCTTCGGATCGATCGCGCCGATCACGACGCGCGCGATCTTCGCGGCCAAGATGGCCTCGGTGCAGGGCGGGGTGCGGCCGTGGTGATTGCACGGCTCCATCGTCACGTAGAGCGTCGTGCCCTCCGTGAACGGCGCGTTGCGGATCGCGTCGACCTCGGCGTGGGCCTGCCCCGCGCGCTCGTGGTGTCCCACCGACACGAGCTCGCCGTCCGCCGTCGTGATCACCGCGCCGACGTGTGGGTTCGGGCTCGGGCGACCGCGGCGCGCCTCCTCGAGCGCGCGGCGCATCCACGCCTCGTCGCGCTCGCGAACGTCGGGGCTCACGCGATCAGGGCTCACGCGGGGACTCCGACTCGCGGAGCGCGGCCGGCAAGCTCGGCTCCGAAGGCTCGCTGCTCGTGGTGCCGAGCAGACGCTCGAGCTCGGCCACGAACTCTCGCGCGTCCTGGAACTCGCGGTACACCGACGCGAAGCGCACGTACGCGACCTGATCGAGCGCCTCGAGCTGCCGTAGCACCTCGCGACCGATGAGCGACGACGCGACCTCGGGCTCGCCGCGATCGGAGATCGTCCGCTGCACGTTGTCGACGACGCGCTCGAGCGCGTCCGCGCTGATGTCGCGCTTCGCGCACGAGCGACGTAGGCCCGCGAGGATCTTGTCCCGATCGAAAGGTTGGCGTTGGCCGCCCTTCTTCACGACCAGCGGCAGCACCTGCTCGACGCGCTCGTAGGTCGTGTAGCGGCG
>JALOQC010000266.1 GCA_025453555.1 Myxococcota bacterium | reverse complement strand
CGCGGCGGCGCAGGCGCTCGGCACGCTGGCGGACGGTCGTGCGCGCGACGATCTCGCGTTCGCGCTCGCGGACGAGGACGAGCGCGTGCGGCTCGCCGCGGTCGAGTCCCTCGCGCGCTTCCCCGACGCATCGGTCGCGCCCGTCTTGCTCGAGGGGCTCGGCGCCGCGTCCGCGCCGGTCCAGGCCGCGATGGCGCGAGCGCTCGCGCGCCTCGGCGCCCACGACGCGGTCGGGCCGCTGCGTGCGCTGCTCGAGTCCGCGGCGCCGGTCGCGGCGGCGGCGATCGAGGCGCTGGGAGCGCTCGGCTCGAGCGAGCTCGCGGACGACGTCTCGCGCGCGCTCGCGCACGCCGATCCTGAGGTCGCCCACGCGGCGGTGTCGGTGTCTGCGCGGCTGCCCGTCGACGTCGCGCGTCCCCTTCGCCAGCGCGCGCTCGCCCACCCTGCGTGGCACGTGCGACGCGCGGCGGTGCGTGCGCTCGCGGACGATTCCGTGGCGCGCGCTTCGCTGCGGGCAGCGGTCGGATCCGACGAGGATCCGATGGTGCGCGAGGCGCTCCTCGAAGCGATCGGCGACGACCCGGAGCAGACGCGCTGATGTCGTTGCTCTTCGATCGCGGTCCCGGGATGAGCGACGAGGAGTTCCGCTTGATGCGGGACCTCGTCAATCGTTTCTGCGGCATCGCGTTCGGAGAGGACGCGAAGTACGTGGTCGAGCGCCGCCTGCGCGAACGGCTGCAGGCGCTCGGGCTCCAGGACTTCGGCGAGTACTACCGGCACCTGCGCTTCCACGTCGACGGCGACGCGGAGCTCGAGCGTGCGGTCGATCTGCTCACCACGAACGAGACGTACTTCTTCCGCGAGAGCTATCAGCTCCAAGCGTTCGAGCGCGAGCTCTTGCCCGAGATCGCCGAGCGAAACGCGGCCCGCAAGCGCCTGACGATCTGGAGCGCGGGCTGCTCGACCGGGGAAGAGGTCTACACGATCGCGATGATCCTCGCGTCGATGCCGCGCTTCGCCGGCTGGGACGTGCGGATCTTCGGCAGTGACATCAGCCGACGCGTGCTCCAACAAGCGCGGAAGGGCGTTTATCGGGAGGCGAGCTTCCGCGCGATGCCGCCCGAACATCTTCGTTTCTTCGAGGAGACCTCCGAAGGCCGATCGGTACGCTCGGAGATCCGCGCGATGTGCCACTTCGGCCACCTGAACCTCCTCGAGCACGGACGCACGGCGATCGTCGGCGCGGTCGACGTCATCTTCTGCCGAAACGTGCTGATCTATTTCGACGCTGAATCCCGGTCGCGCGTCGTGCGAACCTTCTTCGACCGCCTCGTGCCTGGCGGGTACCTCCTGCTCGGGCACAGCGAGTCGCTCCTCCGCACGACCACCGACTTCGAGCTCGTCCACTTGCGCACCGACATGGTCTACCGACGACCCGCGACCCCGGAGGCTCGATGAGCCCGCCGGACGACAAGCGCGTGCTGCGCGCGCTGGTGGTCGACGACTCCGCGTTCAACCGTCGGACGATCACCGAGATCCTGAACACGCTCCCGGGGCTGGAGGTCGTGGGCAAGGCGACCGACGGCGACGAGGCGTTGCGGCTGGTCCGCGAGCTCAAGCCCGACGTGATCACGCTCGACCTCGAGATGCCACGGATGGACGGCTTCACGTTCTTGCGGCTGCTGATGGCGAGCACCCCGACGCCGGTGATCGTGGTGAGCGGCTACGCGAACAAGGAGAACGTGTTCCGCGCGCTCGAGCTCGGCGCGCTCGACTTCGTCGCGAAGCCCACCCGCTCGATCACCACCGATCTCGCGTCAATCCGCGCGGAGCTGCTCGAGAAGGTCTCGCTCGTGCGCAGCCTGTCGCACCTCGCGCGCCCCGTGACCACGACGCGCGCCGCGCTGCCGTCGCCGGGGCGGCGCGTGGACGCGTCACCGCGGCACGTGCTCGTGGTGGGCGCATCGACCGGGGGACCGACCGCGTTGGTGGAGCTCTTCCGGCGTTTCCCGCCCGCGCTCGACGCGACGGTGCTCGTCGCGCAGCACATGCCGCCGCGCTTCACGCAGACGTTCGCGGAGCGATTGGATCGCCTCGGCGGGGTGCGCGTGCGGCAGGCGGCCGATCACCACCCGCTCGTCGCGGGCGAGGCGTGGGTCTGTCCGGGCGGTCGATGCTTGGAGATCGGCGCGGACGGCCTCATCGCGGTGGTGGAGCCACGCGCGGACGATCGCTACGTGCCGAGCGTGGATCGACTCTTCGAGTCGGCCGCGCGCAAGCTGCGCGAGCGAGTCGTCGGCGTGGTGCTCACGGGCATGGGCGACGACGGCGCGCGGGGCACCACGGCGATCGCCGCGAACGGTGGGCGCGTGTTCGCGGAGTCGGCGCAGAGCGCGGTGATCTTCGGGATGCCCCAGGCGGCGATCGCGACCGGCTCCGTGCAGCGCGCGATGCCGCTCGACGAGCTCGGCGACCACGTCGCGACCTTGCTCGGCACGGTCTGACGGTCGGCGGCGTCGCCTGCCGTTCCCCGTCGCGTACGTCGCCGTCACGTACGTCGCCGTCACGCACGTCGCCGTCACGTACGTCGCCGTCACGCACGTCGCCGTCGCGCACGTCGCCGTCACGCACGTCGCCGCGTACCCGTGTCCGTGGCGAGTCACCCACTTGGGGGAGGCATTCGTGGCGTGGCGAGTCGCGCGCCGATTCGTGTCGATCGCGGGTCGCGGGCTCTGATAACGTCACGCGTCGTGAGCGACGAGGACGAACCCCGCGACGGAGGCCGCCGCGCGAGCGACGTGCCGATGGACCTCCTCAAGGAGCGCGAGGCCTTCGTGCGCTCGTTCCTGAAGAAGGGCGTCGAGTACACCGAGCTGCTCTTGCGCGAGAACCGCGAGCTGCGCGAGGAGCTCGACGAGGTCCGCAACGAGAACGCGCGGCTGCGCTCGCAGGTCGCGAGTGACGACGCGATCCGCGATCTGCTCCGCACGGTGGAGCGGCTCGAGGCCGAGCGACGCGCGCTGCTCGATCGCTCCAAGCAGCTCGAGCGCTTCGAGGCGGAGCACGAGCACCGTCAGGCGCAGATCGAACAGGAGATGAACGACCTCGCGAACCTCTACGTCGCGAGCTTCCAGCTCCACGCGTCGCTCTCGGTGCGTCGCGTGGTGCGCCACCTCCAGGACATGGTGGGTCAGCTCGTGGGCGCCGACGCGTTCGTGATCTACGTGATCGACGACGCGGCAGGGCGCATCGTCCCGATCGCGCACGAGCACGTCGAGCCGAGCGAGGTGCGCGCGCTGGAGCTCGGCGAAGGCCCGGTCGGCGAGGCGTGCATGACCGGTCTGCGGCGCCTTCGGGAGCTGGACGTGCACCGCATCGATCGTTCGGATCCCGTCGCGGTGATCCCGCTGCTCGCGGACGGCAAGCCGGTCGGCGCCGTGGAGATCGTCCGGTTGCTCGAGCAGAAGAACGGCTGGGCGTCGGTCGACCACGAGCTCTTCGAGCTGCTCGCTGCCCACGCAGGCGCGGCGCTCATCGCCGCCAACCTCTACGAACAAGCGGGAGGCCCTCTCGGCGCCCTCCGTCACCTCACCTCGAAGCTCTGAGCTTCCCTCTCCGAATCGCCCGCCGATTCCGAATCGATCGAGAAGAACGCAATGGCCGAGCTCTCCTGTCTGGTAGTCGAAGACTCGCCGATGATGCGGCAGTTGTTGGTCTTCGCGCTCGCGCGGATCAAACGCCTCCACGTGACGGAGGCGGAAGACGGAGTCGACGGACTGCGCAAGCTGGCGCAGGGCAAGTACGACCTGATCATCACCGACATCAACATGCCGATCATGGACGGCCTGAAGCTCGTCAAACGCATCCGCAGCGACGAGGCCCACAAGGACGTGCCCATCATCATCATCACGACCGAGGGCTCGCAGGAGGACCGTCAGCGCGCGATGGCGCTCGGCGCGACCGCGTACATCACGAAGCCGATCCAAGCCCCGCAGGTGATCGCGAAGGTGAAGGAGCTGCTCTCGATCGAGTGAAGCGGCGTTTCGTGTTCGCTGCGGCCTTCGGCCTTCGCTCACGGAGCGCGGGGAGATTGTCGTTCCGTTCGCACGGACCGACCGTCTCGTGGAAATGCGGCTCCACGTACTGACGTCCGTTCCGCTTTGCACGTTTCCACGTCGAACCCCCGCGACCCCTCCTCACGCCGCACCCTTCGCTTCGCCGAGGGCTTCGTACGGGAGCAGCGCTCGGACTCCGCGGGCCAAGGGGCCCCCTCGGAACCCTGCTATTCACCCGTCCGGCGCCGTCTCCGTTCGCTGCGGCCTTCGGCCTTCGTTCACGGAGCGGCGATCGACGAACGATTGCAGGCCCTCTCGGACGGCTGGCGCTGGCTCGAACGAAACGGAGCGGACTCGTGAGGCATCTCGAACGGTTCGTGTGGGCGGTGTTGCTCGGCGGCTTCGTGCTCGGCTGCCCCGAGTCGAGCATGCCGCCCTTCGTGGGCAGCGACGCCGGCCGCGACGCGCCCGACGCGCCGGTCTGCGATCGCGACGGAGACGGAGCGGACGGCCCGCAGTGCGGCGGGCCCGACTGCGACGACGACGAGCCACGGCTCTCGGACGCACGGAGCTTCTGCCTCGACGCGCAGACCCAGCGTCGCTGCTCCCCGACCGCGATCGACGCGACGTGTCCCGACGTGTGCGACGCACGCACGGGCACCTGCGCGACCGAGGCGTGCGGCGACGGGGTCGTCCACGAAGGCGAAGAGTGCGATGAACGAGACATGGGGCGACTGGACGGCTGTGAGCCCGATTGTCGACTGACTCGGTGCGTTCGGTCGCGGGATTGTCCGAACACGTTTCCGATCTGCTCCGGGGTGATCGGTTCGGAGAACTACTGCCGACTCGAAGGTGAGGGCCTCTCGTTGGGGGCGAACTGCGAATCCGACGTCGAGTGTGCTCATGGGATGTGTGACCCGAGGTCGCACCAATGCACGATGCGGTGCCAGGAGCACCGAGACTGCGAAGACGAAGGGCCGTGGGATGGTTGGTGTCATCCAGACCGCGGGACCTGCCATTGGGACTGCACGTCGGATCGTTCGTGCTTCGAGGGTGAGACGTGCGTTCGTACGGGTCTAGCTTCTCAGCGGACTCTCTGTGAGCCGGCGTCGGGTCATCTGCCAGATGGGGCGGGGTGCCGTTCGTGGACCGACGAGTGCATCAACGTCTGCGCTGTGATGATGTCATGGGAATGCACTTCGATATGCTCCGTCGACGACGACTGTGATTCGTCTCGATACTGTAGCCTGTTCAGAGAACCTGGGACTCACGGAACCGGATCTCCTGGTATCGGCTACTGCGAACGGAGAACTGAGTGATGTGCATCGTGAAGTCATGGTCTCAGTCCGCTGTCGTGTGTCTCGCTTTGGCTGTGATTGGAAGCGTCAAGGTCGAATCACAGGCGTGTTACAGAGAGTAATTTCGCGGTGGTCCGTCGACGACGAAGACGTCACTGACGAGCCGCTCGAGGACCTGTGCGTACATTGGTATCGACATTGTATGCCGCCAACTTGTGCATGTGTCGGCGACGATGCTCTTCCGAGCGTCTTCTGTTTCTGAGCGGATTCGGTATGGTCGAAAGTTTGTCAGAATCCTTGAGGAATATCGGGGACGAGGTTCGGATGCGGGCGCACGACGCAGGGCCCGTCTTCCGGATCCCTGGATGGGTCGTCGTAGACAGTTCCCCCGCGACTTCGACTGATCGACGAGCGACTCGTCGTTCGAGAGCACACGGAGTGATGCTTTGATTTGCTGTGCGGCTTCGCATCGGAGCTCGAGTCGTGTCGTTCGTGCAGCGACCTCGCGCCACGAGGAGCGCGAACGTGACCAGCGGGGCCACAGGCCGCTCAGGAGCAGCGCGGTCGGGTTCGCGAGGTTCTGGCTCGTGTCGTGCGCGGAGCTCACGACGCGACCTCGCCACCCGAGAGCGAGTCGTGTCGTTCGCGCAGCGGACGACGCGATCTCGCACGGCGCGAAGCAAGCACGTCGTTCGAAGGGCTCGTCGAACCTCGTGCGGTTCGTACGAGCGGAGCTCGCCCGGACCGCACCAACTCGATCCACCCGAAGCCTCGAAGGGCACCGTGTCACGCCTCGCGTCGTGCGCTCCGCTCACGACACGAGGCGGACGAACGCACGCCCAAAGCTCCCAGGGCCCGTACGCGCGCGGCTCGTGTCACGCGCGTGCGCTCGTGACGCGAGCCGCCACGTTCAAAAGAGAGAGCGGCGGAAACCCCAGTGGAGATCGAAGGCCACCGACGGAAGGCCGAAACGACGTTTTTGGAGCCGGCCGCCAGGCCGAGCGACTCGACGTCACGTGAGGGTCGCCGTCAGGCGACCGAACCATCGAACCGCACGCGGCCCGAGAAACCCTGTGGACGAGGAGACGACGCGCTCGTGCGTTCGGCTCCGAGCGCTCCACCGGGTTTCGCAGGGACGTGTCCGGTTCGGCGCGCACGCGTCCAATTAGCCCCGATCAACCGTGTCGATAGCTTCGCCCGTAGGGAAACACACGAACCGAACCGTCCGCGGAAACAACGACTGCTCCCGCGCATACGATCCGAGCGCGGCCGTCAGCAGCTACGACCGAGACGCGCTCGAGCGCGGACGCCGAAGCTCAGCTCACGGTCCAGGTGTGGCCGCCGCGCAGCAGCGCGTCGACGTCGGCGGTCGTGCCGCCCTTCTTGGCCATCTGCACCTGCGCCTGCACCGCGTCGTCGTACACGGGCGCGGTGGTGTCGCGGTAGAGCACGCCGAGCGCCTTCACGTCGGGGAGGTCGCTGATGAGCCACGCGAGGGTCGAGTTCGTCTCGTCGTGCACGAGCAGCTCGCTCTCGCTCACGCCTTCGCCGAGGGTCACCACGTCGACCTGCAGGGTCTTCGGGTTCAGGCGCAGGCCCTTCTTCTTGTCCGCCGTGATCATCGGCTCGCCGTGCTTGAGCCAGAGCTGGTGCCGCGGGCCGCTCTTGCGGTCGGTGATGAGGTCGAAGACGCCGTCGTTGAACACGGGGCAGTTCTGGAGGACCTCGACGAACGCGGTGCCGGGGAAGGCGTGCGCTTCCTTGAAGAGCTCCGGCAGCTCGCGGCTCACGTCGTAGCCGCGCGCGACGAACTTCGCGTTCGCGCCGAGGGCGACGCGCGCCGGACACACCGGCTGATCGATCGAGCCGACGGGCGAGCTCGGCGTGACCGTGCCGACCGCGCTCGTCGGCGAGAACTGGCCCTTGGTGAGCCCGTAGATCTGGTTGTTGAACAGGATGATCTGCAGATTGACGTTGCGGCGCAGCAGGTGGAGGAAGTGGTTTCCGCCGATGGAGAGCGCGTCGCCGTCGCCGGTGATCACCCACACGTCGAGCTCGGGGCGCGCGATCTTCAGGCCCGTCGCGATCGCCGGCGCGCGGCCGTGGATCGTGTGGAAGCCGTACGTGCTCATGTAGTACGGGAAACGGCTCGAGCAGCCGATGCCCGACACGAACACCGTGCTCTCCGGGGTCGCGCCGATCTCGGGGAGGGCGCGCTGCATCGCGGCGAGGATCGCGTAGTCGCCGCAGCCGGGGCACCAGCGGACCTCTTGGTCGGAAGAGAAGTCCTTCTTCGTCAACACGCGGGGATTCTCGGTCATCGTGGTTCTCTCGGAACGAACGCTTGAAGAAACGCAGAAACGAAAGGCGAAAGAGGCGCTCGGGCCTGCTCTCAAGCCTGCAACTGGACGCCGGGGCGCTCGGTGGTCGGCGCGCCGAGGCGGCGCTCGATCTCGCTGACGAGCTCCGCGATGCGGAAGGGCTGGCCGGTGATCTTGTCGAAGGGCTGCGCGTCGACGAGGAGCTCGGCGCGCAGCAGCTTCACGAGCTGCCCGTTGTTCATCTCGGGGACCATCACCTGGCCGAAGCTCGAGAGCAGCGAGCCGAGCCCACGCGGGAGCGGCCAGATGTTCCGGAGGTGGAGGTGCGCGACCTTGCGGCCCTTGGCGCGGACCTGCGCGACCGCCTGCTTGATCGCGCCGTAGGTCGAGCCCCAGCCGACCACCACGAGCTCGCCGCCCGGCTCACCGGTGTCGAGCGTCGCTTCGGGCACGTCGTTCGCGATGCGCGCGATCTTCTCCGCGCGGAGCTTCGTCATCGCCTCGTGGTTCGCGGGGTCGTAGCTGATGTTGCCGCTGTGTTGGCCCTTCTCGAGGCCACCGATGCGGTGCATGAGCTCCGGGGTTCCGGGTTTGACCCACACGCGCGCGAGCGTCTCGGGATCGCGCATGAACGGGTGGAAACCTTCCGGCTTCTCCGCGAGGTGCTTCGCGGGGAAGGGCGCGAAGTCCTTCATGCTCGGGATCTTCCAGGGCTCCGCGCCGTTGGCGAGGTAACCGTCGGTGAGCACCATGACGGGCGTCATGTACTTGGTGGCGAGACGCACCGCCTCGATGCCCATGTAGAAGCAGTCACCGGGCGTCGCCGCCGCGAGGACCACGAGCGGGGCGTCGCCGTTGCGGCCCCAGACCGCCTGGAAGAGATCCGATTGTTCGGTCTTCGTCGGCAGACCGGTCGAGGGACCACCGCGCTGCACGTCGCAGATCACGAGCGGGAGCTCGGTCGCGATCGCGAGGCCGATCGCCTCGGTCTTGAGCGCGACGCCGGGGCCGCTCGTGCCCGTGACGCCGATCGCGCCGCCGAAGCTCGCGCCGATGGCCGATGCGACGGCCGCGATCTCGTCCTCCGCCTGGAAGGTCACGACGTCGAACGCCTTGAGGCGTGCGAGGGCGTGCAGGAGGGTCGAGGCGGGCGTGATGGGGTAGCTGCCGTAGAAGAGCGGGAGCTCGGCGAGCTTGGCGCCCGCGACGAGGCCCCACGCGAGCGCGTCGTTGCCGCTGATCGTGCGGTAGGTGCCGGGCGCGAGCTGGGCCTTGGGCACCTGGTAGATGCCGATGCCTTGCGGGAGCTCCGCGGTTTCGCCGTAGACGTGACCGGCGTTCAATGCCGCGACGTTGGCCTCCGCGAGGTTCGGATCTTTCGCGAACTTCTTGCGGATCCACTCGATCGTCGAGTCGCGCTCTCGGCCGAAGAGCCAGAACATCAAACCGAGGGTCCAGAGGTTCTTGCAGCGGCCGGCCGCCTTCGCGCCGAGGTTGTACGCCGCGACCGACTGGAGCGTGAGCGCGCTGATGTCGATCGCGAGCACGCGGTACGGCTCGAAGGTGCCGTCC
>JALOQC010000265.1 GCA_025453555.1 Myxococcota bacterium | reverse complement strand
GCTCGTCGTCGCCAACCACCGCGCCGCGCTCGACGTCGGCGTGCTCCTCACGCGCCTCGACGCGGCCTTCCTGAGCCGCGCGGATCTCGCGGAGTGGCCGGTGCTCGGCCGCATGGCGCGTCACGCGAACACCGTCTTCGTCGACCGCGCCTCCGAGACCAGCGGCGCCAACGCCATTCGCGCCATCCGTCGCCACCTCGCGGCGGGCGAGAGCGTGGTCGTCTTCCCGGAGGGCGCGACCTTCCGCGGCGACGAGGTGCAGCCCTTCAAGATGGGCGCCTTCGCAGCCGCGCGTGGGCTCGACGTCGACGTCGTGCCAGTCGGCCTCGCTTACCCCGAGGGCGTCGAGTACGTCGGCATCGACTTCGTCACCCACCTGCGCAACGTCGCCTCGCGCCCTCGCACCGACGTCGCGCTCGAGGTCGGGCCCGCGTTCTCCGCGAAGTCCGCCAAGACCCAAGAGCTCGCCGAGCGCGCCCAAGCCGAGGTGTCGGCGCTGGTGTCGAGCGCGCGCAAACGCTGGAGCACGCTCTGAACGAGATGCTCCTCGACGCTTCACGAGAACTCACGGAGAGTCATCGAATCGTTCGAGTCCCTCCTCCGTCCACAGGCTCGCGGTCGACCTTTCGGCTTCGGTCCGCACCTCGGGAGACAGCCATGCTTCGAGCCCTACCCTTCACCCTCGTCCTCGCGCTCGGCAGCGGATGCGTGATCCACACGACCGGGCACTCCACCGTGCACGTGCAAGATCACTACGTGGCGCCGAGCTACGTGATGGTCTCCGCGCCGCCTCCGCCGCTCGTCGCGGCCGTCTCGCCCGGTCTCAAGCCGAGCCCCGACTCGATCTGGATCGAGGGCTACTGGGATTGGCAGGGAAGCGGTTGGGTCTGGATCGAAGGTCATTGGGAGACCGATCGCCCCGGCTACGAGTGGGAGCACGGTGTCTGCGTGGTCGTCGAAGGCGGCGGCTACCAGTACCACCCGGGTCATTGGCGCCCGCGCGACGTCACGCCGCCGCCCGTCTACCGCGCGGAGGGCACCGTGCAGGTCCACGTCGGACCGAGCCGCGTGCACCGCGTGCCGCCCTCGGAGATCCACCACACCACGGTGGTGGTCGCGCCGGGCGCGCACCGCGGACCGAGCGCGAACGTGACGGTGCGCCCGCGCCCCGCCACCGTCGTGGTGCAGCCGAGCCAACCCACGGTCGTGGTGCAGCCGAGCCAACCCACGGTCGTGGTGCAGCCGAGCCAGCCCACCGTCGTGGTGCAGCCGAGCCAGCCCACCGTCGTGCAGCCGAACCGCCCGACCACGGTCACGGTTCAGCCGAGCCAGCCGACGGTCACCGTCCAGCCGAGCCGCCCGACCACCACCATCACCGTGCAGCCCGAGCCGCGCCCGACCGTGGTCCAGCCGAGCCGCCCGACCACCGTCACCGTGCAGCCGGCGCAGCCCGTGCAGCCCGTTCGACCGTCGACCACCGTCACGGTGCAGCCGGAGCCGCGTCCGACGATCCCCGCGCAGCCCGCGCAGCCGCCGACGGTGCAAGCGCGTCCCGCCACCGTCGCGCCCAACACCACCGTGCGCCCCTCGGTCCAGGCTCAGCCCGCCACCGTCGCGCCCAACACCACCGTGCGGCCTTCGGTCCAGGCGCTGCCCTCCACCGTCGCGCCCAACACCACCGTGCGGCCCTCGGTCCAGGCTCAGCCCGCGACCGTCGCGCCCAACACCACCGTGAGGCCCTCGGTCCAGGCGCAGCCCGCTACCGTCGCGCCCAACACCACCGTGCGCCCCGCGCAGCCGACCACGCCGTCCACGATGGCGACCATCCCCGGCGCGACCGTCCAACCCACGAACCCCGTCGTCACCACCCCGCGCCCGACGATGCCGCAGGCGCAGGTCCAGTGCGCGCCGACGCTCTCGCGCGTCCCGCAGGGCGGCTTCCTCGTCCTGCGCGGCAGCGGCCTCGGCGACGCGACCGCGGTCACGATCGGCTCGCAGACCGCCGCGATCGCGACCCGCACCGACGACGAGGTCCGCGCGCGCCTCGTGGGCGTGTCGAGCGGCGGCGCGGTGCGCGTGACCGTCGGTGGCCAGACCTACTCGTGCGGCCGCGTCGACATCGTCGGTCGCTGAACGTCAGCGCCGTCGCACCAAACGTCGAGTGACCCTCGAAGCCCGATCCGCCACCGCGGGTCGGGCTTCGTACTTCACGTCCGTCGACCACCCTCGACGCTGCGCTCCGATCAGCTCGGCGCCGCGCGACAGAGCTCCAGCACCGTCCGCTCGAGCACCACGTCGTCCGGCGTCTTGCTGCCCTTCAGCAGCAGATCCGTCTCCGCGAGCAACGCGAACGCGCGCGTCAGATCCACGAACGTGAAGCGCTTGGCCGCCGTGCGGAGCGCGCGCGCCTTGAACGGTGGCGCCCCCGCGAGCTGCGCGGCCTCTTCGTCCGAGAGCCCTCGCTGCAACGCGTCGCGCATGCGCGCCACCGTCCGGAGCTGACGCGCGAGCATCGCGAGGATCCGCAGCGCGGGCTCCCGATCCGCGAGCAGCGACGCGGCCGCGGCGGAAGCTTGTTTGGCGTCACGCATCGAGACCGCGTCCACCAGCGCCCAAATCGAGTCGACCTTCACGCGCGCGACACACTGCTCGACCGCTGCCAGATCGATCCGTTGCCCCGGCCCCACGTAGAGCGAGAGCCGCTCGAGCGCGTCGTCGAGCGCCGCGAGATCTTCACCGAGCGTGTCGAGCAACGCCTCCGCCGCGTTCGGCGCGATCGGGTGCCCTCGCTCCTCCGCTTCGAGCCCCACGTGGTCGCGCAGCGCGTGCCCCTTCAGCGGATCGGCGGCGACCTTGTGCTTGCCGATCGCCTTCCCGAGCTTCGTGTTCCCCGCGATCTTCTCCGCCGTCATCACGAAGACGGTCGACGGGCTCGGCGACGCGACGTAGGCCGCGATCTTCGCCTGCGACTCCAGGTCGAGCAGATCGACCCGTCGCAGCAGCACGAGACGCAGCTTCGCCATCATCGGCAGCGTCTCCGCCGCCGCGATCACCTTGCCCGCATCGACCTTCGAGCCCGCGTGGAAGAGGTCCTCGTTGAACCCCGCGATGCCACCGTCCGCGACCGCGCGCCGCACCGCGGCCACCACACGCTCGATGAGCAACGTCTCGGTCCCGACGACCGCCACCACCGGGCGCAGCTTGCCCGAGCGGGCCTCCGAGAGCGCTTGCCGAACGTCCACGACGCGGTTGTAGCGCAGCGCGCGGCTGAAAAGCAGCGGATGGCCAGGGTTACCGCAAGCCGCCCTACTGGACGGCGCGCAGCGAGCGACAGCGAGCGAAGGCTCGTGGGTGGGGCCCCATCGGGGCTTCATGCCCCGCGGGGGAGGGTCTGGCGACAGACCCTCGGAAAAGCGGACTCGAAGCGTCGTCGTCGGACAGACCCTCGGAAAAGCGGACTCGAAGCGTCGTCGTCGTGGTCGAGCGACCCGCATCGACGAACGAAGAGCCTCCGCGCGCGATCGCAGGCGATCGCAGGCCGATCGAGCGCCCCAAAAGACCGCGGCCTCGCACGCTCACGCGTCGAGGCCGCCGTCGCTCCTCCGAGTCGAGCGAGCTCAGGTCTCGTCCGCGCCGAACGACACCTGACCCGAGTGCCGAACCTCTTCGCCGATCAGCTCGAAGCGCAGGCGCCCGACCTCCTGGCGCCGCACGACCACCCGCATCTCCATGCGGCGGTTCGGCTTGAAGCGCGGACGCTCGAGGCGGATGCGCTGCAAGAAGGTCTTCTCCTGGCGGTTGTTGATGAAGGTGCTGAGCGGCGGCCCGATGAAGCGGTCGCCCTGCTCGATGTCGTAGAAGAGCACCTGGAACTCGAGGTCGCCGGGCGGCGTGTTGAACGAGGTGACCATGTTGGCCACCCACTCGCGCTGCGGGATCGGTTGGTCGGTCGTCTCGCGCAGACGCCGCGCGTTGCTGCGACGCGCGAACCCGATGAGGCCCTGCTCGGTCAGGTTCCGCGGGATCTGGTTCTGCGTCAGGAAGATGTTGGCGCGCAGGCGCTGCGCTCCGGCGTCTCCTTCGGCGACGATCACCCCAGCCAACGCGGTGAGCACGGCGGCGAACAACACCGCGAACTTCTGGACCTTCATCCTCACACCTCTCCCGCCCACCACGGACGTCGCTGAACCCATCGTGTGCCCCCGGTGGGAGCGCGCGCGGAACGTATCAAATCGAAGCCCGCGCCAAAAGCCGACGTGAGGGTCCGCCCGGCGGCGCGAGCGTGCTTCGACGTCTCGAATTCGCGAGCATTCACTGCCGAGCGCGTCGACGAAGCCCACGAAGCGCGCCGAAAACTTGGCCCGACGCGCCCGCCCCGTTACGCCCGCGAGCAGGACGTCGCGCGGCGAGCGGCGTCCGCGTGGCGGCGCGCCACGAACACCGCGTGGCGGCGCGGGGCACACGAGCGAAGGCGGAGGGCGCGGATGGACGTGGTCGGCGTGAAGGGGATCGTGGCGCAGGCGAAGCGCGCGGCGCAGCGTCGCGGTCAACAGCCGAGCACGGGTCACGTCCTCCTCGTGATGCTCCAGGTCGGTGGCCCGGTGTCCGACGTGCTCGGCACGAGCGGCGTCCGCGAGACCGATCTGCTCTCCGCCCTCAAGGTCGTCGACCCCGAAGCCCAGAGCACCCTCGACCGCGTGATGGAGCGCGCGACCCGCCTCGCGCAGACGCTCGGGCACGCCGAGCCCGACGCGCGCCACCTGCTGCTCGCGATGACCCGCGACACCCGCACGGCCGCGCACAGGAGCCTCCAGCAGGTCGGCGCCGGCCTGCAGCGGGTGCAAGAGGAGCTCGTCGCGCGCCTCGGCGCCGCGAGCGCGAGCGTGGTCCTCGACCCGCCGAGCCTGATGGACACGCCGCGTCCGCGGCCGCCGATGCGAGGTGTCACCGCCGCGCGCCGCGAGCCCACCCCACCGCGCCGTGACAAGCGCGTCTCCACCGCGAGCGGCTCGCTGCTCGCGCCGAGCTCACCGGGCAGCCTGCGCGCGGTCGCGCTCCTCGACGACAAGCCACCGACGGTGAGCCCGATGGTGACGCCGACGACGAGCTCGCTCGCGACGAGCGCGCTCCCCCTGCACGACGTCGCTGCGGAGGACTCGAGCTCCGGCGTGCTCTTCTCGCCGCGCCGGCGTCCCGCACCGCCGCGCAACACCCGCCCCGCCGCGCGCCGCGACCCGAACAAGCCGCTCGCCCCGTTGCCCGCCGCTCCGCTCGCGTTGCCCTTCGGCCCCTTCGATCTCGAGCCCGAACGTTTCCCGCTGCTGACGTCGCTCGGCCGCAACCTCACCGCGCTCGCGCACGACGGTCACTTCGATCCGCTCGTCGGTCGCGATCGTGAGCTCGAGCTCCTCCTCGACGTGCTCGCGCGGCGCCGCTCCAACAACCCGATCCTCGTCGGCGCGCCGGGCGTCGGAAAGACCGCCATCGTCGAAGGCCTCGCGGAGCGTCTCGCGCAAGGCGTGCGCGGCCTCGAAGGCCGCGTCGTGATCGAGATCTCCGCCGGTGCACTCGTCGGCGGCACCGGCGTGCGCGGCGCCCTCGCGGAGAAGGTCCGCAAGCTGCGCGACGAGGTCGCGGGCTCGGGGGGTCGCGTCGTGCTCTTCATCGACGAGATCCACGCGATCGTCAGCGGCGAAGGCGGCGACGAGCTCGCGCAGGAGCTCAAGGCTTCGCTCGCGCGCGGCGAGCTCCCCTGCATCGGCGCCACCACGGACGTCGAGTACCGCAAACACTTCGAGAAGGACGCCGCCCTCGCGCGCCGCTTCTCGCCGATTCAGGTCGAAGAGCCTTCGCCCGCCGACTGCGAAGCGATCCTGCGCGGGCTCTTGCCGCGCTACGAGACCCACCACGGCGTGACCTACGAAGGCGACGCCGCGCGCGCCGCGATCGAGCTCGGCGTGCGCTTCCTGCCCGAGCTGCGCCTGCCCGACAAAGCGGTCGGCATCCTCGATCTCGCGGCCGCGCGGGTGCGTCGCCGTGGTGGCGTCTCCGTCGATCGTGCGGCCGTCGCGAGCGTGGTCGCCGAACAAGCACGCGTGCCGCTCGAGCGCCTGTTGCTCCGCGACGGCGAGCGCCTGCTGCGCCTCGAGTCGCTCCTGCGCGAGCGCGTGATCGGCCAAGACGAGCCGCTGCGCCGCATCTCCGACGCGCTCCGCAAGGGCGCGGCGGGCTTCCGCGGCAAGCGCCCGCTCGGAACCTTCCTCTTCCTCGGTCCCACCGGCGTCGGCAAGACCGAGACCGCCAAGGCGATCAGCGACGTCTTCTTCGGTGCGCCCATGACGCGCCTCGACATGAGCGAGCTCGGCGAGCCCCACGCGGTCGCGCGCATGCTCGGCGCGCCCCCCGGCTACGTCGGCCACGACGACGGCGGCCAGCTCACCGAAGCGGTCCGCAAGCGCCCCTACCAGCTCGTGCTCCTCGACGAGATCGAGAAGGCCCACCCCGACGTGCTGCTCGCGCTCCTGCCGCTGCTCGACGAAGGCCGCCTCACCGACGGCAAGGGCCGCACGGTCGACTTCAAGAGCACCATCGTCGTGATGACCTCGAACCTCGGCGTGCAGCAGGCGTCGCGGCGCAGCATCGGCTTCGGCGGCGACGCGAAGGACGAGGGCGAGCCCGTGCTCGAAGCCGCGCGCCGCGCGCTCCCGCCCGAGCTCTGGAACCGCATCGACGAGCCCATCTACTTCGCGGCCCTCGATCGTACGGCCGTCACCGAGATCGCGGAGCGCCTGCTCGACGCGCTCGCGGACACCATGATCCGAGAGAACGGCGTCACGCTCACGGTCGAACCTTCCGTGGTCGACGCGATCGTCGCCGCCGGCGGATACGACGCCGCGTACGGTGCGCGCCCGCTGCGCCGCGTGATCGCGCGCCTCGTCGAAGCCCCCCTCGCGCGCGAGGTCCTCTCCGGGAACCTCAAGCGCGGCGACCGCGCGCGTCTGGTCGGCGAAGACACGATCGTGCGCGTACTGCGCTGACCGCTCGGTCGGCCGGGTCAGCGGCTTCTCGGTCGGCCCGTCAGCGGCCGACGAAGGCGTCGTCGATCCCTCGCGAGCCATCGGCCGACGAAGGCGTCGTCGATCCCTCGCGAGCCATCGGCCACGCACGATCCGAGTCGTCGACGACCCCGTGCGAGCCCTCGTCGACGACCGCGCGCGATCCAAGCCGTCGGCGACCACGCGGCCGCGCGCCCCGTCAAAGATCGCGGAGCACTCGACGAAGCGCGTCGCGCAGCCGATCGCGCGCGTGATCCAAGGTCGGGCTCGGCTCGTCGAGCCCCCGCGCGAACTCGTCCGCCCGCGCCAGCAAACGCGACGCGTCGAGCGGGCGCTCTCGTCCGGTCACGAGCCCGTCCGCCGTGAGATGGAGGCGCCGCGTCAGCCCCCCGATCGTGTGTTGGAGCCCACCCACGAGGAGGTGGACCTGGCGATAGGGGTGCGGGCGCGGCGTCGGCATCATGGGATGGATCTCCTCCGAAAGCGGCCGCTCCTCGCACCGACACCGCGTCGGTTGCGTCGCTCGCGTTGGGAACGTCGACCTCGCGGTCCTGCTTCCCGATCGCTTCGTGACCGTGAGCGAAGCCGCCGAGCCACGACCGGTCTGGGCGGCGGCTCGCGCACCCGTCTCTCGCTTGCCGTGGCCCCGCCCCACACCCCAAGCTCGACCTCCATGCCCCGCGCCTTCGCCCGCCGAGCCGCTCTGCTCTTGTTCGCGCTCGCCGCCTGCGACGACTTCGAGATGGTCCCCGATCCCGAAGGCGCCGCGCCCGACGTGCCGATGACCGCGGTGCCGGTGGATCCGGATCCGCTGAACGAGCTGCCCCTCCCGGAAGGTCTCGACGCGGAGGTCCTCTCCATCGTCGACGGCGACACCCTCCACGCGCGCATCCAGGGCCGCGACGAACGCGTGCGCTACATCGGCATCGACACCCCCGAGACCGGCGGCGACCGCGGCCCGCAGCCCTACGGCGCCGAAGCCCGCGAACGAAACCGCGCGCTCGTCGAAGGCCAGACGGTGCGCCTCGTGCTCGACGCGCAAGACCGCGATCGCTACGGCCGCATCCTCGCGTACGTCTACACACCCGACGGCTCCTTCGTGAACGCGAAGCTCGTCGCGGAGGGCTACGCCCGCGTGCTCACCGTCCCCCCGAACGTGCGCTTCGCGTCCGTCTTTCGCGAGCTCGAGACCGAAGCCCGCGACGAAGAGCGCAACCTCTGGCAACGCTGAGCTACTTCCCGTCGCCCACAAACGGACGCGATCTCGATCGACCGAAGATCGGCTCGATCGACCGAAGATCGGCACGAGCAGCGAGGGCCCGTGCTCGCGGGTCGCTCAGTAGTTGTGCACCCACACGCCGTCCGCGAAGAAGTTGTGCGGCGGCCCCACGCGGAGCGTGAACACGTCGCGCTCGACACGTTCCACGCGCACTTCCACCACACGCACGGTGCCGTTGGTCGTCGTGAGCCGATCCCCCGACACGATCTCCCTCGCCGGACGCCACTGCCCGTCGAGCCACACCGGATGCTCGGGCGTGATGCGGAGCGTCCGCCCCTCGACCTCGACCACCCACACCACGCTCGCTCGACGGGTCTTCACCCCACGCACGGGCACGAGCACGAGCTCGTCGCCCTCCCGCGCGAGCACGCGATCTCCCACGCGGATCGTCTCGATGGCGCGCTCCCCGTGCTCCGTCGCGACGAGCGTGCCCGCCGCGAAGCACGGCGGCTCGCCCGACGCGTCGAACCAATCGTCCAGCGCGCTCGGGACGAGGTATCGGTGCTCGGGTCCCTCGAAAGGTCGAAAGGGTCCGCGGCGCGCGTGAGGACCCGTCACGACGTGGACCGCGTCGACGTCCTCCGCTTCGCACCAGCCCGCGCGATGACGTTCTTCGCACGCGGCGCGCGCGGCCTCCGGGGTGTCGCCGACCGCCCAACAACAGCCGCGATGGAACGCGATCGGATCGTCGGGACGCAGCGCGACGAGCTGCTCGGCCTCGCACGTGCACCAACGGCGTTGGAACGGCGTCCCGCGTCGCGCGAGCTCACGGCACGCGCGCAGCGCGTCCGCCTCGGTCGCACCACGGGCATCGAGACACGAAGCGACGACGAAGAAGGCGTCCGGCCGCGGGACGAGGCGTAGCGCGAGTCCCTCGGGCGCACCGACATCGTCCGAGCCGTGCGCGGGTCCCGTCGCGCCTCGGTC
>JALOQC010000264.1 GCA_025453555.1 Myxococcota bacterium | reverse complement strand
CGAGGTGCTCGTCGAAGAGGGCGACTCCGTCGAGGCGGGGCAGCTCCTCTTCCGGCTCGATCCGCGCGACGCGGAGCGTGCGCTCGAGGACGCGCGAGTGGCGCTGCGGCGCGTGCAGGCCGAGCTCTCGCAAGCGCGCGCGAGCCTGGCCGTCACGGAGGCCCAGGCGCGCGACGCGGAGGCTTCGCGGGAGGTGAGCGCGCGGGGGACCGAGCGAGGGCTCGTGAGCAGCGAAGCGACCCGCACCGCGTCGAGCGCCGCGGAGGTCGCGCGCGCGAACGTGCAGCTCCGACAAGCGGCCATCGCGGCGAGCAACGCCTCGCTCGCGGCGGCCCGGCTCGCGGTGGCGGACGCGGAGCAGCGTCTCACCGAGATGGCGATCGTCGCGCCCGTCGCGGGCACGGTGCTCTCGGTCGCGGTGGAGCGCGGCTCGATCGTGGCGTCCGCGGTCACCAACGTCAGCGGCGGCACCGCGCTCGCGACGGTCGCGGATCTCACGGACCTGCGGGTGATCGGCGCGATCGACGAGGCGCAGATCGCGCGCGTGCAGGTCGGACAAGACGTGGAGATCCGCGTCGACGCGTATCCGACGCGCACGTTTCGCGGGCGGGTGGAGCGCGTGGCGCCGCTCGGGGTCGCGCTCACGAACGTGGTGACCTTCGACGTCGAGATCGTGGTGACGGACGAGGACGCGAGCCTGTTGCGCTCGGGCATGAGCGCGGACCTCGCGATCGTGACGGGTCGCGACGAGGGCGTGCTGGTGCCGCTCGCGGCGGTGCGCTCCTCGGGGGCGCGGCGCTACGTGGTGCTCGAGAGCGGTGAGGAGCGCACGATCCGCACGGGCGCGACGGACGGTCGACGCATCGCGGTGCGCGAAGGGCTCGCGGAGGGTGATCGTGTGCTCGCGTCGGGCGCGGTGCAGCGCGCGTCGCCGAATGCGAGCAAGTCGCTCTTCCCGACCGGACGTCCCGGGAGAGGCGGCGGCGGCGGAAGCAGCGGAAGCCGACGCAGCGGCGGTGGAGGCCCTCCGTGAGCCTCGCGCACGAGCCGCCGACCCGCGCGGCCCAGACGCCGGTCGTGATCGAAGAGCTGCGAAAGATCTACCACGCCGATCGCGCCGAGCTCGCGGTGCGCGCGGTCGACGGCATCTCCTTTCGCATCGAGCGCGGCGAGTCGGTCGCGATCGTCGGCCCGAGCGGCTGCGGGAAGTCGACGCTCCTGCACGTGCTCGGCTGCCTCGATCGTCCGACGAGCGGGCGCTACTTCTTGGAGGGTCGCGACGTCGCGCGGCTCGACGAGGACGAACGCGCGGCGGCGCGCAATCGGCACATCGGCTTCGTGTTCCAGTCGTTCAACCTGCTGCCGCGCATGGACGCGGTGGAGAACGTCGAGCTGCCGCTCCTGTACGCGGGCCAGCGCGACACCCGCGCGCGCGCGCTGCGGGCGCTCGAGCGCGTCGGCCTCGCGGATCGCGCGCACCACCGACCGAACGAGCTCTCGGGCGGCCAGAAGCAGCGCGTGGCGATCGCGCGCGCGCTCGTGACGGAGCCGTCGATCGTGCTCGGTGACGAGCCGACGGGCGCGCTCGACAGCCGCACCGGGCGCGAGGTGATGGAGCTGCTCGGCCGCCTCCACGCGGAGGGCACCACGATCGTGCTCGTGACGCACGACCTCTCGGTGGCGCGCTCGCAGGATCGCGTGATCCGCATGCGCGACGGAAAGATCGTGGGCGACGGACCGGCGGCGGCGGAGATTGAGGCGTTCGTGCAAGAAAACGCGGGAGAAATCGCGTGATTTGCTTCGGTGACGAGGTCGCGCCGTGCTGATCCACGAGACCGCTCGCACCGCGTGGCGCTCCCTCGCGCAGAACCGTCTGCGCACCGCGCTGACCGCGCTCGGCATGATCATCGGCGTCACCGCGGTGATCGCGGTGCTCGCGATCGGCGAAGGCGCGAAGGCGAGCGTCGAAGGTCGCATCCGCGCGCTCGGCTCGAACTTGCTCACGGTGCGCCCCGAGCGTGCGCAAGGCGCGGTACGCAGCGCGCGCGTGGAGACGCTCGTGCGCGCGGACGCCGACGCGATCGCGGAGCTCGACGGGGTCGAAGGCGTGAGCCCGGAGAGCACCGGCACCGCGCAGGTGAAGTACCGAGAGGCGAACCTCTCGAGCTCCATCCAAGGCGTGACGGCGGACTTCCTTCCGCTGCGAAGCCTCGACGTGGCGTCCGGGATCGGGTTCTCGCCCGACGACGATCTCGGTCGCGCGCGCGTCGCGATCCTCGGCGCCAACGTCGCGTACGAGCTCTTCGGGGATCGCAGCGCGATCGGCGAGCGCATCCAGATCGCGGGCAACGGCTTCACCGTGGTGGGCGTGCTCGGCGCGAAGGGCGACGTCGGCTTCATGTCACCGGACGACATGGTGCTCGTCCCGCTCGGCACCCACGAAGGCGTGCTCTTCGGGCAGAGCTACCTCGGCGCGATCACGGTGAAGGTGCGCAGCGAAGGCGAGAGCGAGGACGTGCGCGAGCGGATCGGGGAGCTGCTGCGGCTGCGTCATCGGCTCCGCGCGGACGCGCCCGACGACTTCGAGATCCGCTCGCAGACCGAGATGCTCGCGACGATGGGCGCCATCACCGGCACCTTCACCGCGCTGCTCGGGAGCGTCGCTGCGGTGAGCCTGCTGGTCGGTGGCATCGGCATCATGAACATCATGTTGGTGTCGGTGCGCGAGCGGACGCGCGAGATCGGCGTGCGGATGGCGGTCGGCGCGCGACGACGCGACATCCTCCTGCAGTTCCTCGTGGAAGCCGTCGTGGTGTCGATCTTCGGCGGCCTCGTCGGGATCTTCCTCGGCTGGCTCGCGGCCTTCGCGATCGCGCGCTTCGGCGGCTGGGAGACCATCATCCCGACGTACGCGTACGGTCTCGCGCTGGGCGTCTCGATCGCGATCGGCATCGTGTTCGGCGTCGGCCCCGCGCGGCGCGCGTCGACCCTCGATCCGGTGGAGGCGCTCCGACAGGAGTGATCGGTCGAAGCGCCGCCGGCACGAACGCGTGGATACGAACGCGCGAGCACGAACACGCGGACCCGAACTCGACGACACGCACGCGCGGGCCCGAACGCACGAACGCGTGGACCCGAACGCGCGAGCCCGAACGCGCTTCCCGAGGAAGAACGTGCGATCGATCGCGGTACGCTCCTCCGCCGGAGGTGCGGATGCGGAACGCGTGGCTCGGGGTGGCGCTCGTGGGGATCGGATGCGCGACGAGCGCGACGCCGGTGCAGCTCCGGCGCGTGGTCCTCTATCAGAACGGCGTCGGCTACTTCGAGCGCGAGGGGCGCGTCGAGAACGGTCGCGTCGCGTTGCGGCTCGCGCCGCACGAGGTCGACGACGTGCTCACGACGCTGACCGTGGTCGAGCGCGGCGACGTCGCACAACAGTCGTCTCCTTCGGCCGCGATCCCGGAAGGGGAGGGCGACGGACCGCGCACGCTCACGCTCGATCTCGATGGGGAGCACGCGCACGACGTGCGCATCGCCTACGCCGCGCCGACCCCGGTGTGGCGCGCGACCTACCGCGTGGTGCTCGACGAGGACGGCGAGCACGCCCTGCTGCAAGCGTGGGCGGTCGTGCACAACGCGTCCCCCGAGGATTGGACCGACGTCGACCTCGCGCTCGCGACCAGCGCGCCCTTCGCGTACCGCGTCGACCTGCGCGATCGACGTTTCCTCGAACGCCCCGACGCGACCGGTCGAGGCGCCGGCGCGCCGAACCGTGGCGCGGTGGCTTCGATCGCGACGCGCGGTGGCCTCGAGCACGCCGACGATCTCTGTCCCGGAGCGCCCGAAGACCACGACGGCTTCGAGGACCACGACGGCTGTCCCGATCCGGACAACGATCAGGACCGCATCCTCGACGTCGACGATCGCTGCCCGAACGAGCCCGAAACCTACAACGGCTTCGAGGACGAGGACGGCTGCCCCGATCGCGGGCGCGTGACGATCGAGGACTCGCGCATCGTCATCCTCGACAAGATCTACTTCGCGCGTGGCTCGTCGCAGCTCCGCGATCCGCAGACGCCGATCCTCGACGCGATGGCGGCGACGCTCGTGCACAACCCGCAGATCTTGCGGGTGCGCGTGGACGGACACGCGACCTCCGACGAGCCGAGCCCCTGGGCGCTCGCGGCGGAGCGCGCGGGAGTGGTGCGCGCGGCGCTGATCGCGCGCGGCGTGGAGCCGGAGCGCCTCGTCGCGCAGCCGGTGGGCGACACGCAGCCGATCGATCCGCGCGCCACCGAGGAGGCACGCGAGCGAAACCGCCGCGCGGAGCTGCAGATCGAAGCGACGGACGACGGCTCCGACACCGGCGTGCGCGCGACGCGGGTGGCGTCCGCGCCGTCCGCGCCGACCGAGCTCGACGCGTCGGGGGCGACCCGCTACGAGGTCGCGCGTCGCGTGAGCGTGCCGGCGGGCGCGTCCGCGATGGTCACGGTGCTGCACGAGCGCGTGCCCGGCCGCGCGGTGCTGCTCTTCGATCCGAGCGCGAGCGTCGACGGCGCCACGCGTCATCCGCTGCGGGTCGCGCAGGTGCGCAACACCGTCGGGAGCGCGGACGGAGAGGCCGGCGTCGACCTCGTCGCGGGGCCGGTCACGCTCTTCGGGGGTGGCGAGCTCCTCGGCGAAGGGCTGCTCGACGCGCTGCCTGCGGGCCGCAGCGTGTTCGTCCCCTACGGTCTCGACGCCTCGACGAACGTGACGATCGAGCGCGCACGCGAGGAGGTCCCCGCGCGCATCGTCGGCGTGCGACGCGGTGTGCTCGCGGTCGAACGCACGGAGACGCTGCGCACGCGCTACGCGGTCGACGCGGGCGCGCACACGCCGGGCACGCTCTACCTGCGGCACGTCGGCGCGGCGGGCTTTGCGCCGGTGGAGCTGCCGCCCGATCACGAGCGCGCGGGCGACGCGTGGATCGTGCCGCTGCCGATCGTCGCGGGTCGCGGAAGCCGCCTCGAGCTCCGAGAGCGGCGCGCGGTGCCGGGCACGATCGATCTGCTCCGCGATCTCGCGACCGACGTGGAGCCCTTCCTCCGCGGGAGCGAGCTGCCGGAGCCGATCGCGCGCGGCTTGCGCGAGGTGCTCGCGGCGCGCGTGGCGATCGTGGAGCGCGAGGCCCGCGAGCGCGCGCTTCGCATCGAGCTCGGCGATCTCGGTCAGCGGAACGCGGAGGTGCGCGCGAGCCTCGAGTCGCTCGGCGCACGTCGCGACGCGGACGGTCGCGCGCTCCGCACCGAGCTCGCGTCGCGCGTGGAAGAAGGCGTGCGTCGCCTCGAGACGCTCGCCCGCGATCTCTCGACCGTGCGCGCCGAACGCGAAGCCGCGCTCGCGACGCTCCGCGAGGCGGTCCGCGAGCTCACGTGGCCGTCGAGCACGCCGGAGTGACGCTCTCGTCTGTGACGAGACGGCCGATCAGCGACACGCGAGCGATCGACTCGCCTTCGACGCCGAGCAGCTCGAGCCGAGGCACGAGCAAGCATCGCGCGGAAGAGTCGCAGGCTCACTCGGCTCACGCACGGGCGGGCATGTCCACTCGAGGGCGCGCGACGCACGACGACGGTGTGGTCACGGACACAGCGACGCGTCGAGGCTCGCCGCCCAATCGCGCACGAGCTCCGCGCCGAAGTCGTCGACCACCGAGCGTCCCACGGGCGGCATCGGTCCCGGGAAATCGCCGGGGACCGCGTGCATGCGCCGGACGATGACCGAGTCGTCCGGGTAGGCCGGATCGATCCGCATGCCGTCGCCCGCGGTCGCTTCGAACTGCGTCGGCACACAGACCGTGCGCGTGTCCTGCAGGGGCGTCGACCAGCGCAGATCGAGATCGAGGCCCACCGGCGCGAAGCCTCCGGGCCGATGACAATGCGCGCAGTTCGCGTGCAGGTACGCGCGCGCGCGTGCCTCGATCGGCGCGTCCGGATCGTGCGGGCTCGGCATGCCGCGACCGATGCGTGGCTCGATCACGCCGAGCGCCGCGAGCGCTTCGATCTGCCGACGCGTCTCTCCCGCGTAACGCACGTCGATCGCGAGCTGCTCGTGCGTCGGCCCGAGCACGCCGACCGCGCCGTGGCACGTGCGGCAGCTCTCGCGCGACGGGAACGTGTACGTCGCCTCGCGTCCGCCGGAGACCGTGATCGCGACCGTCTCCTGTCCGTCGAGCAGGCGCGCGTCGTCGCCCTCGAAGCGGTAGGTGAAGTAGACGAAGCCATCCACGCCGCGCACGGAGAAGCGCAGCTCGAGCGGATCGTCGCCGTGGCGGAAGAGCTTGGCGAAGATCGTCCCGATCGGCGCGTCGAGCGACCCGTCCGCGTAGTAGCCCGCACGTTCTGCCGGCGGGATCGCGAGCCAACGCATCTTCTTCGTCTCGTCGCTGAAGAGGGGCGACGCGACCGCGAACGGCACGAGCTCGTCCGTCGGTACGAGCGGCACCACGCTCGCGACACAACCCGTTTCGGAGAGGAGCGCAGGCGGCGCGCGTCCGTCGGCGACCCCGACCAGACAGCGGCTCTCGGTCACGCGCGCGGTGGGAAGCGCGGCGAGCTCGGGCGGCCCGTGGTGCGCAGACGGGTCGTCGTCGCCGCACGCGGCGAGGAGCGACGCGAGGACCACGACACGCCGGAGCATGCGATCAGCCAAGCACGGATCGCGCGCCCTCGCGATCGAGGGTTCCGTCCGACATGACATTCGTCAGTCCGCGCCCTCGTTCGGACTGGCGCGCCCAGAAGACGTGCCGCAGCGAAGGTGCGGGCTCGAGTCGCACCTCGACCTCGACCCGACGCCGGAGAGGACGGGATGCGGCGAAGGTGCGGGCGTTCGGTGAGAGCGAGCCTCGGGATCGACGAACGCCGACGTCCGCGCGCGAACCCCTGGTATGTTGCGCGTCATGGCGGTTCGCTTTCGATCTCTGCCCCTCGTAGTGCTGGCGATCTTCGGCTGTGACGACGACCTCGCACCGCGCGCGGTCGACCTCGCGCTCGGCGCGGACCAAGCGTGTTTCCTCGGCGCGGTCGACGAAGCGGTCGACGCGGGAGGCTCGCTGGACGCAGGCACGGACGCGGGCGTCGACGCTGGCATGGGGCTCGAGGACGGGGGAATCGACGACGCCGCGGTCGAGGACGCAGGGGTCGACGCAGGCGCGGAAGACGCGGGCGTGGACGCTGGTCCGAGCGACCCGGGCGTCACGCCCCGCCCGGCGGGCATCCCCTTCTGTTGGGGTGCTGGTGTCCCCGACGTGACGCCGCTCGAAGGCGGCCTCGCGTTCACCT
Source organism: Myxococcota bacterium (assembly GCA_025453555.1). GTDB lineage: Bacteria > Myxococcota_A > Polyangia > Polyangiales > Houyiibacteriaceae > JACKEH01. The sequence continues at coordinate 10,088 of JALOQC010000264.1, read as the reverse complement.
CGATCGCCCTCGGCGCGTTCGCGTGCGGCACCGACGTGACCGGCGCGCTCTACTGCGCGGGCGCGAACTCGCGCGGTCAGCTCGGCGACGGCACCACCACCGCGCGGACCGAGCCGGCCGTGGTCCCCGGCGTGATCGCGCTCGCGTTCGACGTCGCTCGCTTCGCGCCCGCCTCCGCCGGCTTCGCGTGCGCGATCACCCCGACGGGCACGCAGTGTTGGGGCGCCAACGATCGTGGTCAGCTCGGCGACGGTGCGACCCTCGATCGCGCGACGCCCTCACCGATCGCGGGCTCCACGAGCTTCGTGCGCCTCGCGCTCGGCGGCGCGCACGCGTGCGGCGTCGACGCGGCGGGCGCGTTGTGGTGCTGGGGCGCGAACGATCAGGGCCAGCTCGGCGACGGAACGCTCGTCGATCGCGTCATTCCCACCGTCGTCCCGGACCTCGAAGGCGTGGTCGAGGTCGCGGCCGGTCTCGCCCACACCTGCGCGCGCACCGCGGCGGGCGCGGTCTCGTGTTGGGGAAGCTCGGACGAAGGCCAAGCCGGTACGTTGGTCGGCCCGGTGCTCGCGCCACGCGCGATCGAGCTCGAAGGCGCCACTGCCCTGACGTCCGGCGCGCGACACGCCTGCGCGATCGGCGCCGACGGAAGGCCGCGTTGCTGGGGCGCGAACGAGAGCCTGCAGACCGGCCTCGGCGTGCCCGTCCCGCAGACCCGCCCCGTCGAGGTCTCGGTGGAAGCGACGCGCATCGCGGCCGGTCGCGCGAACACCTGCGTGATCAACCGTGGCGGCTCGATCCTCTGCTGGGGCGCCGCGAGCACCGGCCTGCTCGGCGCCTCCGCCGAAGCCGACAGCGCATTCCCGACCCGCGTCCCCGGCACGCCCTGACCTTCGCGGCGTTCGTCGCCGCGCTCGTCGGTGGTCAACCGCGCTCGCGCTCCTCGCCCTTCCGCTCGCGCGCGCCCGGCCGTACACCGCGGCCATGCGATTCCTCCACAGCATGATCCGCGTGCGCGACCTCGACGCCGCGCTCCGCTTCTTCGTCGAGCTGCTCGGGCTGCACGAGGTGCGACGCACCGACCACGAAGCCGGCCGGTTCACGCTCGTGTTCTTGGCCACGGGCGCGGAAGGCGACGCCGCGCAGATCGAGCTCACGTACAACTGGGATCAGACCGAGCCCTACTCGGGTGGTCGCAACTTCGGGCACCTCGCCTTCGAGGTCGACGACATCTACGCGCTCTGCGCGAAGCTGCAGGCGGCGGGCGTCACGATCCTGCGTCCACCGCGCGACGGGCGCATGGCCTTCGTGCGCTCGCCCGATCAGATCAGCATCGAGCTCCTGCAGAAGGGCGGGGCGCGTCCGCCCGAAGAGCCGTGGAAGAGCATGCCCAGCACCGGCGAGTGGTGACGCGCTCGCCGAAGCGCGGGTCGAGCCCCGGCGAGTGGCGCTCGTGCCGATCGAGCGTGCGCGCAGCGCGACGCGTTCGGGCGCTTCCGCGAACCCGGCCGTGCGTGTGAGCGCGGCGATGGATGGGCTGAAATAGGAAAAGGGTGGCGCCCTGCCGGAGCGCCACCCTTCGAGCTCGACCACCTCTGCTGGCAGTCGACGTCAGGCGCGATGGCTCAACGCGCCTCGACCTCCGGCAGGAAGTGGCCGAACATACGAGTACTGTCCATTCCGAGTACCTCCTCCGGCAGAGCCGGTGCCCCGGGGTCTCTGGCGATCGAGCGCCAGACCTCACGCAGGGCATTCCATGGGTTCGCGGGGAGCACGAATGCGCTCCTCGTGGTGCGACTCCGAGTTCCCGCGGGACGACCCGGGTGGGGACCCAACTCATCGTCGTGGTCGTCGGATCGGAGAATTCCGCGCCGACTCGCCAAGGATAAGGGCCCCGATCGGGGACCGCCACCCCCAGAAGCGATCGGCGTGCCTTCCGCACGCGAGGATGCGCCGAGAGTGGCCGAGATTGCCGCGCTCACGCGCAGAATCGACTTCGCGTCGGTCGTCGTCGTGGTGCCGCGTGGACCCGCCGCGACGGATCCGTCACGCCTGCGCAGGCTCGAGCCAGGCGTCGATCCGGCATCGACGGTGATGCGCGATCGTCCTCGGCACCCTCCGAGCCCCTCGCGCGGGTCTCGCCTCCGACCCGCGCCATACCCAGCCATTCGCGCTCGGGCTCTCGCACTTGTCCACGTGACCTCACGCACCCGCGCCGCGGATCGAGAATCACGCATCCTCCCGGCGACCGTGCGACACGCTTCACGCAAGTCCGCGAAACGAAAACGGGCCCCGCGCTCCGTGTCGTGCTTCACGATGCCGATCGCACCGCGAAATCGTGTTTGAGAGTTGCGTTTGATCGCCACGTACGAGGAAGCGTGAACCGTCCGCGCGGGCGGATGGCTCCGCGCGTTTCCGGTCCGTTTCCTCCCCGGGGGGCGGGAAAAAAAATGAGGCCCCCCCTCGAATCCCCCTCTTCACAGACTCCAAAGCAAGCTACTCAATTGCGTGTCGGCGCGCGCCATCGCGGCTCGCCCCGTTCCGCGAGAGCACGTGATCCACCCCCACACCGAGCTGAAGTTCATCAGCTCCTCCGTCGGCCACGGCGTCTTCGCCACGGCCTTCATCCCGAAGGGGACGTTCCTCTGGGTCCTCGATCCCTTCGATCGGATCCTGACTGCCGACGAAGTTCGCGCGCTGCCGCCGATGCTCAAGACCGCGGTCGAGCGTTGGGCGTACGTCGATCCCACGGGACACTTCGTGTTCTGCTGGGACCACGGCCGTTACATGAACCACTCGTGCCGCCCGACCTCGCGTGGCATCGGAGACGCGTTCGAGATCGCGGTGCGCGACATCCAGCCCGGCGAAGAGCTGAGCTGCGAGTACGGCATCCTCAACATCGCCAAGAGCTTCCCCTGCGCGTGTGGCCAGCCCGGCTGCCGTGGCAGCGTCGGCCCGGGTGACCTCGAGCGCCTCTTCCCGATCTGGGACGCCGAGGCGCAGGACGCCTTCCAGCACGCGGCGAGCGTCGCGCAGCCCTTGCTCCCGTTCGTGAAGGCGGGCCCGCGCGATCACGCGATCCTCGAGGTGCTCGCGAAGGGCTCCACCGAGGCCGAGCTCCCCTCGCACCGCGACTACCGCCGCGAAGGCGTCACCGACGGCACCGTCGAGGGCGAAGGCCTCTGGGCGATCGCGGCGGCACCCGCCCGTCGTCCGCGCGCGACCCGTCGTGCGGGAGCGGCCGCGCGATGATCCATCCGGACACCGAGGTGCGCCGCGTCGACGACGTCGTCGGCGTGGGCGTGTTCGCCACCGCATTCATTCCGCGCGGCACGCTGACCTGGGCGCTCGATCCGCTCGACCAGCTCCTCACGCCCGAGCGCCTCGCGCCGCTCGGACCGCAGTGGGACGCCTGGCTCGATCACCACACCTACCACGACCCCGCGGGCAACCGCGTGCTCTGCTGGGACGCCGGCCGCTCGATGAACCACTCGTGCCGCCCGACCTGTGGCGGCTCGGACCTCGGCTTCGAGGTCGCGCTGGTGGACATCCACCCGGGCGAGCAGCTCACGAACGACTACGGCACGCTGCACCTCGAAGCGAGCGAAGGCTTCACCTGTCGCTGCGGCGCGGTGGAGTGCCGGGGCGTCGTGGCGCCCGACGGAAGCGCCTGGCAGCGCTGGTTGCCGGAGCTCCGCGACGCCCTCGCGTCGATGACGACCGTGCCCCAGCCGCTCGCGCCGCTCGTCACGCCCGCGGTGCTTCGCGCGGGTCGCCGTGCGGTAGGCTTGCCAGCCACCGAGCGCCGTCGCCGCCTCCACGCGGTCTGAGCGCCGCTACCGCAACCGCCCGCTGCGCACGAAGAGCTCGGGCGCCGCGACCCGCCAGAACGTGAGCGCCCACGCGCGTTCCTCGAGGGTCGGCAGCGCATCCATCGACTCGCGCAGTCGCACGTCGCGACACGACGCGATCCCATCGCCCACCGCCGCCGGATCGAATCGAATCGGAATCGTTCGAGGCGAAGCGGACGCAGTCCCTATTGGGCCGCGCGTGAGCGCGGAGCCGGTGAATTGAAGCGGAATCGTTCGAGGCGAAGCGGACGCAACCGGCTCGCCCGCGACGACCGCTTGCTCCATCACGCGGGGCGGCGCCCACGGCGCGGGGAGGAACACGCGCGCCGACGCGCCCACCACGCCGAGCGGCTGGCCCGGCTCGACGACGTCGCCGACCGCGAGCCGCACCCGCGCGAGGTGGAGCCACACGGTCCCCGAACCGTCGCCATGATCGATCGCGAGGCCCACGCCACCCGGCGCGAGCGACGAGCGGACCCGAACGACTCCGTGCCGTTCGGCGCGCACCGGCTCCCCCACCGGCGCGACGAGCTCGCGCGCGAGCCCACGCGGCACCCAGCGCGCGCGACCGAAGCCGAGCCACACCGCCAGCGCATCCACTCGCGCGCGTCGAATGCTCTCCCGCACGCGACCCGGCGCTCGCGGAACCGGCTCGGACCCACCGAACGCCTCGGAGAACGCGACCCAGTCCGGCAGACGCCAGCGCACGAGACGAGCCTACCGCGTCGACGCGGCTCACGCGTGTTCGTTCGCGCGTGATGGTTGGCGCGTGGTCGTTCGGTCGTTCGCGCGTGTCGTTCGCCGACTCGGATCGTTCGTGCACGTCGGTGTGCGCGTCGATGCGCGCGTGTACGTGGGCATGCGGTGTGGCGAACTTCCACGGCGGCACCGAACCGCGTTCGTGGTACCAAACGCGCGTGCACCCAACGCCCGTGCGTCACTTCGTACCCCTCCTCCTCCTCGCGTTCGGCTGCTCCGGCCTGAACCTCACCGTCGTGCAGTCGGCCTACCGACGCCCGAGCAACGTCGCGGTCTTCTTCACCGTCGACGACGCGGCTGGCGATCCGGTGCCGGGCCTGCAAGCGACCGACTTCCGCATCTACGAAGACGGCCAGCTCGTCAGCGTCGACGAGAGCTCGCAGACCATCATCAACCCCGAGGTCGCGGCCGAGCACTACACGATGTTGCTCGTCGACATGAGCGGCAGCGTCACCGCGTCCGATCAGGTCCCCATGATCGTCGAGGCCGCGCAGTCGTTCGCGGCCACCCTCGAGGGCTACCAGAAGGTCGCGGTCTACGCGTTCGACGGATCGGAAGAGATCTTCCCCATTCAAGGCTTCCGTGAGAGCGCGGGCGGCATCGCGCGGCTCGGCGCGTTCCGCACGCGCGACCCCTCCACGAACCTCCACGGCGCGGTCGTGAAGGCCACCGAGGTGCTCACCGCCGAGATGGAGCAGTCGCGCACCCCGCTGCGCTTCGGCACCCTCGTCGTCTTCACCGACGGCACCGATCGCGCGGCCCGCGTCTCGCGCGACGAGATGGGCGAAGCGCTCGACGCCGCCGGCTACGACATCTTCGCGATCGGCGTCGGCAACGAGATCGACGAGGGAACCCTCGGCGACGTCGGCCGCAGCGGCTACGTGCAGATCCAAGACAGCGCGGCCATCGCGGCGGCGTTCGAGGCGATCTCGCGTCGCATCATCGGCTACACGCAGCGCTTCTACCTGCTGAGCTACTGCTCGCCGGCGCGCGCGGGCGTGCACCGCGTGACGATCGAAGCGACGGTCGACGGAGTCTCCGGCGACGCGGAGTACGAGTTCGACGCCACCGGCTTCGGGCCCAACTGCAACCCGAGCCAGCCACCGCCCTTCGACACGCGCCGCTTCACGGCTCCCGCGACGCGAGGCGGCCGCATCGAGATCCGCGCGAGCGCGAGCGCCACGGTCGAGTGACCGAACGGCGCACACGCGCCGAGGCCGAAGCACGAAGCGTCGTCCGTTCGCGGGCGGCGCTTCGTCGTTTTCGTGGCTTCAGCCACTGGCAGTCGAGCCGTCATCGGCTTGCGCCTCTCGACCCCATGACCCAACACCGCGTCGCATGAGCCCCGTCGAGGTCCGAGTCACGCTGGAGGAAGCCGACGTCCGTCGTGGGCTCTTCTTCACGATGACGCGCCACAGCCCCGGCTTGCGTTTCTTGCCGCTCTTCTACGGCTTGTCGATCGTCGCGCTCCTCTTCGGCGTCGTCGTGCTCGCGCGCGGCCACGAGCCCTCCACCTACGAGCTGATCTTCGGCGCCGCCTGCGTCGGCTTCCTCAGCCTCGTGCCGCTCGGTCTGCGCCGCATGGCCGCGCAGATGTTCGCGCGTGTCCCCGTGCGAGACGCGACGTGGCGGTTCCGCGACGCCGGCATCCAGATCCAGTCCGGCCAAGCCGTCACGAGCCACGAGTGGTTCGGCCTCTACCGCACCTACGAGACGCGCCTCGCGTTCTACGTGCACGACAAGCCGAGCGTCTTCCACGTGCTCCCCAAGCGCGGCCTCGACGACGCGACGATCGAGGCGATCCGCGGCTGGCTCGCCGCCCGCGCGAAGCCGAAGCGCGCGATCGAGACCGTCGCGTGGATGAGCCCCAGCATGGCCATGATCGGCATGCTCGTGGTCACCGCGCTCTGGGTCTGGCTCGGCGGCTGAGTTTCCTTTCCGCCGATCCTGCGCCTGCTACCCTCGCGCCGTGATCGGACGGCTCACCGGCATCCTCGGCGACCACAACCTCGACGGCAGCGTCATCCTCGACGTGGCGGGCGTCGGCTACGAGGTGCACGTGCCGATCGGCGCGCTCGGTCGTCTGCCCGAAGGCGCCGAGGTCACGCTCCACGTGCACACCCACGTGCGCGAGGACGCCTTCCAGCTCTTCGGCTTCGACTCGATCGAAGGCAAACAAGCCTTCCGCGCGCTGCTCGGCGTCTCGAACGTGGGCCCGCGCCTCGCGCTCGCGATCCTCGGCGCGCTCGATCCGCACGCGCTCGCGCACGCGATCGCCGCGCAGAACCGCGACGCCTTCAAAGGCATCCCGGGCGTCGGCAAGAAGACGGTCGAGCGCATCCTGCTCGACCTCGACGGCAAGCTCGTCGTGCACGGAAATGCGCCCGCGCCGCGCCCGATCGCCAAGGCTCCCGAGCGTCCCGTGCCGAGCGGGCCGGCGGGCGAGGTCGTGATGCTCCTCGTGGGCATGGGCTACAAGCGGCCCGAAGCGGAGCGCGCGGTCGAGACGCTCGAGCTCGAAGGCAAGGACCTGCAGACGTTGCTGCGCGAGGCGCTCGCGGCGATCTGATCGCGCCCACCGCGCTCACCCACGAATCGCCCGCGAAGACCGAACGAATCAAACGAAGATCATGGGACGCACCGACTCCCTCACCGGCGAAGCCACCAGCGACGATCGTGTCTACGACATCTCGTTGCGCCCTTCGCGCTTCGACGACTTCGTCGGCCAAGACCGCATCAAGGACAATCTGCGCGTCTTCGTGGAGGCCGCGCGTCGCCGCGGCGAGCCGGTCGATCACGTGCTGCTCAGCGGTCCGCCCGGCCTCGGCAAGACGACCCTCGCGATGATCCTGGCCGAAGAGCGCGGCGTCACGCTCCACTCCGCGAGCGCGCCCGCGATCGAGCACAAGGGTCAGCTCGCCGCGCTCCTCACGAAGCTCGACGCCAACGACGTGCTCTTCATCGACGAGATCCACCGCCTGCCGCCGGTGGTCGAAGAGAACCTCTACACCGCGGTGGAGGACTTCCGCATCGACATCGTGCAGGGCGACGGACCCTACGCGCAGACGCTCTCGCTGCCGCTCCATCCCTTCACGCTCGTCGGCGCCACCACGCGCACCGCGCTGCTCACGAACCCGATGCGCACGCGCTTCGGCTACGACGCACGCCTCGACTACTACCCGCCCGAAGAGCTCGCGACGATCGTGGCCCGCAGCGCGCGCCTGCTCGGCCTCGAGACCCACCCCGACGCGACCTTCGAGCTCGCGCGCCGCGCCCGCGGCACCCCGCGCATCGCCAACCGTCTGCTCCGCCGCGCGCGCGACTTCGCGCAGGTCCTCTCCGACGGAATCCTCGACGTCGTGACCGCCAAGAAGGCCCTCGATCGCCTCGACGTCGACCACGCCGGCCTCGACGAGATGGACCGCAAGTACCTGCGCATCCTCATCGACCACTACGACGGCGGCCCGGTGGGCATCGAGACCCTCGCGGCCGCGCTCAGCGAGCCGCGCGACACCCTCGAAGACGTCTACGAGCCGTATCTCCTCCAACAAGGCTTCCTCGCCCGCACCAGCCGAGGCCGCATGGCCACCCGCCGCGCCTACGAGCACCTCGGAAAGACCCGCAGAGGCGGCGAGCCACCGGACGGACAACAGGGATTGTTTTGAGAGATTGATTCGTCCGGGACCGACGACGATCGTGTGAGAACCGACGCTTCAACGGTCGTCGCACACGAACATGAACGGGTCGTTGCACGGCCGATCGCGCCAGCCGGGCGGGGTCGATGCGCCGGTCGATCGCACGCACGCGGGCGGCGGGTCGTCGGGAGAGTTGTCGGTCCACGGCAGGAACGTCGGCTCTTCGCCGTTGCGGGACCAGCGGTAGACGCCGTCGCCGTCCACGTCGTGCAGGCCGATCCAGAACTGCTGCACGCCGAAGCGCGCGAGCACGAAGCGACGCAAGGCGTCGTCCTCCGCGGCCGTCTCGATCGTCACGAGATCGCGTCCGCCTTCGAGGCAGGTGGAGCGCGCCTGCGCCCAGCCGACCTCCGCGGGGCAGCCGAGGTAGCCGACACCGTCGAGCACGAAGGGGAAGCACCCCGGGCACACGTCGCCTTCGTCGACGATTCCGTCGCAGTCGAGATCCGTCGCCGTGCAGGCCTCGATCCCGTCGGGGCTCGCGCGTTCGTCCGTGTCGTCGCAGTCGCCGCCGATCGCCACGTGCGCGGGCGGCGGCTCGCACGACGTCACCGCGCGTGCGTCGTCGCCGAAGCCGTCGTCGTCGCCATCGAGGTACCACGTCGTCGGCGTGCAACCGTCGGGCTCGGGGCCCGCGTCGAAGGGCGCGTCGACGCCTCCGTCCTCGGCGTCGGAGCCCGCGTCGCTCGTCGGCGTCACACACAGGCCCGCCTCGCAGCGATCGTTGCCGCAGCGCGCGACCTCGGGCGCCGCGCCGAGTCGCAGCACGATCGGCCCTTCGGTCGCGGAGTCGCGCGGCACCGTGAGCTCGACGCAGCCCGACGCATAGACGCGGCAGCTCGGATCCACCGCGGTGGCGCGGATCGCGTGCGGTCCGTTCGAGAGCCGGAGCTCGAACGGAGCGTCGCCGCGCTTCCAGGTTCGCGCAGGCGCGGATGGACGCGTCATGCAGGTGCCGTCGACCACGTAGAGGTCGAAGATCGTCCCCTCGCGCTCGGGCACCGCGAGCTCGAGGCGCCACGGCAGCTCGGGCGGCGGCTCCACGCACGCGACGAGCCCGAGGAGCACGACCCAGCGAAGCACGCTCGCCAGGATACACGATCGTCCCTGCGCTCAGGCGTTCGCACCCGCGTTCGTCGCGTCGCGACCGCGCGCGTCCGGTAGAGTCGCGCGCGATGATGGTCTCGAACCGCGGGAGCGTGCTGCGCCTGCTCTACTGGCAGTGGCGCTACACGCTGCTCTTCGTCCTCACCGGCGCGCTCGCCCCCATCGTGCACGACCTGCTCGACTGGCATTGGATGAAGCTCCCGCTCGCGCCGCTCGCGATCCTCGGCTCGACGATCGGAATCTTCGTGAGCTTTCGGACCAACCAAGCGTATGCACGGTGGTGGGAAGGTCGTCAGCTCTGGGGGCGCATGGTCAACGCGTCGCGCCACTTCGCGAGCCAGGTGCTCTCGTACCTGCCGCGCGGAGCGGACGGTGCGCCGAGCCCGCTGCAGCGCGCGCTCGTGATGCGGCACGTGGCGTACGTGCACGCGCTGCGTGTCCTGTTGCGGACGCAGGATCCCTCGAAGGACCCGGAGCTTCAGCGCACGATCGGCGACGACGCGGCGCTCGTCGCACGAGCGAACCTCACCTTCGCGCTCGTGGCCGCGCAGCACGGCGCGCTCACTGCGGCGGCCGATCGCGGCGAGCTCGACGAGCTCCGCCTGCAGTCCTTCGACGTCACGCTGGCGGAGCTGCTCGCCGTCCAAGGGGGCTGCGAGCGCATCAAGAAGACCCC
>JALOQC010000684.1 GCA_025453555.1 Myxococcota bacterium | reverse complement strand
TCTTCGCCCTTGATCGAGAAGGGCTGGGTCGCGTCGACGTGCAGCGAGACCGCGTAAGGCTCCTCGGTCGTGGCGTCGGAGTCGGCGCCGAGCACGACGACGTCCGGATGCGGCGCGAGGGATTGTGGCGAGCGTCCGGCGTCGTCGCCGAGCCAGATCGAGAGCCCGTCGATCGTGACGTCGCCTTCGAGCCCGCCTTCGAAGAGCCGTGCGCCGAGCCGCGATTGACCGGTGAGGCGCGCGAGCACCGAGCCTTCTTGGCGAACGGGGAACGCCTCGGCGTCGAGCGCGAGCCGTCGTGGGCCTCGAAGCGCTGCAGCACCAGCGTGTGGCCTTCGAGGACGAGGATGCCTTCGACGTCGTCGAGGCGTTGGCCGAGCGCGGGGATCGAGAGTCGACCGTCGCGCAGCTCGATCTCGCCTTCGAGCAACGGGTCGGAGGCGATGCCTCGCACGTCGACGGTGCCGAAGAGGCCCCCGCGCGCTTCGTCGACCTGCGGCAGCCAGAAGAGCGCGGCTTCGAGCGGGGTGTCGACGAGCTCGAGCATTCCGTCGAGGCGCGCGTCTTCTTCGAAGACCGGCACGACGTTCTCTCCTCCCCAGGTGAGCGGGAGTCCGACGCGCGCGGTCGTGAAGCCGCCGTTCCACCAGGTGAGCTCGGTGTCGGCGTTCGCGCGACCGTTGCCGAGCTGCGCGTGCACGCGGGCGCGGAGCGGCTCCGAACGTGAGCGCGTGCTCCATCGACCACGCGCGTCGAGCGAGGTGCGCCGCACGCGCAGCGCGTCGGAGCTGATCTCCGCGAGGAGGCTCGGGCGCGCGCCGAAGAGACGCTCGAGCTCGATCGACGCGGTGAGCGGACCTTCGAGCTCGCGGCACACGTAGGGCAGACGCTCGAGCGGGACACCGAGCGCCCACACCGTGGCGCGGGTGCTCGGTGCCGCGACCTGATCGAGATCCCGAAGCCACGCGTCGATCGGCGTGGCGGCCTCCGCTTCGCCGAAGATCACGCGCCGATCGTCGACGAGGCCCGCGAGCTCCACCTTCGTCACGCCGCCTTCGAGGCGCGCGCCGAGCTCCACGCGGGGGCGCGACGGAGGGCCGCAGCCGTGCTCCTCGGGGCCGAGCCACGCGACGTGCATCGAGAGATCGCCGGCCGGACGGTACGCGCCGCCGCGAAGCGTGAAGGTGCCCGACGCGAGCAGGTTCTCCGGGCTCGGAATGCCGCGGCGCAGCGCGAGCGGCCAACGATCGACACGACGGGGCGGCAGGCGCACCGCGAGACGCCACGGCGCGACGTCGAGGAGGCTCGGCAGGATCGAGGGATCCTCGAGCACCGACTGGAGATCGAGGAGCACCGAGGTCTCGGCTTCCGCGAGCTGACCCCCGTCGTCGCGCAGGCTGCCACGCAGCGTGAGGCCGCCGTCCGCGTACCCGACCCGACCGCGAAACCCGAGCGGCGGCGACAGGGGATCCTCGCCCTCGACGCGCAGCGACTCCGGGAGCACCGCGCGCAGCGCGGGCACGTCGACGTCGGCTTCGAAGTCGAAGGCGTCGAGGCCACCTTCGGCGTGTCCGCTGCCGCTCGCGCGGCCCTGCAGCTCGGGCAGCTCGAAGGGGAGGTGACGTAGCAGCGCGAGATCGAGATCGCGGCCGTGGCCTTCGACGCGGAAGGCGGCGTAGGGGAGGGCGTCGCGCAGACGCATCGTGCGATCGACGGTGCCCGTGACGTCGAGCGCGAGCTCGCCGGAGTCGCGCGCGAGCACGCCGAGATCGGCGACCAGCGCGCCGTCGGCGTATTGGACGAGCACCGAGCCGTCGATGCCTTCGAGGGTGCCGACGCGACCGTCCGCGAGGGTGGCGTCGACGCGCACGCTCGGTTGGCGCTCGAGGTCGCCGCCGATCGTCGCGCTGCCGGAGAGGGTGCCGTCGACGTCGGGGAGCTCGCCGACGAAGCCGTCGAGCAGCCGACGCAAGCGTCCGAGATCGAGCGACGTCGCGGAGAGCTGGAGCGCGTCGTCACCCACGCGTCGCAGCCAGCGCCCGGAGCCTTCGAGGCGTTGGTCGCCGCTCTGGAAGCGCGCGCGCTCCACGGAGAAGAGCGCGCCGCGCGAGACCAAGCCGTCGACGCGACCGCTCCAGCGTTGGCGGCCTTCCGCGAGCTCGACGCGCGCGAGGTCCACGCGGGTTCCGTCGCTCACGTCCACGCGGCCTTCGAGGATCAGCTCGCGTGTGTTGCCGCGCCGTCGGGTGCCGTCGCGTGCGAGGCGTTCGTCGCGTCCGGGCTCGTCGCCGTCGCGCGGCGCGTCGTTCGCTTCGTTGCCGTCGGCGATTGGAGCCTCGGCGGTCGTGCGGCCTCCTCGCGCGAGCGGTGCCGAGAGCGCGACCTCGAACCCGAACGCGCTCGGACCTCCGGAGACGCGCCCCGTGCCGTCGCCGAGGCGCCGTCCTTCGACTCGCACGTCGCGGAGCCCGAGGCGCAGCGCGACGGTCGGCGCGTCGAGCTCCCCTTCGATGCGACCGGTGGCGACGAGCACCCCGACGTATGCGGGCCCGTAGCGGAAGTTCGTGAGCACCCAGCGGCCCTCGGATGCGAGCGTGCCGTCTGCGCCGAGGCGGAGCGTCGCCTCGAAGCGTCCGTCTGCGCGCAGGCCGGGCATCAGCGCGCGGAGCGTCGGATCGTCCGCCAGCTCGCCGACCTCTCCGTCGACGTGGA
>JALOQC010000263.1 GCA_025453555.1 Myxococcota bacterium | reverse complement strand
GGGCGGGTTGATCACCGCGCCGAACTCCTCGATCCCGAACATGCCGAGGTTCGAGACGCTGAACGTGCCGTTCATCATCTCCTCCGGCTTGAGCTTCTTGGTGCGCGCCTTCTCTGCGAGCTCCTTCACCTCGCGCGAGATCGCGAGCACGCCGAGCTTGTCCGCGTCGCGCACGACCGGCGTCACGAGCCCGTCCGCCACCGCCACTGCGACGCTCACGTCCACCACCTGGTGGAAGTGGATCTCACCGTCCATCCACGAGGCGTTCACCTCGGGCACGCGGCGCAGCGCGATCGCGGTCGCCTTGATGACGAGGTCGTTGAACGAGACCTTCTCGTCTTTGAGCAGCGCATTCATCTGCTCGCGCGCGACGATCATCGCCGACGCGTCGATGTCGATCGTCAGGTAGAAGTGCGGGACGTTCTGCTTCGACTCCACGAGCCGACGCGCGATCGTCTTGCGCATCTGCGAGGCCTTCTCGACCCGCGCGGGCAGGCGCTCGTAACCGAGCACGCCCGACGACGGGACGTTCGACTTCGACTTCGTCGGGGCGCTGCCGCCGCTCGCCACGAAAGCCTCGAGGTCGCGCTTCACGATGCGCCCGTGCGGCCCGCTGCCGCCGACGTCCGCGAGGTCGATCCCTTCTTCGCGCGCGAGCCGTCGCACCAGCGGCGACGCCATCTTGCGACCGTCGGGCGCCGGGAGCTCCGACTTCGCGGGCTCCTTCGCGCTCTCGGACTCGCTCTTCGCGGGCTCCGCTTTCGCGTCGCTCTTCGTGGGCTCGGCCTTCGCGTCAGTCTTCGCCTTCGTGGGCTCCGCCTTCGTGGGCTCCGCCTTCGTGGGCTCGGCCTTCGCGCCGCCCTTCGCCGCCACCTGCGCGAGCAGGGCCGAGATGTCCTCGCCCTTCTCGCCGATGATCGCGACCGGGGTGTCCGGCGCGAGCGTCTCGCCCGTTGTCGGTCTCGACCTCGGCGAGGAGGTCGTCGATGTCGACCGCGTCGCCTTCCTTCTTCGACCACACCGCGAGGGTGCCTTCTTCCATCGTGGGGGAGAGCTTCGGTAGCCCGATGATCTTCGCCATGTCGCGTCGTCCTGCGGCCTCGCCGCGCTGTCGCGCCTTCTGCGCGTCGTCTCGAGAATCTGCTCGTTCGGGTCGAGCCTACCGGCTCGCATCGGAGAAAACGGAGCTTCGTCTACGTCTCGCTCGCGCCTCGCGCGCTCGTCGGCGTCTCACCGAGCGAGCGCGCGTCCCCGTCAGAGGTACGCGACCTTCTTCACCGCTTCGACCACGCGCTCCACCGTCGGGAGCACGAGGGTCTCGAGGTTGGACGCGTACGGCATCGGCACGTCGAGCGCCGCCACGCGCTCGATCGGCGCGTCGAGCCAGTCGAAGGCGTTCTTCTGGATCTGATCGACGATCTCCGCGCCCGGACCGCCGTAGGGCCAGTGCTCGTGCACCACCACGCAGCGGTTGGTCTTCTTCACGCTCTGAACCATCGACTCGACGTCGAGCGGACGCAGCGTGCGCGGGTCCACGATCTCGCATTGAAGGCCGTGATCCTTCGCGAGGATCTCCGCTGCCTCCATCGCGATGTAGTAGGGCCGACCCCACGCCACGATCGTGCAGCCGTCGCCCTCGCGCGCGATGCGCGCCTTGCCGAAGGGGATGACCTCGTCGACGCCCTCGTCCGGGACCTCGCCCTTCACGTTGTAGAGGGTCTCGCCCTCCAGGAAGAGCACCGGGTTGTTCTCGCGAATCGCGGCCTTGAGCAGGCCCTTGGCGTCGCGCGGCGTGGCCGGCATCGCGATCCAGACGCCGGGGATGTTCGTGTAGAACGGGTCGACGCTGTGGCTGTGCTGCGACGCGACCTGCTTCGCGGCGCCGTTCGGTCCGCGGAAGACGATCGGGCAGGGCACGCGGCCGCCGCTCATCTGCGCGACCTTGGCGGCGCTGCTGATGATCTGGTCGAAGGCCACGAACGAGAAGTTCCACGTCATGAACTCGATGATCGGACGCAGACCCGTCATCGCGGCGCCGATGCCGATGCCCGCGAAGCCGGCCTCGGCGATGGGCGTGTCGACCACGCGCCGATCGCCGAAGCGGCTCAGCAGACCCTCGCTGACCTTGTAGGCGCCTTGGTAGTGGCCGACCTCTTCGCCCATCAGGAACACGCTCGGGTCGCGCTCCATCTCCTCGATCATCGCCTCGCGAATCGCCTCGCGGTACCGCAGCTCACGCATCGCCATCCTCCGAGCCAGCGTCTTGGGCGCGCACGACACCACGGGGCAGGCGGTCCGCCGGGACCGCGCTCGTGGGCACGTAGACCGAGTCCCACATCGCCTCTTCCGTCGCCGGCGGCGCCTCGTCCGCGTGCTTCACGCACGCGGCGATCAAATCGTCGATCTCCCCCTCGATCGCGAGGAGCTCCGCTTCCTTCACTCCCGCATCCGCGAGGCGCTGACGCGCGACCGCGCACGGATCTTTCTTTTTTCGCTCTTCGAGCTCTTGCCGGCTTCGGTACTTCGCCGGGTCGCTCATCGAATGACCGCGGAAGCGGTAGGTCTGGATCTCGATGAACGTCGGGCCCTCGCCGCGACGCGCGCGATCGACCGCCATCTTCACGCGATCCTTGACGACGGCCACGTCGTGACCTTCGAAACGATCGCCGTGCATGCCGTAACCTTGCGCTTTGAGCGTGAGGTCTTCGAGCGGCGTGGTGCGGCTCATCGGGGTGCCCATCGCGTATTGATTGTTCTCGCAGATGAACACGATCGGGAGCTTCCAGAGCCCAGCGAGGCTCAGGCCCTCGTGGAAACCGCCGATGTTGGTCGCGCCTTCGCCGAAGAAACAGACGGTGACGTGACCGTCGTTCGAGTACTTCGACTTGAAGGCCGCGCCGGCCGCGAGCGCGACGTGACCGCCGACGATGCCCCAGCCGCCGTAGAAGCCGTTGTCGGGATCGAAGAAGTGCATCGACCCACCGAGCCCGCGGGAGCAGCCGGTGTCCTTGCCGAAGAGCTCCGCCATGCCCGCGTTCGCCGTCATGCCGAGGGCGATCGCGATGCCGTGGTCGCGGTAGGTCTGGAAGACGTAGTCGCCCTTGATCAGCGCGCTCGCCGTGCCGACCGCGATCGCTTCCTGCCCGATGTAGAGGTGCAGGAAGCCTCCGATCTTGCCCATCGCGTAGGCCCGCGCCGCTTCTTCCTCGAAGCGCCGAATCTCCAGCATCTTGCGATACTGCTGGCGAAGCTCGTCGATCCCGGATGCCACGTTAGTATCTCTCCGTTGAGTCACCACGACTCGCCGGGCGCACCCTAGCTCAGGCTTCGAGGCGCGTCCAAGGCGTACGCGTGATGAGTCCACGGCTCTAAACCAGCAGAACGCAAAAGGAAAGGGGCCCCGCTCACGACGCGGTGCGTCGTGGGGAGGATCTGCCGGGCTCCCCGCCCGGGCCCGGTGAAGATGGCCGTGGTTCAAGCCGCCGCGTCGTTCACGAACGTGGGGTCGATGGGGCGGATGACCCACCAGACGTTCGCTCGAGACGACCCGCGGACCGCGGATTCAGCGCGCTTGACCAATCCTCACGACACCCTGACGGATCCGGGTCCGCGTGCGCGTCAACCTCCGGAGCATGAGGGGAATTCGAGGGGTCGGGGCCGTGCGGTGGTTGGGGCTCGTGCTCGTGCTGGGGCTCACGGCACCGGCGAGCGCGCAGCTCGGGCGCATCAGCGACGCCGCGCGAGGCGGCAGCGACGACCGCGGATCGTCGCGCGACTCCGACGACTCGCGCTCGAACGACTCGTCGAGCCGCTCGAGCGACTCGGGCTCGAGCGACTCGGGCTCGTCGAGCGGGTCGTCGTCGCGGAGCACGCGCGGCAGCACGACGCGGGGCGGCGGGAGCTCGGTGCGGGTCGCGCGCGCGCCGGTCGAGCGACGGCTCGTGCGGGCGACGGAGTCGCGGAACGAACGCGCGACGCCGCCGACGGTGCGCGTGGAAGCGCCGCGCGCGACGGTGCGACCGGTTCACGTGCGCGCGACGCCGGTTCGGACGTCCGTGCAGGTGACGCCGGTGAGCCCGCGCCCCGTCCGGCCGCAGCGGCCGATCGTCACGGTCACGACGCCGGCTCCTTCGACCCCGGCCCAGCCCCCGCCGGTGCGTGTGCAGGTCGACCCGCCGCCCGTCCGCGTGCGCGCGCGACCGGTGGATCCGACGGTGGCGGTCTTCCTCGACGCGCCCGAGGTCTTCGTCGACGACGCGATCGTCGAGACGAGCGTCGACTGCGTCGATCCTGCGTCGGCCGCTGACCCGGCCGACCGAGAAGGGTCGATCGAGTACTCGGGTGGGGTGGGCTTCGCGCCGCCGGACGCCACGATCGTCGACGCGCCGAGCGCGGGCTCGTCGGGCGCGCTCGTGGAAGAAGCGCCGGTCGCGGTCGAGGAGTGGCGCACCCGCGGCCACCTCGCGCTCGACCTCGGCCCGACCCGCATCCACGGCGTCGACGGACGGATCTTCCGGACCTCGTTCGACGGACGCGTGCAGTTCGAACGCTCCGTCGATCTCGACCTCGCGTACGCGCTGCTCGTCGACGGGCAGACCGCGCTCGGGCTCGGGCGCTTCGGCGGCGCGGTGCGCGTGATCGACGGAACGCACGGCTTCGTGCGCGCGGGGCTCTCGTACGTGCGCCTGCGCGACTCCGAAGGCGTGGTGCACGGCGGTGAGCTCGTGCTCGGCTTCGGTGTCGAAGGCGGAAGGATCTCCACGCTCTTCGACGGATCGGTCGGTCGGCTCGGTGAATCGTGGACGCTGGCCGCGCGGTGGACGGTCGGCGTGCTCCTCACGCGGGGTCTCGAGCTGATCCTCGGCGTCGATCACACGTCGCTGATCCCGAGCGACGAGAGCGCCTCGCCGGTGCGCTTCACGACCCCGACCCTCGGCCTGCGCGTGCTGCTCTGAACGCGACTCGACTTGCTCGGAACGTGCGAGGGCTCGGATCGCCGCGTCGATCGGATAAGGTGCGCGCATGGCTCGGATCCTCGTCGTCGGGTGTGGTGCGATCGGTGGGCTCGTCGCGGCTCGGCTGACGGAGCATCACGGCGCCGATCACACGATCGAGGCGCTCACCACGAACGACGCGATCGCGAAGGCGATCGAGGCGAAGGGGCTGCGCACGACGGGCGTCGACGGCGATGCGACGACGGCGGTGCGCTGCGTGCGGGCGCCGAGCGGTTCCTACGACTTCGTGTTGCTCTCGACCCAGCCCCCGCAGGTGGAGGCGGCGGCGCGCGAGGCGGTCGCGCACCTCGCGGAGTCGGGCGCGATGGTGTGTTTCCAGAACGGGCTCGTGGAGGAGCGCGTCGCGAAGATCGTGGGAAACGAACGCGTGCTCGGCGGGGTGATCGCGTGGGGCGCGTCGATGAAGGAGCCCGGCGTGGTGGAGCGGACCTCGCACGGAGGCTTCGCGATCGGGCGCTTCGACGGCGTCGAAGATCCACGTTTGATGCAGCTCGCGACGCTGCTGGAGCCGGTCGGTCCGGTCGACGTCGAGAACGATCTCGCGGGCGCGCGCTGGAGCAAGCTCGCGATCAACTGCGCGATCTCGACCCTCGGGACGATCGGCGGCGATCGGCTCGGTGCGCTGATGAAGCACCGTGTGGTGCGGCGGCTGGCGCTCGAGATCATGACGGAGACGGTGCAGGTCGCGCGCGCGGAGGACGTGAAGCTGCGCAAGGTGAGCGGCACGCTCGACCTCGACTGGATCGCGTTGCGGCCGGAGGAGCGACGCGGAGGCTCGGCGAGCTTGGTGGCGAAGCACTCGCTGCTGCTCGCGGTGGGCGCGCGTTACCGCAAGCTGCGCAGCTCGATGCTCTACGCGATCGAGCGTGGTCGGGAGCCGGCGGTCGACTTCCTCAACGGCGAGGTGGTCACGCGCGGGGCGCGGCGCGGGATCGCGACGCCGGTGAACGCAGAGGCGCAGCGGACGGTGCACGCGATCGCGCGCGGTGAGCACCGGCCGTCGATGGACACGCTGCGCGACTTCGCGGCGCGGGTGCTCTGATCGCGTCGCCACCAGAAGACGTCGATTCGAAGCGGAATCGTTCGAGGCGCAGCGGACGTAGTCCGCGAATCTGAACGATTCCGCGAAACCGTCGGGCCGCCGCGAAAGCACGGAGCCGATGATTTTCTCGTCACGACTCTCGCGCCCGTTCGTTGTCTCCTCCGACGTCGCGACGAGACGCGGCGTGGGAGGCGACGATGCTCGAGTTCTTTCGTGCGGGTGGTTGGGTGATGTTCGTGGTGCTGCTCTTCGGCGGGCTCAGCCTGGCGGCGGCGATTCGCTTCGCGCGGACGCCGCGCACGGAGACGGTGGGCGCGGTGCGGGCGCTCTCGACCGCCACGATCTTCGCGGTGATCGGCGGGGTCGCGGCGGATCTCGCGATGGTGTTCACGAAGGTGCCGAATCACCCGGAGTGGTCGCAGAGCCCGCAGGTGGGGCTGATCGTGCTGACCGGGCTCGGGGAGTCGCTCACGCCCGCGATCTTGGGCTTCGCGTTCCTCGCGGTGGCGTGGCTCGTGACGGCGGTCGGCGCGCGCCGGCTCGCGGCCGAGGCGTGAGCGACGGAAGTCCGGACGTGCGAACGGAGGCGAAGTGAGCGGAGCCCACGACGAGATCGAAGCGACGGAGCGCGCCCTCGTGGACGCGCTCCGTCGCGGCGATCGCGCGGCCTTCGACGCAGTCTATGATCGTTTCCGCGCGCGGCTCTTCACGTTCCTCGCGCGGCTCTCGGGCGATCGCGCGCTCGCGGAAGATCTGACGCAGGAGACCTTCGTGCGCCTCGCGCGCAAGGCCACCGAGCTCGCGCCCGACACGCGGCTGCGCGCGTGGCTCTTCGCGGTCGCCCGCAACCTCCACCACGATCACCGTCGGCGTCGGCTGCTCGACCTCGACCGCCTGCAGAGCCTCGCGCTCTGGCCCGAGCACCGCGCGCCGACCGAGTCGCCGCTCGATCTGACGGAAGCGGACGAGACGCGTCGTCGACTCGAGCACGCGCTGCTCCGGGTGCCGGAGCCGATGCGCGAGGCGCTGCTGCTCGTGGTGGTCGAAGGTCTCTCGAACGAAGAGGCCGCCACCATCCTCGCGCTGCGTCCCGACGCGGTCCGACAACGCGTGAGCCGCGCGCGCGCCTTGCTGCGCGAAGCGCTCGAAGCACCGAAGCCCGGCGCCACGCTCGATCTCGCGAGCAGACCCGCGAGGACGTCATGACCCACGACGAAACGACCGCGATGACCGACGACGATCTCGATGCCCTCTTGCGTGCGCTCCCGAGCGACGACCTCGACGGCGTGCGGCGCGAACGGACCCGCGAGCTGGCCCAGCGCGAGCTCGCGCTCAGCCCGCCGCACCCGAGCGTCTACCACCGCGTGCTCGAGCCCACGCTGGTGGCCGCGGTGGTGTTGCTGCACCTCGGCTGGGCGGTGGGCGCGGTGCTGGCGGTGTTGCGGTGAGGGCTCGCCGCGACGGAGGCGTGAGGCCGCGCGTGCTACGTTGAGCCCATGTCCTCGCCTGCGCGCGCGTCGGCTACCTACCGCGATCTGCTCGCGCTTTCGGACGACGTGCGCGCGGAGATCCTCGGGGGACGCATCGTCACCGCGCCCGCTCCGTTGCCGAAGCACTCCAAAGTGCAGCGCGCGCTCGGGAGCTTCGTCGGGCGCCCCTTCGATGACGACGACGGCTACGGTGGTCCGGGGGGCTGGTGGATCTTCGTCGAGGTCGACGTGGAGCTCGGACCCCACGACGTGGTTCGCCCCGACCTCGCGGGATGGCGACGCGAGCGGCTGCCCGAGCCAGGTGACCGTCGACCGATCGACGTCGTTCCGAACTGGGTCTGTGAGATCCTCTCGCCGAGCACTGCGGCGCGCGATCGCGTCGAGAAGCGCAAGCTCTACGCGGAGCACGGGATCGAGCACTACTGGATCGTCGACGCCGAAGCCCGCACGCTCGAGGCGTTCCAGCTCGTCTCTGGGCGGTGGGTCTTGCTCGACAGCTACGACGAGACCGCGACCGCCCGCATCCCTCCGTTCGATGCGGTGGAGCTGGTGATCGAGCGACTCTTCTTGCCGCGAACGACCGCGACTCCCTGAGCGACCTCACCCCGCGAGGGCGAACTTCAGCTCCACTTCCAAGCCGCCACCCTCGGCGTTGCGTGCGGTCGCGGTGCCGCCGTGGAGCTTGGTGGCGCGCGCGGTGATCGTGAGGCCCACGCCGGTGCCGCCGCTGCTGCGCTCGCGTGCGGTGCTCACGCGGTAGAAGGGGCGGAAGATCGCTTCGAGCTCTTCGGGCGGCACGCCGGGGCCGTGATCGCGGACGCGCACCACGAAGTAGCCGCCTTCCTCGCGCGCCGACACTTCGACCGCCGTGCCTTCGGGGGTGAAGCGCACCGCGTTGCGGAGCACGTTCTCGATCGCGGAACGGATCACCTCCGCGCGACCCTTCAGCGAGACTCCGTCCGTGATCGCGACGAGCTTCACCTCGCGCTGCTTGCCGCGCGCTTCGTAGTCGACGTCCGCCACCGTCTCTTGGAGCAGCGTCGTCACGTCGATCACGTCGTGCCCACGCTCGTCGCCCTCCAGACGCGCGAGCGCGAGGATCTGTCCGATGAGCTCGTCGAGGCGCTCGCCTTCGCGTTCGATGCGGTCGAGGTGTGGCGACGCGGCGTCCGGGCTCTTGCGCGCGAGCTCGAGGGCGACGCGCATGCGCGCGAGCGGGGAGCGGAGCTCGTGCGAGACGTCGCGCAAGAGGCGACGCTGGCTCTCGAGGAGCTGCGCGATGCGCTCGGTCATGCGGTCGAAGTCGTCGCCGAGTGCGGTGACCTCCTCGGTCGCGCCTGCGAGCTCGGAGCGTACGCGCACGTCGAGGTCGCCGGCCGAGATGCGGAGGGTGGCGTCGCGGAGCTGACGGAGAGGGCGGGACAGGTATCGCGCGAGCCAATACGCGACGAGGCCTCCGACGAGGGCGATCCACAGGATGCGGAGTGGAACGACCTGTGGCCCGCCGAGGAAACGGTCGAGGCTGCTCCGGCGTTCGCGGACGGTCACCGCGCCGAAGCCTTCTTCGAGCTCGAGCACCAGCGCGGCGCGCGTACCCTCTTCGAGCTCGACGCGTTCGTCCGCGCGCGGAGGCATTCGCGCGGCGCGCTCCACGAGCTGGTCTGGCGGTACGGGGCTCGCGAGCACCGCGCCTTCGTGGACGAGATGGATGGCGATGCCGCTGCGATCGTAGACTCGTCGCAGCTCCGCCTCCGCGGACTCGCGACCTCCCTCGGTGAGCAGGCGTCGCGCGAGCTCGCCCTCGATGCGCTGCATGTCCTCGAGGAGTACCCGGCTGCGCTGCCACTGCTTCGACGGCTCGCGGAAGAGCTCGAAGAGCGCGTACGACCCGGTCGCGATCACGAGGATCGCGATCCAGAAGGAGACGAAGATTCGGAGGAAGAGGCCGCGCACGTTCGTTCGATCGGTTCGTTCGTTCGACTCGGGGGAATCACGCGCGTCGCGCAGATCGGACACGTCGCGAAGGTCGCGTGGCGCGTTCGAGCTTCGAGCGCGCTCAACGGAGCGCGTACAAGTAGCCGATGCCACGCACGGTGCGGATGCGATCGCCGCGCTCGCCGAGCTTCTTGCGGAGGTTCGAGACGTGGACGTCGATGCTGCGATCGAGGGGCGAGAACGCGCGGCCGAGCGCGTGATCGGAGAGATCGTCGCGCGAGACGACCTTGCCTGCGTTCTTCAGGAGGAGCTCGAGGACGGCGAGCTCCGCGGTCGTGAGCCCGAGGTCTTCGCCGTTGCGGCGCGCGACGTGGGCGGCGGGGTCGACCTCCACGTCGTCGACCACGAGCTTCGAGGCCGGCGCGTCGGGCCCGGAGCGGCGGAAGATCGCGCGGATGCGCGCGACGAGCTCGCGGGGGTTGAAGGGCTTGGGCAGGTAGTCGTCCGCGCCGAGCTCGAGGCCCACGATGCGATCGACGTCCTCGCCGCGCGCGGTGAGCATCACGACCGGCACGCGTGACGACTTCCGCAGCTCGCGCAGCACGTCGAAGCCGCTCGCGCCCGGGAGCATCACGTCGAGCACCACGAGATCGTGCTCTTCGCGCCGCGCGCGTTCGAGGCCGGAGGGCCCGTCGTGCGCGACGTCGACCGCGAAGCCCTCCGAGCCGAGGTAGGAGACGAGCAGCTCGGCGAGCTCGTCGTCGTCGTCGATCACGAGGAGG
>JALOQC010000013.1 GCA_025453555.1 Myxococcota bacterium | reverse complement strand
GTACCGCTGGAACGGCCACGGCTTCTTGTCGGAGGTGGAACGAAGGTCCGACGTCGTCGAGTCGGCGCGCGCCTCCCGCGTCGAGCCCGACCTCCGCGTACGCTTCACCTACGACGCCTTCGCGCGCCGCGTCGCCAAGTGTGTCGAAGCCGAGGGCGACGTCCGAGAGACCCGCTTCGTGTGGGACGGGCACACGGTCCTGCACGAGCTTCGGCGCGTGCTTCCGGACGCAACGCTCCAGGCCCACGACGAGCCCGAGCTCACCACGTGGTACTGGGACCCCGGCACCTTCACGCCGATTGCCAAAGAACGCGCCGGTCGCCGCTGGTCCATCGCGAGCGACCACCTCGGCACCCCGACCGAGATGCACGACGAGCTCGGCGAGCTCGCCTGGCGCATGCAGCTCGACGTGTTCGGGGCGAGGAAGGCACCGCCGAAGACTGCCCTTGGCGTTGGCCCGGTCAGTACGACGACGTCGAGACCGGACAGTTCTACAACCGCTGGAGGTACTACGACCCGGAGAGCGGGAGGTACACGAGCCTCGACCCGATTCGCCTACGAGGGAGCACCTCCCTGTGCGTCTACGTTCGTGATTCGAGCCTCGCGGCGGACCCGCTCGGACTGGTCGATATCGTCTGGCGTGCGCTTCGGCAAGAAGACGTCGATTCCCTCGACCGCGGAGACGGCATTCATTCACGCGCACCGGGCGCGTCTGCCAGCGTCGAAACACACATCCTTCGCGGATCAGAAACTGGGTACGCTGGAGACCAGTTCATCTCCTTGACTCGCAACAAGAGTTTTGCCCGCCGCTGGGGGAGAGGAGTCGAGTTTGTTGCGATCGATCTGGATCTTATCCCCGGCGAGGTCATTGACCTATCAAGCGTCGACGGTCGACTCGAGCACTTGGAACCAGGCAGCCGAGCCTGGAGAGCAGCCGAGAGCGCCGACGAGATATTGGTCGAGCACGTTCCGCAAAGCGCGGTCGTTCAACGCCGATGCTCCTAAACGACTTTGCAAACAATCATGACCTCTGAACAACTTATCACTCTTTGGTACCCAGATAATCTAGGCGATGATTTTATCAACAAGCTTCGGGTACAATCGGAGTTCGACGAGGCGCAGTTCGCACGCCTCGTCTCAGCGTGCAATGCGTGGCTCTCAGTCACACCCCGCGATTCGAAAGTCGACAGAAAAGTTGCGGATATTTTTACTGTCGATGTCCCGATGGCAGCGCACCTCATGAGGCACCCCAACTTTCTACAGATATCACGCCCCAAAGACATGAGTCGCGATTGCTATGAGCATGCAATGAAGAGCAACGCAGATTTGCTTGACAAAGTAGCGGTGACATACCGCCAACTGGGTTGTCGAATCAGCTGAGATGCCAAGGTCGCATCCGCGAGAATGTGACGTTGGGTCAGTTCCGACGTGCGCGACCTCCTACGAGTTCGATTCGAGGAGAGCGCGCCGCTTGTTCCGTGAAGCCGTTCGCAGGTCGGCCCCCATCTGGTCATCCGCGCGCTGGGCGCCCGCCTCACCCGGCCTGGGGTCGGCACATCACTCGCACATCCATCGATTGACGCGTCGACCTACCCCAAATGGGTGATCCGCGACCCGTCCGATCTCACTGAAATTGCGGGATTCTCATTGAGTTTCGACTCCGTCGCGATCTAGCCTCCGGTCGCTCTCGGAGGGGATGGACGCGATGGCGGAGCTGTCGATGGAGGAGGTGCCGCGCGAGCTGAAGGCGACGGCTTCGTTCGCGGTCGCGGCGCTGCATGCGTTGGCGCGTGAAGAGGCGCGCGATCGGAAGCCGAAGCGGCTGCTCGAGGACGGGCTCGCGACGTGGGCTCAGTTCCGAGGACGCCTGCACGCGACGCATCTGCTCGAGCTGCTGCTCGAGGATGCTGCGGTGACGCAGCCCACGGCGTTTCGCGCGCCGGGCGACTTCCCGTCGGTGTCTTCGCTCCCGAAGGCCGTCGTCGACGGGTGGGTGCGCGAGGCCGCGCAGCTCGAGCTCGACGCGTCGGCGCTCGACTACCTCAGCGCGCAGGCGAAGCGGCTCGGCATCACCACACGCATGGCGCGCTCCGAGCTGCATCGCGTGAAGGCTCACCACCAGATCCTCGAGCTTCCCGGCACCGGCGCGCAGCTCGCCCATCACCTCGTCTCCACCCACGACGACGTCTTCCTTCAATCGAACTTCGTGGTCGCCTGCCGCGACTGGCGTGACGTCGTGCTCGCCGGCCTCGTCGCGGTCGAGCTCGGCGTCAGCGGGCCCGCCCCCGTCTCGCTCGATCCCGACCTCCGCCTCGCGCGCACCAGCGACCGGCGCTTCGACTACGTGATCGGCCTCGACCCCGACAAGGGCGGCGACTTCCGCAAGGCCCAGCTCGTCGAGTGGTTCCCCTCCGCTACCGTGGTGCTCGTGTGAGCGCCCACGCGCACGTCCTCGCGATCACGAGGAGCGAGTCGGAGGGCGTGGCGTCCGCGGTGTCCGAGCGCGCACGCGTCCACCACTCGCGCGTCCACCACTCGCGCGTCCACCACTCGCGCGTCCACCACGCGCGCCTACCGCACGCGAAGGCTCCGTACGCCGAGGCTCAGCACGCGAAGTGGGAGCCCACGGAGTCTCCGAACGCGAGGGCCCGCTGATGCCCGCCAAGGTCTTCCACGTCGGCGAGCCCGCCCACGACGCCGAGCGCCAAGGGCTCCGCTACCTCGTCGAAGGCCTCGACGAGAACTTCGCCGTCTACACCAACCCGTGGATCGTCGATCGCAACGGCGCCATCTACGAGGTCGACGCGGTCGTCGTCGCCGAGCACGCCATCTTCGTCGTCGAGATGAAGGCCTACCGCGGCCGCGTCACCGGCAACGACCACGACTGGTACGTCCCCGAACCGATCCGCAGCCCGCTGAAGCTCAATCGCAAGACCGCGCAGATCCTCAGCTCCGCCATCAAACGCCAAAGCGCCGCCGCCGGCCGCGCGTGGGTCGACCACCTCGTCTTCCTCACCCACACCAACGACGTCGAGATCGACGGCCCGACCTCCGCCACCCAGGTCCACACCAAGAAGACCATCCTCGGCGCCCTCCGCGGCAGCATCGCCACCGCCCGCGACGTGCACGCCGCCCGCGTCGACCACCACACCGCCGAGACCCTCCACCGGCTCCTCACCGGCGCGAAGTCCCACAAGCCGCTGCGCCGCATCCGCGAGTACGAGCTCGAGAGCGTCCTCGATCGCACCGAGCGCTACACCGAATACCGCGCCCGCCACGCCATCACCGGCACTCAGACCGGCCTGCGCGTCTACTGGCTCGATCCCCTCGCGACCGACGAGACCCGCGAGAAGCTCCTCGCGCGCTGCCGCTGGGAAGCCCAAGTCCTCGGCCGCGTCGCCTCCCACCGCAACGTCCTCAGCGCGCAGCCGCCCTTCACCGACGAAGAAGAGCTCCACCTCGCCGTCCCCTTCGAGCTCTTCCCCGGCGTCACCCTCGAGACCTGGATCGCCAACCACCGCCGCCTCCTCAAAGGCGCCGACGGCCTGCGTGCGGTCATCGCGCTCTGGAAGCAGCTCGCCTCCGCCATCCAATACGCGCACCGCCAAGGCGTCGTGCACCGCCTCCTGCGCCCCGAGGTCGTGCTCGTCGAGAACACCACCAAATCCCCCCAGCTCCGCCTCACCGGCTTCGACCTCGCCAAGCAGCTCACCAGCGGACAGACCGTCCACGTCAGCACCAGCTCGCTCGGCGACGACCGCATGAACTGGGCCGCCCCCGAGGTCCTCGCGAACTTCTCCGACGCCGGCCCCGCCTCCGACCAGTTCGGCCTCGGCCTCCTCCTCGGTTGGCTCCTCACCGGCTCCGCCCTCTTCGAGTCGACCCTCGCCTACCAACGCAACAAGGGCGTCTGCCCGCGCCTGCGCGACCGCAACCCCTTCGTCTCCCAATCGCTCGACGACGCCGTGCAGCGCATGGTGAAGCTCCGCGCCGCCGACCGATTCCCCGACCTCGAATCCGCCGTCGCCCGCGTCACCGGCGTCGTCGCCGCCGTCGCCTCCGTCGACCACGCCCGCCTCGATCCCGAGAACCTCGGCGAAGGCACCCGCATCGGCGCCGACTACGAGGTCCGCACCAAGCTCGGCGACGGCGGCCTCGGCACCGTCTACCTCGTCCGCCACCTCGTCAGCGGCACCTACCGCGCCCTCAAGGTCGCCCGCCCGACCACCGAAGCCGAGGACGCCCTCCGCGCCGAATACGCGGTGCTTCAGCGCCTGCACGCCAAAGGCGACGCGCCCGGCATCGTCCGCCCCATCGATCTGAGCGGCGTCGTCCCCGATCGCCTCTCGCTCGTGATGGAGCGCATCGAAGGCCAGACCCTCGCGACCTGGCTCACCACCCACGACGAGCCCGAGCGCGAGCAGCTCCGACTCTACGCCGAAGATCTCTTCGCCGCGCTCCTTCACCTCGAGAAGTCCGACCTCGACGGTGCGCCGGTCATCCACAAAGATCTCAAACCCGACAACCTGATCGTCGGCGACAAGGGCCTGCGCGTCATCGACTTTTCCCTCGCCGACACCGACGATCCGCTCGCCGGAACCGGCCTCTACAAAGACCCTTCTCAATTCGGCTGGTCGCACGCCTCCGATCGCTACGCCGCCGCGCTCTGCCTGCACGAGCTCTACACCGGCCGCCACCCCTTCAACGGCAACGCCCCCGCCCCCGATCAGCCGCCCGACCTCGACCCCGACGACTTCGACGAGCCCGGCCTCGTCGCGTTCTTCCGCAAGGCCCTCGATCCCGCCCGCGAGCGCCGCCACCCCTCCGCCGTCGCCATGCGCGCGGCCTTCCTCGACGCCCTCGGCCTCGCCGACCGCGAAACCGAAGCGCCTCTCCCGCCCGTCTCCGACGCCGCCTCGCAGCCGCTCAGCGCCACCGTCCTGCACCCCACCGCGGTCGCGTGTCTGCGCCGCGCGGGCGTCGTCACCCAAGGCGACCTCGTCGCCCTCACCGAAGAGCAGCTCGGCGGCATCTCCGGCCTCGGCAAGAAGAAGGCGCGCCAAGTCCTCGACTTCCGAAAGTCGCTCCTCGACGCCGGCGTCCCCGCGCGCAGCACCGAGAGCCCCCGCCACACTCTCTGGCCCACCCTCGTCGGCGATCCCACCGAGCTCCGCGCGGCCGGCTTCCCCAAGACCCTCGCCACCCTGCTCGCCCAAGCCGGCTACGCCACCATCGGCCGCCTCGCCGACGCCACCGCCGACGATCTCCGCCGCCTCGACGGGGTCGGCGCGAGCACCGTCAAAGAGGTCGTCGACCTCCTGAGCGCCTTCGACGAACGCCACGCCGCCAGCGGCAACGGCGAGCCCCAGACCGTCGCCGATCGCTGGGCCCGCGCCACCGCGACCCTCCCACCGCTCGCGCGCGACGTGCTCGAGCGCATGTACGGCATCGCCACCGGCACCCCCGAATCCCAAGGCGACACCGCCAAACACCTCGGCCTCGATCAACCCCGCGCCAGCAACCTCCACACCGAAGGCCTCGAGCGCCTCGACCTGCGCGTCCTCGAAGACGCCCTCACGCGCCTCGAAGCCAACCTCGACGCCGGCGGCGGCGTGCTCTCCCTCCGCGAAGCCGTCGAAGCGCTCCTCGAGCTCCACCCGCGCGACCGCGCCGCCGCCGAGACCGCCGCCGAGCTCGATCCCGAGACCCACCACACCTACGCCGGCCTCGTCCGCGTGCTCGTGCGCCGCCACGAAGCCCGCATGCGCCTGTGCGACGGCCTCGACGACGGACTCCTCAGCGCGATCCACCGCCCCGCGCTCTCCGGCGACGACCTCGACACCTTCGTCCGGCGCGCCCGCGAGGTCGCCCGCACCTGGCCCACCGAGCCCGAGCACGCCCGCCGCCAGCTCGGCCGCGAGCTCCCCGGCTTCGATCAACACCGCCACAGCCCGCTCGCCCTCGCCGAGCGCCTCCTCCCCGACGTCCGCCTCACCGACGCCGGCGAGCTCTTCGAGGCCCCCATCCCCGCCGCCGAAGCGCTCCGCTACGCGATCGGTCGCACGCGCCCACCCATCCCGCTCTCCGCCCTCGAAGCCGCCGTCCGCACCGCCTTCGGCGAGCACACCAGCTACCCCGAGCCCGAGCACCTCGCGCAGGTCGTCGCCGAGCTGAACCTCGGCCTGCGCATCGAAGGCGACGAGCTCGTCTACGCGAACCCGACCCGCGCCGACGGCCCGCGCAAGAAGCCCGACCCGCTCCCCGCCGAGCTCAGCGACGTCCGCCGCACCCCCGAAGAGCTCGCCGCCGATCTCCTCCGCGCCGCCGCCGACCGCCGCGGCTACCGCCTCGTCGTCGCGCCGCCCGAGAGCCAACCCGAGATCGCGCGCTCCATCGCCCGCGCGATCGGCGCCGACTACGTCGACCTCGAAGCCCACCTCTTCGAGCACTTCGGCGATCGTTTCCCGCTCTTCGAAGAAGCCTCCCGCTTCGCCGCCCAGCGTCGCTTGCTCACCCGCGAGGTCGAGAAGGCCGTCGACGCCCTCGTCGCCGAGCGCGCCTCCGTCACCACCCGCGTGGTCCTCGGCGCCACCGCCGTGCTCGGCACCTGCGGCGCCGCCAGCTCGGTGGTCAAGCGCCTCTACGAGGCCACCAGCGGCGGCACCAAGGGCTTCTGGGCCCTCGTCATCCCGGGCGTGATCCACCAGCGCCAGCCCTGGTTCAACGAGACCGAGCCGGTCTTCCACCTCGAAGGCCACGTCTTGCCGCTCACCCGCGAGCTCCCGCCGCCCGCGGCCTGATCGGTCTCGACGCCCGCGAAGAAGCCCCACCGCGCGCCCGAGCCGCGTCCGCCGTCCACGCCGCCGTCAGTTTTCCCTCCACCTCCCGTCCTCCGAGCGATTCCGTGACCGAGCCCACCCCCACCGTCGACCACGCCGTCCGCGCCGTCTCCGCGCGCGGCCTGGACGAGCCCACCCGCCGCGCGCTCACCGCCGGCCTCGCCGCCCTCGTCGCGCGCACCGCCGCCGATCTGCGCGAGCAGATGCGGAGCGACCCCGACGTCCGCGCCCGCGCGCAGAAGCTCCACGCCGACGAACAGGCCGGCACCGCCAGCGGCGACTTCGACGTCTGGACCGACCTGCTCAGCCGCCGCGCCGCCGTGATGTGGGTGCTCAAGAGCGTCTACGTCCGCGTCCTCGAAGACCGCGGCCTGCTCACCCCGCGCCGCCTCGTCGACACCAC
Organism: Myxococcota bacterium; assembly: GCA_025453555.1. Lineage (GTDB taxonomy): Bacteria > Myxococcota_A > Polyangia > Polyangiales > Houyiibacteriaceae > JACKEH01. The sequence goes on along the minus strand of JALOQC010000013.1, from coordinate 24,148 downwards.
CAGCCCCCAGCTCTTCGCGCGCCTCGCCCCCGACCTCGGCGACACCGCCTACCTCCGCTGGATCTACCGCGACCTCGCGCAGCCCGACGGCGGCCTGCCCGAGCTCTTCGCGCTCCAGCCGGCCGAGCTCGCCTTCCCGAGCGACGCCACGAGCCGCGCGCTCCTCGACTTCTGGCGCGAGCGCGACGCCGACACCGGCGCCCTCCGCTGGACCTTCCACAGTGTCGGCTGGGCCGCGGGGTCAACCGCGGCCGGCGAATTCTTCGACGGCCGCCTCCTCGGCGACCTCTACCAAGACCTCGACCCCGTGGTGAAAGAGCGTTTCGCGCTCCTTCAAACCCCGGACTTCGTCCTCGACTTCATCCTCGACCAGACCCTCACTCCCGCCATCGCCGAGTTCGGCATCGACCACGTCCGCGTGCTCGACCCCGCCTGCGGCTCCGGCCACTTCCTGCTCGAAGCCTTCCGCCGCCTCGTCGCCGGCCTGCGCGAGGCCCACCCCGAGCGCCCGCTCGCCGAGATCGTCCCCGACGTCCTCTCCCGCGTGGTCGGCATCGACCTCAACGACTACGCCTGCGGCCTCGCGCGCGCCCGCCTCGTGATGACCGCCCTCGAGACGCTGGGCTCCTCCCAGCTCGCCGACGCCAGCCGCCTCCACCCCGAGGTCTATTGGGCCGACGGCCTCGAGCAGCTCGAGCACGACGACCGCTGGCAACAGCGCGGCCTCGCCTTCGAAGGCGCGACCGAAGAAGCCCCTCGCGCGAGCCTCACTCCGATCGAGATCCGCGAGCGCCTGCGGCCTCATTTGGAAAAGGGCTTTCACGCCGTCGTCGGCAACCCGCCGTACATCGTGGAGCGCGATGCCGCGAAGAAGGCGTACCACCGGGAGAAGGTCGGGAAGAAGCAGCGCTACACGAGCGCCTATCGCGAGTACTCCCTCGGCGCGCCTTTCACCGAGCGTTTGTTTCAGCTTGCGATCGAAGGTGGATTCGTCGGCCAGATCACCGCCAACTCCTTCATGAAGCGCGAGTTCGGCAAAGCGCTCATCGAAGAAGTCCTGCCCCGCTACGCGCTCACGAAGGTGGTCGACACCTCCGGCGCCTACATCCCCGGGCACGGCACCCCCACTGTGCTCCTCTTCGGCCGCCGCCTCCGCAGCACGAACGCGGAAATCCCGGTGGTCATGGGCAAGCGCGGCGAGCCCGGCAAGCCCGACGATCCTGCCACCGGCCGCGTGTGGACCAGCATCCGCGAAGGTCACGCCACGCCAGGATTCGAGAACGAGTTCGTCAGTGTCTCGCTCGTGGAGCGCGAGAAGCTGCAGAAACATCCTTGGAGCATCGGGGGAGGCGGGGCCGCGGAGCTCAAAGAAGCCATCGATGCCGGTCGAGAGTCCCTGGGAAAAGTGGGCGACGTCGGATTCAGCGTGATCACCGGCGAGGATAACGTCCTCACGCTACCCACCGTCGTGTGGCCTCGCTTGCGGCTGCCGGCCCACGAAACCCGCGTGCTCGTGGCGGGCGATGAGGTCCGCGATTGGTCGGTTTCTGGGTCCGAGTCGGCGGTTTGGTCCCTCACGGAGACCGGAGAGCCGATTCCGCCATCTACGGCTTTGTTGGACGCGCTTTGGATCTGGCGAAGCTGCCTTCGCGACCGGAAAGCGTTCGGCAAACCGATCGAGGAGCGCGGATTGTCCTGGTGGATGCTTCGCGAGGTGTACCAGCAACGGCTCCGCACCCCCCTCACGATCACCTTCGGCGAAGTCGCCACCCACAACCACTTCGCGCTCGACCGCGGAGGCAAGGTCTTCAACCGTACCGCGCCCGTCATCAAGCTCCCGGCCGGAGCCTCCGAAGAAGAACACCTCGCGCTCCTCGCCCAGCTCAACAGCTCCCTCGCCTGCTTCTGGTTGAAGCAGGTGATGATGAACAAGGGCGCGGGGGGCGTCGGTGGCGGCTACCACCGTCAGCCTTGGTCGCGCCGATATCAGTTCGACGGAACCAAGCTGAAGTCTTTCCCGCTCGCGACGACGCGCGACGCCAACCTCGAAGCCTTCGCGTCGAAGCTCGACACCCTCGCGCGCGCCCGGCTCGACGCCTCGGTCGGGGCCGCGATCGCCGCCCACGCCACTGCGGGTGCCGCCGCGCTCCGCACCGCCCTCGACGACCGCCGCAAGGAAGACCTCGCGCGCCTCCGCCGAATGGTCGCCCTCCAAGAAGAGCTCGACTGGACGATCTACCGCGCCTACGGCCTCGACGAGGGCGCCGACCTCCGCCCCGCGAGCGCTGACCTCGGCGAGCTCGAGCCCGGCGAGCGTCCCTTCGAGCTCGTGCTCGCGCGCCGCAACCGCGACGTCGAAAGCGCGCCGGAACCCGACGGCGAAGGAGACGACGGCGGCGAGTACGTCGACGAGTGGTTCGAGCGCCACGGCTGGACGCCCCGCACCGATCTCACCGAGGTGAACGACGCCTGGCGCGACGTCGTCGCCGCCCGCCTGAAGCGCACCGAAGAGAGCCGCGACCTCGGCCTCCTCGAGCAACCCACCCACAAGCGCCGCTGGTACCGCCCCGACTACGACAAGGACGAGAAGGAGGCCCTCGCCCTCTGGCTCGCCGACCGCGTCGAGCGCGAAGCCGAGAAGCGCACCGAAGCCTTCACCGTCCGCCAGCTCGCCGCCGCGCTCCAGAACGACCCCGCCGTCGAAGCCGTCGCCACGCTCCTCGCCGGCAAAGCCTTCGACCTCGACCGCCTCGTCGCCAAAGTCCTCGAGACCGAGTCCGTCCCCAACTTCAAACACCACGTCTACAAGGAAAAGGGCCTCGTCAAACGCGCCGCCTGGGAGCGCACCTGGGAGCTCCAACACGCCGAAGACGCCTGGGACCAAAAGAAGAAGGCCCACGAAGAAGCCCTCGCCGCCGGCACCCCACCCGAAGCCGCACCCCCCTTGCCCGAAGGCAAACGCCCAACCCCCGAAGTCCCCCCGAAGTACACAAGCGGCGACTTCCTCAAACCCACCTACTGGAAACACCGCGGCAAGCTCGACGTCCCCAAAGAGCGCTTCGTGGCCCTGACCGAGCTCCCCAAAGCCCTCACCGACGAAGCCCGCACCCCACGCTACGCCTGGGCGGGCCTCACCCCCCTACAAAGAGCCAAGCTCCTCCTCGCCCTCGACGAAGAAGCCGAAGAAGCAGGAGTCCCCCTCCAAGAACGCTACCCCCTCCTCTACGGAGTCCAGTTCCTCCTCCCGTATGTCCGTTGGCGCGACCAAGCCGCGCAGTCCGCGGCGAAGGAGTTCCAGACGGTGATCCGGCACTTGGTGGGTGAGGATGGGGTGACGGAAGAGATGATCGCGAACCTCCAAAGGAAAGCGAAATGATCATGAGGCTCTTGCTCTCCGCGCTCGTCGCCGGCGTGCTGGCTGCCGCCGGTCGCGCACAAGCACACGACTGTCCCGTCGTCGTCCTCCATCCGAACGGAGTGGAGGTTGGTGAGTGCGAGGTGAACGTTTCTGACGGCGCTCACCGAACTTTCGTCGTCAGGGTTGATCCAGCCCATTTCCCGACGTTCGACTTCACTTCGACTGACGAGCGCCTCTCCCCGCGAGTCAGAGTGGTGTCATCGTCCCGCGGCGGTGAACGATTCTCGTTCGCAAGTCTGGAGCCGGTCTCCGAGGGCAACCCACCTCGCGTGGTGCGCTACCGCGCCCACGTGCCCTGGCCGGTGCGCGCGGCTGGCTACTTGACTGACACGATCCGACTCGTTCTCGAAGTGCCCCCGCAATGCTCAAATCAGGGAGCGCCTGCATGCATCGGGGCACAAGCGCCTGCTCCGGCACCAGCGCCTCCGATCGCACCTGCACCTGCGGCCACGCCCGCACCCACGCCTACGCCTGCACCTGCGGCGGCGCCTGCACCTGCGGCTGCACCCACGCCTGCACCCGCGGCTGCACCCACGCCTGCACCTGCGGCACCCACGCCTGCACCTGTAGCTGCACCCACGCCTGCACCTACGCCCCCGCCCGGGGGAACCACGTCAGCATCTCCGCGCGCGTTGGTCCGTACAGAGGTCCGTGCGGATGGAACGACAGTGACCACCACGGAGACCAACGTCCCGCCTCCGGCAGCGACGCCGGCTTCCACCACCCGAGAGCGCAAGGTCGTCGCCACGTACGACATCGTGGAGTCCGAGCTATTCGACGAAGACAACATCAACATTCGGGTTCTCGATTTCGACGCCGACTTTGGCTACGTGGCAGAGCGTCACGATGTCTACTTCGTGTATGAGGGTCAGGAGCTCTTCGTTCGCGTGAACGGAGTGCGGGGGTCGGACGACGTCTCCGTCCTTTGGGACCAAGAGGTGATCAGCACGACCCGAAGCGAGCGTGGTTTGGACGGGTTCGGCGGTTCAGCCAACGCAGGCCTGACGAGAACCCAGACCGCCGGGCTCGTGGTGGAGTCCTCACTGCCGCCTGCCAGCTCACTCGTGCTTCGGGTGGGACAAGTCGAAGCTGGCAGCTACGAGTTCGCCATCTGTCGAGGGGCTTCGAGCGGGGATGCAGACGAAGCCAAGAAGAAGTGCATTCAGAACGGAGCACGTCATCGCCTCGTCGTTCAAGGACTTCGCTACTGGGGTATCCGCGCCGGGGTGGGTGTCTCGGTGTTTCCACATCTTGAGAACCAGCGAGCGGAACGCATAGACGGGGCAGACGCCTACTTCGTGCGATCGACCTACGCACTCGACTGGCAGGCGTCCATTCCGATTTTGGCGACCTTCTACTTCCCTTCGCGCAGCACGGGTCGGGAACTCCAGCGTAACGACTGGGATCTCGGGTTGGCCGCTGGCGCGAACGCTGTGCGGCCTCATCGCGAACTCTACTTCGGCGTTCACGGTGGGTGGGGTCCTGCCGGCCTCTTCATCGGCTACGCACTCCTGAGGAGCAGCCGTTTCGTCGACGCGGACGGCGAGGTGATCCCCTCGATGGAGCAGCCCGACCTCTCCGATCGCTTCCGACGGCAAACGACTGTCGAGCATGGCCTCGTGGTGTCGCTCACGTTCGACTTCGACGTGTTCAAGCGGCTCTACGAGGCGGTCAGCCTCGACGGTCTTCCGAGAATCGGGTCCGGTACCAGCGTCGGGAGCGCGCCATGAAACACCTCGCAGCGAAGTCCCTTTGCTTCCTCGCGCTGTGCATCGCTTGCACGAAAGACGGTCCCTCCTTCGACGCGGGACCGGGTCTCGGGTTCGACGAGGAGGTACGCGATCTCGACGCACAGCTCGCACTCGAGATCGCGAACATCGAGGCTCGCGCCCCCGCAAACGGCCAAGGTGGCTGCACGGGCACCGCGCTCCTGTCTCTGTCGCGGGCGGGGACTGCGGTCATCCACACGAAGCCCGCGTTCGCGGCCTTGGTGCCCGGCCTGGAAGCCGGAGTCGTCTCCGCGGACTTCGAACGCACCGACGAGTCGGGCGTCATCCCGATCAAGTTCCGCACGAGCGGGTTCCCGTTCGACGTCCTCGTTCGACTTCCCACCTCCGAGACCGAGCTCGTGAGCATCGACTTCGAGCTCCCCGAAGGCGGTGCGTGTGGAGAAGCGGTTGATGGCGGACCCATGGATGGTGGGCCGGTGGACGGGGGTACTCCAGAAGCTGGGCCGAGTGATGCGAGCTCGAGCTCCGACGCCGCTACGGACGGTGGGCCTGCACCCGACGGAGCGTGACGCGAGCATGACCGCGTACGCCCTCGAGCGGCTCTACGCCGACCAAGACCACGACTGGGTCATCGACACGATCCCGGCCGTGCTCGCGTGGGTGCCCGGCACGTCGAAGAAGCTGCGCACGCCGCCGTATCGTTTCCCGGTCGAGCGTTCAGTCGGCGGGACGGTCACCACGGGGGTGCTCGAACTCTCCTGGGACGTCCCCGCGCTCCTGGTGCATGATCCGCAGGTGCTCGACAAGGCGCAGCGATACGCGACGAAACGCACCCTCCTGGCCGAAAAGGTCACGGAGCTGGCGGCGCTCGGGCTTTCGCTGGTCGCGATCTCCGCGTGGATGCCCGGTCGACGCGTCGTGGCGTGCAACGTGGGCGTGGCCCCCGACCTCGTCCTCGACGTCAAGCCCGGCGCGGTACGCGGGGTCGAGTGCGCAGGTCGTGCCTCCGGAGGTCGGAACAAGCTCGCGGAAGTCGCAAACGACAAACGCCCTGCACTGCTCGCAAACCCCGAGCTCGCCGAGGTCACGCTCTCCCTCTGGTCGAAGTCCGCGCGTTTCACGCTCTTCGAGCAGGTGAAGCCATGAACTACGACGCCTACGAGCAGGCGCGGTCCTCGGCGGGCAAGCTCAAGCTCAAGGCCCGCGCGAAGCTGGCCTTCGGCGAGCCAGACGAGACCTTCGAGGCCTGCGTCCTCCTCCACGAAGCCGCGCGAATCGAACGTCGCGCGGTGCGCTTGGTCGACGCCACGGTGGAGACCAAGCTGGCCGCGCTTGCGGAGGCGTGCGCGTGCCTGCTCCTTGGGCTTGATCCTCCCGGCGCAATCGGGGTGTGGGCGGAGATCGTCCAGCTTCGGGTGGCGGCGGACCGCGCAGCGAATGTCCTCGTGGATCTCGAGGCGATCGTCGAGAAGACGCGCCGTGAGTTTACACGACGGGCGCCCAACTTCGAGGAGGTCCGCGAGACAGCGCTCTTTCCGATGAGCGACAGAGACCGTCGAAGAATGGCGGCTGACGTGAAAGCGATGCTCTCGCACTATCCCGGAATCGCTTCGTTGTGGTGGGTACAGTCTCATCTTCTCACTCGTCGAAAGTCGACGGCCTGGGGAGCACTGGACCGCGCATTCCGCCTCGATCCCGACAGCCCTCACCTCGAGGCCGCGCGGGTACTCTCCGCGGTCGAGTTGCTCCCCAAGGAGGAAGCTGCGGCCCAGATCGAGTCGGCTCGCACACGCATAGGACCGGAACGGCCGATGCTCTGTCTGTCGGTCGCTCTCGCGGAGTTGCACGCGGCCAGCCGAGCGTCGAAAGCGAAGAGAGCATTGGCGCACACGCGAGCCCTAGACGCGGTTCGTGTGGGATTGGCGGGAACGCCACCCTCTCCTTGGTTCGAGCGACTCCGCGCCGCTCAGAACGTTCTCGAGTTGCTCCTGGCCGACCAGGAGCCAACCCTGGAGGTTCTGTACGCTTCGGGCCTCACCAACGTGGCCCTCCACGCGAAGCCGGGCGAGGCCGTCGTCGAACTCCTGACCCAAAGCGTGAAGGCGTCCGCGGCGTAGCGCGCCTCGTCCCCGCACCGTCGCACCACGCATCCTGCTTCCGACCCATGCGCGCCGACATCCTCCGACAGCTCATCCGTGCCCACGCCGAGGGCGACGAGCCGGCCTTTCGCAAGGCCGCGCTCCAGCTCGCGGCGGCCGAGAGCGCAGCGGGGCACACGAAGATCGCGGACGATCTCCGCCGGGAGCTGGCGGAGCTTCCGCCCGCTTCGCGTCGCGCGAGCGTGGTCGACATCGCGCATCCGCGCGGCGAGCTCGCGGACGTCCTCGAGGGTGGGTATCGCGAGGAGCGCCTGCGGGACATCGTCCTCGACGACGCCACGCACGGGCAGCTCGCGGGCATCGTGCGGGAGAATCGCGCCCGCGCGATGCTCGAGCGCCACGGCGTCGAGCCGCGTCGCAAGCTCCTCTTCTTCGGGCCGCCGGGTTGCGGCAAGACCCTCGCGGCGAGCGTCCTCGCCGGTGAGATGGGTTTGCCGCTGATGACGGCTCGGCTCGCCTCGCTCTTCTCACGCTTCTTGGGCGCGACCGCCAACCACCTGCGCTCGGTGTTCGCCGAGATGGTGCGCCGTCCCGGCGTGTACCTCTTCGACGAGTTCGACTCGATCGTCCAGGCTCGCGCCGACTCGAACGACGTCGGCGAGCTCCGGCGCGTCGCCACCGCGTTCCTCCAGCTCCTCGAGACCGACGCGAGCCCGAGCCTCGTCATCGCCGCAACGAACCATCCGGAGCTGCTCGACCGCGCGGTGTTCCGACGCTTCGACCTCTTCGTCTCCTTCAGCCCGCCGTCGTCGGCGGAGATCGCGAAGCTCTTGCACCTTCGCTTGCAACGACTCGGGATCGGACTCGACGACGCGCAGGCGGTGGCGACGGTCGGGGTCGGACTTTCGTACGCCGACGTCGCGCGGGCGTGCGACGACGCCATCCGAAGCATGGTGCTCGAGGGCCGCCAGGCGCTCGACGCCGACTCGGTCCGACGCGCGTTCGAGGCCGCGCGATCCCGCGGTGAGACCCAGCAGGGCTTCCAGTCGCGGTCATGACCGAGGAGAAGCTCCCACTCCTCCGAGGCCGCATCGAGTCCTCGGAGGTCTTCACGCCGGTTCAACGCGGCGGCGACAAGGAGCCATCGCTGCCGCCACGTGACCCGAGCGCGCATCGCGCGTTCCTGATCGCCCAGCTCGATGCCATCCGGAAGACGGTCGCGGAGCGTCCACCGGATGCTCGCGATCCCGACGCGAGCCGCGAGCTCGTGGTCGTGACGCCGACCGTCGGACAGGAGCTACCGCTGTCCTCACTCCGCCACGCCGACAAGGTGCGCGTCGTGGGCGAGGACGCGGACACCGGCGCGGTGTTGCTGGATGCCAAGTCGGCCGAGCTCGACGCGCTGAGGCGGAAGATCACCGAGTACGCCGATGCGGCGAAGGTCAGCCCAAAGACGGGTGCGCCCAGGAATGAGCCGCTGATCGCCCCGATCGAGGGGATCGCGCTGGCGGTCGTCAACGACATCGCGAGCGCGGATGTTCTCGAGGCGCTCGCGACGAAGGCGCAGTGGTTGGCGATCAGTTGCCGAGGCGGCGCCTACGAGCCGGAGGTGAGCGCTGCGTCACGTCGGCAGATCCTCCACCAGCTGTGGGTGATCGCCTCTGCGAAGCCGGCCGCTGAACTCGTAACCGCGATGTTCACGCTCTTCTACGCCAAGCTCACCCTCGATGAGCTGCGCCGTTTGGTGAATGCGGTCGACTGCATCTACGAGGTCCAGCTCGCCGAGCGCGACGTGCGCGACTGGCTCTATCGCGACTACGACGACGACGTGGGAGTGGCCAAACACCAGATGGCGCCTCCGCCTGCAGAGGCTCCCGCGGTCGTGCTGCTCGATTCTGGGATTCTCGACACGCATCCGCTCCTGAAGAGCGCCGTTCTCTCCGCCGCGACCGTCCTGCCGCAAACCTCGGCCATCGACACGATCGGCCACGGAACGAAGATGGCGGGCGTCGCGCTCCACCTCGACGGAGTGGGAGACGCGCTGGACTCGGGAGTGAGCGAGGCGTCGCACTGGCTTCAGTCCGTGAAGATCAAGACCGCATCGAGTCCAGTCGGATCGCCCGAACGAGCCCTGTGGGCACCGATCACCGAAGACGCCATCGTCGCAGCCGAAAGCGTCGCGCATCCCGGTCCACGAGTCTTCGTGTGTTCCGTGACCGCGCCACGCGCGCCGCTGGCACCGACCGACTGGAGCCAGGTCTGCGAGCAGCTCGCGTGGAACGATGGTGTTGGAAGACTGATATGCGTTTCCGCGGGCAATGCTGACTCCGGGGCGGTCGAGCTCCTGAAGGGATATCCGAAAGAGAACTTGGCGCAGTCGATGGAGGATCCGGCCCACGCGTGGAACGTGCTCACGGTCGGCGCCTACACCCGGCGTACGAAGCTGCCTCCGTTTCCCGAGTACTACTCGTCCTACGCGGCGGTCGGGACGGAGGGCGGCATCTCTCCGCATACGACCGCTCGGCCCGCAAACGCGGAGCGTGTGCCGGTCATCAAGCCGGAGGTCGTCTTCGAGGGCGGGAACGTCGCGTTCGACGGTGAACGTCCGGACGTGACAGCGGCGACCCTCACGACCCTCACCACGAGCCATCTGCCGCACCGACCGCTGGGTTCGATGTGGGCCACGAGTGAGGCCGTTGCACGGGCGGGTCACCTCGCCGCTCGCATCTGGGCGACCGACGCGACCCTACGGCCCGCGACGGTTCGAGCGCTCATCGTTCATTCGGCGGCGTGGACACCCGCCATGAAGGAGCAGTTTTCGCTCAACGAACGGCTGCGAATCTGCGGCTACGGCGTGCCCGATGAAGAATTCGCCACCTCGTGTGTGAAGGAACGAGCCACCGTCGTGATCGAAGACGAGATGCCCAACACGGTCGTGCGACAGGTGCTGAAGAAGCAGCCCCCGAAGAGGCCGGGCACGTCTCCGACCGAGCCAAAGTTCGAGCGCGAGGCGAAGTTCTTCCGACTCCCCGTCGATGAAGAGCTCCTCCTCGACAACAGCGATCTTGAGGTCGAGCTCCGCGTCACGCTCTCCTATCTGCCAGAGGTTCACACCTTCCGACGAAGGTCGTTCCGAGGAATGGACCTCAAATGGGACATGCAGGGTCCTCAAGAGAGCGAGGACGCCTTCCGGTACCGAATCAACAAGACGGTCCGCGAACGAGTGGGCCAGCAAAAGAAGACAAAGTCCTTCCGTTGGACGATTGGTCCGAAGCGCCGAAGCGCGGGCACGGTCCAGAGCGATCGTTGGACCGGGAAAGCGGCCCAGCTCGCCGGCGCCAAGCTGATCGCGGTCCTGCCCATCAACGGCTGGTGGGACGAACGAAAGGCGTTTCGAGAGCGGGCACAGCCGTTCTCGCTCGTGGTGTCTGTCGTCGCGCGCGGGCTCGACGTCTACACGCCCATCAAGTCGGCGCTGACCATCGAAGAGATGGTGGAGTTGGACGGCGCCGAGTGACTACCCATCGAGACGAACGCTCGACCTTCCGGCGCGTGTTCGAGATACTCGCGGCCAGCGTCGCAGCGTGCTGACCGACGCGCAGGAGATCCGGGTTTGTCCCTCACCATTCGAGACGCATTCGCCCTCCCGACGCGGGAGGAGATCACCGCGCAGGAGTTCGTCGTCAAGCTCCGCACGGAGGACGACGAGGCGCGCGACGCGAAGCTGGTCGCCGATTACGTGTTCACGCCCACCGTCGAGAAGGAGCTGCCGCTCATCCTCGACGCGATGCGGCACGTCTTCGAGCGCGGCGAGGAGATGGGGCGCTTCGTCCACGGCAGCTTCGGCTCCGGCAAGAGCCACTTCATGTCGCTGCTCGCGATGCTGCTGCAGGGTCGCGAGGTTGCGTGGGCCAAGCCGGCGCCGGTGATCGAGCGCGCGCGTGGACACCGGGAGTGGCTCTCGCGCGCGAACCTCCTGGTGGTGCGGCTGCACATGCTCACCGCGGACGAGGGCGCGTTCGACCGCATGGTCTACGAGGCGACCAACCGTGCGCTCGAGGCCGCAGGCAAGCCCGCCTTCGAGTTCCTGCACGTCGACGGGGTGCTCGACGAGATGCGGCGCGAAGCCGCGCAATACGGCGACGCGTTCTGGGAGCAGCTCCGAAAGGGCAACGTGCTCGCGTCCAAGGCGATGTTCGAGCTCATGGCGGGCGGCGAGCCGCGGGACCGCGAAGACCTCGCGCGGGCCTACCTCGCGTTCAAGGGCCGCGACGCGCGCAGCGCCGGCATCGACCCGAACTGGGCCGCGGGCCTGCAGCGCCTCTGCACCCACGTCAAAGCCCAAGGTTTCGGCGGCGTGGTCTTCTTCGTCGACGAGCTGATGCTCTGGCTCGGTGAGCGCAGTGAGGCGGAGTTCAAACGCGCGATCAATCAGCTCAACACGACGATCGATCACACGGACGGACGGCGCGCGGTGCCGCTCTTCGTGTTCGTGGCGCGGCAGCGGAAGCTCAAAGAGTTCTTCCCGGACATGGCGAGCGACGACGCGCTCGAAGAGCACCTCGCGCACCACAGCGAGCGCTTCGAGCAGACCACGCTCCAAGACGTCGAGCTGCGGCACATCTGCCGGCAGCGTGTGCTGCAGCGGCGCCACCCGGACGCGATCGAGGCCGCGCTCGGGACCCTGGTCGAGGCGCACAAGAAGACCCTGCCGACGCTCCTGCAGAACGCCGACCTCGACTACCTGCGCGACGTCTACCCCTTCCACCCCGCGCTCATCGAGATGCTCATCGACATCTCGTCGCTCATGCAGCGCGAGCGCACCGCGCTGCGGCTCCTCTACGAGCTGCTCGTCATCCACTACCCGGACCTTCCGCTCGGGCAGTTCCTCCCCGTGGGCAGCGCCTTCGCCGCGATCTTCCCGCCCGAGGAGACGCCGCAGGGCCGCAAGAAGCTCGACGACCTGCAGAAGATCCACCAGCTCTACTACCAGCGCTTCCGACCCGCGATGGTCGAGATGCGCAAGCCCGAAGAGCAGGGCGGCATCGCGCTCGACGAGCGCCAGGAGAAGGTGCTCGACCAGCTCGTGAAGACCGCGCTGCTCGCGGAGGTGTCCCCGCGCCTCAAGGGCACCGGCGGGCTCACGGTCGAGCGCCTCGTGCGGCTCAACGACGTCGACGTCGAAGGCCACGACGACCGCGGGCGCATGATCGCGGCGCACCAGGCCCTGGTGGAGCTCGGGCGCCGTGCGACCGCGCTCCAGGTCGTCGGCAGCGGCAAGACCGCGACCGTCACCGTCGTGCTGCAGGGCGCGAACCTCGAGGAGTACCTCGACCGCGCGCGCGGCGCGGTGTCCGCCCACAACGTCCGCCTCAAGACCTTCCTGCAGATCCTCAAGGAAGAGCTCGGGCTCACCGGCGCGCGCTGGGACACCAACGTCTCCTGCACCGTCGACTACGACTGGCGCGGCACCAAGCGCCGCGGCGCGATCCACATCCGCAACGTGCGCGAGATGTCGAACGCGCAGTTCCGTCCCGAAGAGGGCGAGCTCTTCCGCATCGTCATCGACTACCCCTGGGACGATCCGGGCTACACGGTCGAGAACGACCGTCAGCGCGCGCAGCAAGTGCGCAGCCGCGAGGGGCGGCTCGCCACCGCGTGTTGGTTGCCGCGCCACATGACGAGCCACGAGCTCGACGACCTCACGGACTACGCGGCCGCCCAGCACCTCTGCACGCCCGAGGGCGCCGAGCTCCTCACGCGCCTCGGCGAGAGCGAGCGCCGCCAGGTGATCGACCAAGCGGAGTCGCGCATGGCGATGATGCGCTCGCGCATCGTCGAGTCGCTCACGCGCGTCTACCGCGAGCACGGCCAGATCTACGCGCTCTACGGCGACTTCGGCGACAAGCCGCCCGACAACGTCCTCGCGAACAACCCACGGCGGCTCGCGGAGGCGCTCCTCGATCTGCGCTTCCCGCTGCATCCTTCGTTCGGCAAGAGCTACGGCCCCGCAGGGCTGCGCGCGCTGACCGAATGGCTCGTCGAGGCCGCCAACACCACCGAGCAGTCGGCGCCCTTCGACGAGTCGAACACGAAGGCGCTCAAGGAGCTCGGTCTGCCGCTCGAGCTCTTGGACCTCGGGCAGACCCGCGGGCGCCTGCGCCTCGACACGCGCTACCTGAAGGCGGTCACGGATCTCGCGACGGCGGAGCGCGTGAGCTGGGACCCCATCGACGAGAAGCTCTGGAGCGAGTTCGGCTTCGAGCCCGCGGTGCGGAACCTCTTCTTGCTCTACGTCGCGCGCCTGCACAGCTTCCGAATCCTCGCGGGCGACGGGACACCGCTCTCGCTGACCTACGACACGAAGGCGCGCAGCAACCTCGTGCTCGAGCGGGCGCGTTTGCTCTCGGTGGCGGAGTGGTCGCGCGCGCGCGAGCTGGGGCCGGCGCTCTTCGCGGGGCTCGAGCCGCCGAGCGCGAACCGCACCGTGGCCGGCCAAGACGCGTACGCGGAGGCGTTGCGTCGATGCGGTCGCGACGCGCGCACCGCGTTGACCACCGTGCACAAGGAGATCGCGGCGATCCTCGGGGACGACGACGCCGCAAGCTCGAGCCGCCTGCGCGTGAACCGCGAGGCTCACACGCGCCTCGGTGCGCTCGCGCGGACTCAGGACTCGTTCTCGACCTTGCGCGAGCTGCTCGACGCGTGGCCCGACGACGCGAGCGACGAGCATCGCGCGGTGGTGCGCGACGCGAGCGCGTGGGGGTCCGCGGTCGAGACCATCCACCGCGGATCGCTCAGCACCCTCGTCGACGTGCCCGCGGAGCACGAGCTCGCCGCCGACGCGCGCACCTGCGTGGCCGCGCTTCGTGCCCTCCTGCGCGACGACGGCGAGCCGCTCGCGCGGAAGCGCATCGAAGAGTGGAACGCGAGCGCGCAGGAGCTGATTCGACGGATCGTCCGCGTCGTGCCGCCGCCGCCGCCGCGGCCCCGCACGCCAACCCCACCACCGCCGCCGCCGAAACCCGACGCGTTCCTGCTCGAGAGGACGCTCGACGCGAGCGACGCCGACGCGCTGGCCGACTTCTGGAAAGACGCACGTCGCAAGCTCCAAGACAGCGGGCGAGGCGAGGTGCGCGTGCGGTTGATGGTCGAAGACGTCGACCCGAGCGCGAAGGGCTGAGCCTTGAGCCGCGCCGAAGCCCTGCTCAAGAAAGTGTTGGGGAACGCGGGCGCGCGTTCGACCGGCTACGTGTTGACCGTCGAGGACGAGTCGCTCGGGCCGGTGCCGGAGATCCTGCACACCGCGCACGGCACGTGGACGGTGGTGCGTCCGAAGTCCGAGCTCGATCTTCGGCACCTGCTCTGGAAGTCCGGCGGCGCCGGCGTGGTCGCGCTGCTTCCACGCGAGGTCGCCGAGACGCTCCCCCTCGATCTCGTGCGCCGCGCGGAGAAGCGCGAGGTCGTGCGCCTCGAGCCGCTCGACATCCTGCGCGCCGTGCTCGACGTGCAGGTGCTGGGCTTCGAAGACCCGAGCGTGGTCCGCCTCGCGCTCGAGCATCTCGACGAGCTCCGCGCCGCGATCGACGGGCGAACCCTGCCGACGGTGATCGATCGGCGCTTGCTCGACGAGCTCCTGCTCGACGTCTGCGTGGGGGCGCGCATCCGCCGCGTGGAGAACGCGGGGTTGCTGCTCGCGGAGTGGCTGCGCTCGCCGCCGGAGTGGTCGCCGGACTTGGTCCCGCTCGTCACGCGCAACCTCCCGCGCCTGCTCGGTCCGGAGGGACGCCTGCTCGCGTGGGCGATCGAGGAGCCGGATGGCCTCGTGCAGACGCTCGAGCAGCTCCTCGTGCGGGGCGTGCTCATGGCGATCGACGTCGAGGAGCTCCCCGAAGCGGTCTGGGGCGTGCTCGAGCGTGCGCGTGGGTCGAGCACCGTCGATCTGAAGGGCGCCCACCTCCGCGACGTGATCGCGCGTGTGGCGGTCGACGCGGTGCATGCCCTCGGCCATCACGCCGCCGACTACCTCGAGCGCGCGGAGTCCCTCGGCCGCACCTACCTCACGCCCGGCGTGCTCGCGCGCAGCACGCTGCTCAAGCTCGGTCTCGAGAATCGCTGCCACGCGCTCGTCGCGCGCATGAAAGAGGGCCTGCCGGTCGGCTCCGAGGACATCGACTGGTTGCGCCGACACCGCGCCGCCTCGCGGATGCAGAGCGAGATCGATCTCCTCGAAGAGATGGCTCGGCTCTCGCGTTGGCTCGACACCCCGCCGGCCGACGCGACGAGCGTGTCGGAGCGCGTGCTCGGCTACTTGCGCGACGGATCGTTCGCCGATCTGGCGGCCAGCCACCTCCAGCGCGCGCTCGGTCGCTCCGCGCGTTGGAGCAGCGAGGCGCGCGTGCTGCTCGGAAGGTGGGAGGCACGTCGCAACGCGGACAACGAAGCCTTCGCGAAGCTGCTCGCGCACAACTACGTCGATCGCTGGCATGCGGAAGGCGTGGTGCCGCTCCACCGCCTCTGGACCGAAGCGGTCCTCAAGGGCGACCCCTGCCGCCGATCGCGTGGCCACGGCGGCGTGCTCGTGGTCGTCCTCGACGGCTGCAGCTACCCGGTCTTCGTCGATCTGCTGCACGGCTTGGCGGATCGACGCCCCGCGATCGGCATCTCGTCCGCGCCCGGGAGCGGCCGCGCGGAAGGCATCCCCGCGCTCGCACCACTGCCGACCATCACCAGCCACGCGCGCGGCGCGCTCTTCCTCGGCGAGCTGCCCCACGATCCCTGGGCGCTCGAGCTCACGTGGCGCGAAAGCGGCGAGCGGCGCACCGATCCGGCGCGCTTCTCCCAGAACCGCGCGCTCGGCGACCGACGCCGCAAGCTCTTTCTCAAAGGTGACCTCGACGACGACGGCGCCTCGCTTCGCGAAGCGATCCGCGACGACGCGCTCGACGTGGTCGCGGTGGTCTTCAACGCCATCGACGACCTCATCGGCGGTCACGCGACCGGCGTGGCGTCGCGTGTGCGGCCGGAGGACATCCACCACTTCGTGCCGACGCTTCAGGAAGCGTTCGCGGCCAACCGAAAGGTCCTCGTGACCGCAGACCACGGCCACACGCCCTTCCTCGGGAAGGAGCGCAACGCCGGCAAAGGCAACAGCGCGCGTTGGTGTGCGCTCGAAGCGGACGAGCCGGTGCCCGAGGGATGGATCGAGATCGACGTGGAAGGGTTGGGCGGACCGGCCGGGCGCAAGGCCTTCGCATGGAAGCTCGGCTCCTACCGCGGCAAGCCACACGTCGGCTTCCACGGCGGGTGCGGGCTCGAAGAGGTCGTGGTCCCGCTCGCGTGGCTCGTGCCCGAAGGCGTCGGCGCCGATCTGCCGACCTGGTGGTACGGCACGGAGTCCGTCGGTGAAGAGCTCGACTTCTCGTCCGTGCAGGGCGGCAAACCTCCGCGCAAGCGCAAGACGAGCCGGCCGAAGCTGCCGCAGCTCGACCTCTACGACGGCGAGCGCAACCGTGCGGTGATCGTCGCCACGTCCGATCTGAGCCGCCTCGGTCTCGACGACGCGGTGCTCGCGCAGCTCGACGCGATGGAGAAGTCGACGCTCTTGCTCTTGGCCGAGAACGGCAGCGCGACCGCGACCGAGCTCTCGAAGGTTCAGAAGCGTCCGATCACCCGCGTCACCGGCTTCATGACGAAGCTGCGTCGCCGCCTGCACGAGCTCGGGGCGCCCTCCTTCGAGGTCGAGTCGCTGCCGACCGGTGACGTGCAGTACACCTGGACGCGAGCGACGCGAGGGAAGGCATGACCGTCGGAGAGCACGAAGCGCAGGAGATCGTCCGCGCCTTGCGGCAAGGCGCGGTGCCGAGCGCGGGACTGCACCACTTCGCGACGGGGCTCGCGCCCTTGATGCAGGTCGTCGACGAGGAGCTCGACGCGGTCGCCAAGGGCGCGTGCACTTCCAAGTGGATTCGCGGCGCGTACGGGAGCGGCAAGACCTTCTGCACGCGACTGCTCTGTGCACGCGCGCGTGAGAAGCGCTTCGCGACCGCCGAGGTGCAGATCAGCGTGAACGACACGCCCCTGCATCACCTCGAGACGGTGTACCGCAGGCTCATCGAGCGCCTCACCACCGCCGCGGACGGAGCGGGCGCGTTTCAACCGGTCGTCGAGGGTTGGCTCTACGAGATCGGCGATCAGGTCACGCGTCTGCAGGGAATCGAAGAAGACGACCCCGCCTTCGTCGACGCGGTGCAGACGAAGCTCGAGGAGAAGCTCAGCGCGATCAGTCGGGAGAACTCCGCGTTCGCGTCCGTGCTGCGCGCTTACCACCGCGCGAGCGAGACCGGCGATCTGCAGACCGCGCAGCGTTTGCTCGCATGGCTCGGCGGGGAGCCCGACGTTCCCCGCACGGTGCTCACTGGCGCGGGTGTGAAGGGACGCGTCGACGGCACCGCGGCGCTCACCTTCCTGCGTGGCTTGCTCACGTTGCTGCGCCAGTCGGACCACGCGGGGCTGGTCGTGGTGCTCGACGAGGTCGAGACCATCCAGCGCATGCCGGCCCAGACGCGCGAGAAATCGCTCAACGGTCTGCGGCAGCTCGTCGACATGCTCGCCAACGGCGAGCTCCCCGGTCTCTACCTCGTGGTCACCGGAACGCCCGAATTCTTCGAGGGATACAAAGGACTTCGCGGAGCGCCGGCGTTGCATCAGCGGGTCTCGGTGCGCTTCGGCGCCGAGGCCGACCACGACAACCTCCGCGCGCCGCAGGTTCGCCTGCTGCCCTTCACGAGCGAGCGCTTGGTCGAGGTCGGCCTCCGCGTTCGCGACATGTTCCCGGCGCGAAACGCGGCGCGGGTGCGCGCCAAGATCGACGACGACTTCGTGCGCGACCTGGTGGCGAAGGTCGTCTCCGGCTTCGGCGGGGAGGTCGCGGTCACCCCGCGCTACTTCCTACGCGAGCTCGTCGACGTCATGGACCGCGTCGACCTGCACGAGACCTTCGATCCTCGCGCGCAGTACCAGCTCCACGTGGACGAAGACGCCTTGCGTCCCGAAGAGCTCGCGGCGCGCCGCGGCGGACCCGTCGAAACCGACGCGGAAGAGGCGGCGGACGAGGCGCCCGACGAGAATCCTCGCCCGAGGAAACGCCTCGATGGCTGACGACCGCGGCGCCTCTGGTTCGGCGGGGTCAACCACCGTCGGAGCCCTCGATCGACTCCACCCCTCGCTTCGGCACGCCATCGTCCACGAGCTGGGGTGGCGAGCGCTCCGCCCCGTCCAAGACCTCGCGGTGAACGCCATCGTCGACGGCCACAACACCGTCATCCTCGCGCCCACCGCGGGCGGGAAGACCGAAGCGTCGATCTTCCCCGTCCTCAGCCGCATCCTCGACGAGCGCGACCTCGAAGAGGGCGGCGACGAGGAGGTGCGCGCGCTCTACGTCTGTCCGATCCGCGCGCTCCTCAACAACCAAGAAGAGCGCATCCAGAGCTACGCCGCGATGGTCGGTCTGCGTGCCTT
The DNA here is from genome assembly GCA_025453555.1 of Myxococcota bacterium. Taxonomy (GTDB): domain Bacteria; phylum Myxococcota_A; class Polyangia; order Polyangiales; family Houyiibacteriaceae; genus JACKEH01. The sequence goes on along the minus strand of JALOQC010000013.1, from coordinate 5,381 downwards.
CAAGTGGCACGGCGACGTCGGCGCCTCGCAGAAGAAGGGCTTCAAGCGCGAGCCGACCTCGATCCTGATGACCACGCCCGAGTCGCTCGAGGTGATGCTCATCAGCGAACGCACGGACGCTGCGACGCTCTTTCGGAAGCTCCGCGCGATCGTGGTGGACGAGATCCACGCGTTCGCGGCGGACGATCGTGGCGCGCACCTCGTCAGCATCCTCGAGCGCTTGCGTCGCTTCTGCGATCGCGACCTCCAACGCATCGGCTTGTCGGCCACGGTCGGTAACCCTGCCACCATCGGCGCGTGGCTCCAGGGTTCGAGCGAGCGGTCGTTCGTGCTGGTCGATCCGCCCAAGCCTGCCGCCGAGCGCGAGCTCGCGATCGAGCTGACCGCGGACCTCGAAGAGGCCGCCTCCGCCGCGCGCGGTCTCGGCTGGGGCAAGAAGAGCCTCGTCTTCGTGGAGAGCCGCGCCGAAGCCGAGCGTCTCGCCGCCGCGATGCACGTCCCTCGCGGCGACGATCCGCTCCGCGACGAGCTCCAGGTCTTCGTCCACCACAGCGCCGTCAGCCGCGCCGACCGCCAGCTCGCCGAGCAGCAGTTCGCAGGTGGCCGCAACACCGCCATCGTCTGCACCTCGACCATGGAGCTCGGCATCGACGTCGGTGACCTCGACCTCGTCATGCAGCTCGGCGCCCCCAGCACCGTCGCGAGCCTGCTCCAGCGAATGGGCCGCACCGGTCGCCGGCCCGGCACCCGCTCCAACTACCGCTTCTTCTGCGTCGGCGACGAGACGCTCCTCCAAGCGCTCGCCCTCGTGCGCCTCATGAGCCGCGGCTGGGTCGAAGACGTCGAACCCATCGCGGAGGCCGCACACATCCTCGCGCACCAGATCCTCGCGCTCTCGCTCCAAGAGGGCGGCGTCTCGCGCCACCGCGTCCTCCAGCACATCGCGCCCGCGTACTGCTTCCGCGGCCTCGACCCCGCCGACGTCGACGCGCTCGTCGACACCATGGTCGAACGACGCATCCTCCACGAATCCGACGGACTATTGTCGCTCGGAGAAGATGGCGAGCGCCGCTACGGACGCCAGAACTTCTTCGAGCTCTACGCCGTCTTCTCGGCGCCATCGGTCGTGCGCGTCATGTACCGACGCACCGAGATCGGCACCGTTCAATCGCTCTTCATCCGATCCTGCATGGACCGCGAAGAGGGCCTCCTCTTCCGCCTCGCCGGCCGAAGCTGGGCCGTCACCCACGTCGAGCTCGACCGCGGCCTCGTCCAAGTCGTCCCCGCCGCCCGCGGCCGCGTCCCGAGCTGGCTCGGCTTCCCCTCGATGCTCTCTTACGAGCTCTGCCAGGAGATGAAGCGAGCCCTCGCCGCCGACGACTCCCCCACGTGGCTCACGCCGCCCGCTCGTCGCGAGCTCGGCTTGTTACGCCGCTCCTACGAAGGCCTCGTCGAGCCCGGCGTCGCACCCATCGAAGCCGCCGGCGGAAGCCACCAATGGCACACCTTCGCCGGAGGCGCGATCAACCGCCTCCTCGCGTCTGCGCTCGAAGACCTCGGCGCCGGCAAGTGGACGGCGGGCAACCTCACCCTCAAGCCCACCAAACCGCTCGCCGACGCCGTCGTCACCGACGCCCTCGCGCGCCTCCGCGACGTCGACTGGCGGGCCCAAGCTCGACGCTACGTCGCCCGCATGTCGCACCTGCAGGTCAGCAAGTTCCAGGTCTGTCTGCCGGAGGAGCTGGAGGCGCGACTCCTGGTGGAGCGACTGACGGATGTCGAGGGCACGGTGCGTTTCGTCCGGCAGCACGGCGCACCGATGTTGCGGTGATGGCTCAGCTACGCGCGCGTTCCGGAAGCGAGACGCGCTAGCGCTAGTACAGCAGCTCACGAGTGCGTTCCGGGTTTCTGTGGATGATCGGCGCGCAGGTCGTTTGCCGCGCCGACGATGGACAGGCCAAAGCCTATTCGAGGAGGTCGGCGAGCGAGATCCGCGTCCAGCGCCGCTGAAACCCGGAACGCACTTGTGAGCTGTTGTACTAGCTTTTCGACGTGAGCGAGCACTGTCTCTGCGCGTTCCACCGCTTGGTGGACGTCGAACGACTCGCGCCGTTCGACGCCCTGGACAGCCGTTGCGAGCGCCCTCAGGTGGTCCGCAGGTGGTACCGAAGGCTCAAACCAAACGAACCGGGTGCGGACGAGAGTCCCACCCGGTTCGTCGTTTTCGGTGTCCTGGCGCGAAGGACGTCGTTCGCGGAGCGATCAATCCCAATGCTCGACGATGTACGTCACCGTCTGATCGACGGCGGGCGTGCGGTCCGGGGCGGCGAAGACTTGCGGTGCCACGAGCGCGGTCGCCAACGCGGCCGAGAGCACGAGGGTCTTGCGGTCGCGCGAGCGTTGGGACGCGAAGACCCATGCGCCGATCGCGATCGCGGCGAGCGGGAGCAGTGACGCTGCCGCGGGCGCACCCCACGCGAGGAGCGGGTTGTCGGGGGCGCGTCCGACCTCGAGGAGCGCGGGGAACAAGTGCGCGAGCGGCCAGTCGAGGTCCGGTGGTACGTGGGGATAGAGGCTCGGGATGCCGCCCGTGACGAGCGACGCGGCCGTCGCGCCGAGGGCGAGGACGTGGGCCAGGGTGCGGCGTCGACGGGCGAGCTCGTCGAGGGCGAGGGCGGACGCGACGGCGACGAAGGGGAGGGTGACGACGAGGTAGCGCGGGCCGATGACCCAGCCGCCTTCCCAGTTGTTCATCAAGCAGATGACGAGGTACGTGGTGGTGCACGCGAAGAGAGAGACCGCGGTGGGGAAGCGCGCGCGCCGCCACGCGACGACGACTCCGAAGATCGCGAACGCGAAGAACGGGGTCGTCGCGAAGAGGCCGAGCCGCGGATGGAAGAGGAGCTTCCACGCGGCGTCGAGACGAAACGCGTCCGCGCCGAAGAAGCCGCTCTCGTGGCCGGCGCGGAGGCCTTCGGTTTCGACGTAGAGGTGGCCAGGCGAGAAGGGGCTGCCGAAGGCGCTCGCTTGGAAGTGCATCACGACGAGCACGGGCACCAGCGCGCCCGCGCCGAACGCGACGAGGCGCCCGAGGTAGCGCAGGCGCGCGCGCCCGAGCGTCGCGTCGCGGTCGCGCGGGCGGAGCGCGACGAGCGCGTACACGCAGAGCGCGAGGGTGACGAAGAAGCAGGGGTACTCGAGCGCGGTGGTCGCGGTGGCGAAGAAGCCGGCGAGGAGCAGGCGCCACCACGCATGCGTTTGCGCGCGGACGTCGACCGAGCTCGCGGCGGGTCGACGCGTGCGGTGGATGCTGTGCGCGTCGAAGAGCAGCGCGAAGCTCGAGAACGCGCTCGCGGCGCTCGTGGAGTGGCTCGCGAGCATCCACGAGTAGCCGAGGAGCACCGAGCCGAGCGCCGTCGCCACGAAGGTCGCGTCGCGGATCACGGGCGATCGTACGCGCGCGCCGAGCCAGCGGTGGAAGAAGACGAAGAACGCGAGCATCGGCAGCCCGCTCGCGAAGACACGCATCCACCACAGGGCGTCGTCGCGCTGCATCGGCGCATGGCGGAGCGCGCGGGCGATCGCGTAGCCGGGGACCGCCATCCAGCTCGCGAGGGGCGCCTTCACGCTGTAGTAGCGGCGGTGGTGGTCGCGCTCGGTGCGTCCGGAACACGGCGCGAGCGTCCCGTCCGGCGCGTGGTCGACGCACGCGGCGTCGTTGGTCCAACCCCAGCGCGCACGAAAGCGGCTGATCTCGTAGCCGCCCTCCTCGACGAGCGCGGCGGTCATGTAGACGCGCACGTTCTCGTTGGGGTTGTTGAGCTGTGGGTAGTGCGGGAAGACGTAGAGCCAAGCGCCCGCGAAGAGCGCGCTGGCGAGGAGCGTGCGGCGCCAGCTGGGGATGGCGCGAGCTTCGGGGTCGTCCGTGGCGGCGAGCGGCGCTTCCGACGCCGCGGTCGCCCCGGTTCTCGTCGGCTCGCTCGTCGGCGCGGTCGTCGGCGCGGTCGTCGGTTCGGTCGTCGGTTCGGTCGTCGGTTCGGTCGACTCGGTCGACTCGGTCGACTCGGTCGCCTCCGTTCTCGTCGGCGCGGTCGTCGGCTCGGTCGGCTCGGCCGACTCGGTCGACGACGACGCGCTCGACCCGCGCAGGTCCGCGTTCGTCTCGCGCGCGTCCACGCGTGTCGCTGGGTCGTCGTTCCGAGGCCCGCCCGTCACGGCGCGGAGCGTAGTCGTACACGGGCCGCGCGCGAGCCGCCGCGTAGATAGACGCCGCCCTCACCCCCGAACGATCTCTCGAGATCACGATGCCCGCTCGGGAAATGGCGGCAACCGGGGGTCCTCGGGGGCTCGGGAAGCCTTCTCGGGCGCACACGCGTTGCCCGCTCCGAGTGCGCCTCCTAACCTCCGCGCCGATGTCGCGTGCGACCGAGCTCAGCGTGGTCCTACCCTGCTTCAACGAGGCGGGGAACGTCGCGCGGGTCGTGCACGAAGCGGCCGAGCTCGCGCGGCACGTGGACGCGCTCGAGATCGTGGTGGTCGACGACGGCAGCACGGACGAGACGGCTTCGATCGTGGAGGCCCTCGCGCAGGGGGTGCCCGGCCTTCGCCTGGTGCGGCACGAGCACAACCGTGGCTACGGGGCGTCGCTGCGGAGCGGGTTGCTCGCAGCCACGAACGAGCACGTGCTCTACGTGGACGGCGACGGGCAGATCGATCCCCGGCAGATCGCGCCCCACCTCGCGTCGCTGCGGAGCGACCGCCTGCTCTGTGGGTTTCGCGCGCCGCGTCGCGATGCGTTCACACGAACGGTCTCCGGGGTCGCCTGGACCAGCCTCGTCGGGCTCACGCTCGGCGTGCACGCGCGCGACCTGAACTGCGCGTTCAAGGTCTTCCCGCGCCGCTTCTTGCTCGAGGCGCGGCTCGAAGCGGACGGCGCGGCGGTGGACGCCGAGCTGCTCTGCTCGGCTACGCGTGGTCCGAGGTCCCGGTCGCGCACCGCCCGCGCGTGAGCGGCGACGCGACCGGCGCGCGGCCGGCGGTGATCCTGCGCGCGCTGGGCGAGCTCGCGCGCCTTCGTGCCCGCGCGGCGGACGCCCTGAGCACCGAAGCCGAACGCGCGCTCCCGCTCTGAAGCCGTACGTGACGTGCGGCTCCACCGTCCACTTCGGTCAGCCCCGAACCACGCAGAGGGCCGCGAGATCGTGTGCCTCGACCGCTCCTTCAAACGCGAATCGGCCCGCTCGATCGCTCGAGCGGGCCAGTTCACGGGACCGAAGCGGCGCGCGATCAGTCGCGGCGGCGGACCACGAACGTCGCCATCTGCTCCTCGGCCTCCACGCGACGGCGCGCGGCTTCGGCTTCGGCTTGGGTCTCGAAAGGAC